>DYNN01000040.1 GCA_020721045.1 Thiomargarita sp. | reverse complement strand
CTTGCAATACCTCCCCGTTTTCACAGTAAAATTTATCCCCGCATCGTTTCCCAGAGAGAGTCCCGTTACGCGAATCCATTTGTGAGGTATATGCCGCATTAACGTAAACGACCGTAGAACCTCTACGGCGAGATACGTTTTCAATTTACTTGTTTATTATTACATACATTTAAATATATGTAAAGCAATCTAGTTAAGCTCCATTTTTACCACACTAAGGTGACAAGAAATGACTTTATTATTGAAATGCTCAAGTTTCACTAAACGGCTTGTAAATAATCGCTCGATACTAGCCAAATTTGTTTTATTCCTTCCTATTGTGTTGTTATTGAGTTGCTCAAAAAATATTGATGTTGATCAAACTGATCCAAAAGCGGTTGCAAAACTCTATCTAAGCAGCCTTTACGCACATAAACATGAAACAGTTCACGCACTAATTGAACCCAACTTTCGCAAACAAGTTTCTATGCAAGCAGCCGCTAAAGAACTTAAAGCAAGTTTAGGAGAAACGCCTAGAATATTGTCTGATGATATTTCTATGGAAATTAACATTGAAGGAAACAAAGCAACCGTGAATGCCCAATTTACCCTCAAACCCGATAATGCGCCCACGCAGCGCACAATAAAATTAGTGCAAATTGAGGGTAAATGGTGGTTTTCCCCACGATAATGCCCGTCAGCACACGGTCAATCAAATACACAAGGAACTGGTATGAACATTCAAATTCTCGAAAACACGCCACGCAGCTTGAAACTGCGTTATTCTGCTCTCACAGAATTTCTTACCGTAATGTTTGTCTCATTGATTTTTGGTCTTATTGTTTTTCTATTCAGTGGTTTCATGCTAGTTCAAGCGATTATGCGTTTTGGAGAAGACTGGTCTATTCTGATAGCTTCTTTAAGCCTATTTTTTACCGTGATTGGCGCGTTGTGGGTGCGTGCTATATTGAGCGGGATGTTATTTTCTCCCAGTAATACTTGCATTTTACATTTCGACCAGACCACAAAGAAATTGAACCTTTATCCCCAGACCATTTTCCGAAAGCTGCCTGCTGAGAAAATTCCCTTCGTGCAATTAGCTAAAATTGAATTTAAAGAAATACTCCATACAAGTGACACTGACTATTTTACTTATGCTCTCGATCTGAAGACAAAAGACAAATCCGTTTGGGCATCAAGCACGGATTTTGTGATGGGGGGCGCTGAATCACGGCGTCATGAAGTGGAGGAAGTGGCTCGTCTAATTTCTGAAATCACCGGAATTCCCTATACTTTCTCCACAGACAAGCCGCTGCCAGAAAACCAAAACTAATGTCATAAAAACTCAGTTTATCAACAGAGACCGTAGGTCCGATTAGCGTAGCGTAATCGGACGCATGTTTATCAGATTAATAATCTCAATTTTTTCAAAAAAATCATTAAATCATGCACAAAGGTATTTATTTATCTTGTGGTGATATAGATATTTCGGTTTGCAGCGGCAAATAACATGCGTCCGATTACGCGTCGCTAATCGGACCTACGCGGGCTTATCGTTTTAGTGCTGACGAAAGAAAGCGCATCGTTTATCGCGAATGATGCGCTTCATAAATTTACTATATTCTACAGAATTATTGATGTTCAGACACTTGATTTAAAGTATATTTAGGAATTTCTATCACTAAATCTTCTTCTGTTACAATCGCTTGACAAGCTAAACGTGATTCCGGTTCTAATCCCCATGCACGATCAAGTAAATCTTCTTCTTGATCTGTCGCATCTTCCAGTGAATAAAATCCTTGACGAACAATTACATGACAAGTCGTACAAGCACACGATTTTTCACACACATGTTCTATATCTATATCATGTGCCAAAGCCGCATCTAAGACACTAATCCCTGATTCTGTTTGAAATTCAATGCCATCGGGACAAACTGACTCGTGAGGTAAAAAAGTAATTTTGGGCATTAATTATTCTCCATGAAATTTTCAACTTTTTGTCCTTTCATCGCACGACGAATACTTGCATCCATGCGGCGTGCGGCAAATTCTTGCGTCACTTTATCTAATTCTTCAATCGCCTGTTTAATCGCTTGCGCATCTTGTCCACCTTTGACTTGCAAAAGTCCATCTAACGCTTCACTAATTGCTACAAATTCATGCTGTTTTAATAATACTTTACCATCTGTTTTCAACGCAGCACGCAACGCATTAATTACCCGATCCGCTTCTACTTGTTGTTCTCGCAAAGTACGAATAGCAACGTCTTCATGCGCATGAGACAGTGAATCTTTTAGCATTTGCTCAATTTGATTATCACTTAAACCATAAGAAGGTTTTACCGTAATTTCACTATGTACGCCGCTGATTTCTTCTTGTGCTGAAACACCGAGTAAACCGTCAGCATCTACTTGAAAAGTCACACGAATTCTAGCAGCACCGGCAACCATAGGCGGAATACCGCGTAATTCAAAGCGTGCCAATGAGCGACAATGAGTGACTAATTCCCGTTCTCCTTGCAATACATGCACAGCCATTGCCGTTTGTCCGTCTTTAAACGTGGTAAAATCTTGCGCTTTAGAAACGGGAATTGTAGTATTGCGCTGAATGATTTTTTCTACCAATCCGCCCATCGTTTCAATGCCTAGTGATAGTGGAATCACATCTAGCAATAATAAGTCATCATCAGGTTTGTTACCTACTAAAATGTCTGCTTGAATTGCCGCACCAATCGCAACGACTTTATCAGGATCGATATCAACATGGGGTTGACAGTGAAAAAATTCACCTATTTTCTCTCGTACACGTGGCATTCGCGTTGATCCACCAACCATGACGACTTCATTAATTTGTTCTGGCGTAATTCTCGCGTCTCGTAAAGCACGGCGGCAAGCAAGTAGTGTTTTTTGAATCAGTGGATCAATTAATTCGTTAAGCTGGTTTGTGGTCAGCGTAATATTGACACAATTTCCTGTATCTAAAGGAATTTTTAATGTAATTTCCGCTTCAGTGGTTAAAGTTTCTTTTGCAGTTCTGGCAATATCTAAAAGTTCACGAATATGATGGTGCGTTGCATCATCGGCAATATTGGCTTGTTGCATTAACCATTGTGCAATCGCTTGATCAATATCGTCGCCGCCTAAAGCCGAATCGCCAGCGGTTGCCATAACTTCAAATACACCGCGTTGTAAGCGTAAAATTGAAATATCAAATGTGCCTCCGCCCAAATCATAAATAGCATAAATACCTCTCGCTTCTTTATCTAAGCCATAAGCAACAGCGGCTGCCGTGGGTTCATTCAATAAACGCAATACTTTTAGACCGGCAATCGTCGCTGCATCTTTAGTCGCTTGACGTTGCGCATCATCAAAATATGCAGGTACAGTGATGACAACACCGATTAAATCGCCTTGTAACGCCATTTCTGCCCGTTGTTTCAACACGCTTAAAATATCAGCAGAAACTTGTACCGGACTTTTGTCACCAGCAACCGTATGAATTAACGGCATTCCTTGCGCTTGTTCAATAAAGTGATAGGGTAAGCGCGATCCTGTTGTTTTTATATCGGCAATACCGCGTCCCATGAAACGTTTAACTGAAGCAATGGTATTTAATGGGTCTTGATTGGCGCGTTTTTTAGCTACATAACCCACAATTGGCGGTGCTGTGTGAGAATAATGTACAATGGAAGGTAATAAGTGTTGCTTGTCTAAATCGGGCAATGTTTCAGCAATTCCACTACGTACAGTTGCAATCAAAGAGTTGGTGGTACCTAAATCAATACCTGCAGCTAAACGGTGTTGGTGTGGTGCTGTAGATTGACCAGGTTCACTGATTTGTAACAATGCCATTGGTAAAGTAGTTCCTTATGGTTATGCATGAGAAAGCGATAGTTTACAAAATTTATCAACTTTTTCAAATCTCAAAATCCATGGCTTCGTCGTATAAACGTTTAAAAAATTGTAATTGTTGTAAACTTTGTTTAGCTTCTTGATAAGCTTGTTGTTCAAATTGTTGATTAATTTGCGCAACCAGCGTTTGTATTTGTCGATCAACGCGTGAAGTAAAAAAACTCAGTGCATCTAATTGTTCTGATTGTTTAATCGATTCTAATTCTTCACGTAAATCAATTTGATGCAATAAAAAATCGCCTTTAACCACGCCTAGAGTTTCATTATCAATTTTATATAGTTCCAACAAATACTGACCACGCGTAAATGGATTTTTTAAAATTTGAAAGGCTTCATTAACTTGCGTTGTTTTTTGCAATGCAGCAAGACGTTCTTTATCAGACGCGTTCACAAAGTTATCTGGATGGACGACTTGTTGGATTTGCCGATAACGGGCGGCTAATAATTCGGTGTTAATATCAAAAGTTACTGGTAAATCAAAGAGTTCAAAGTGATTAGGAGTTATTGGCATAATTAAACGTTGAAACTTTCGCCACAACCACATTGATTTTTGATGTTGGGGTTATTAAATTGAAAACCTTCGTTGAGTCCTTCACGTACAAAATCGAGTTCTGTACCATCAATGTAAATCAAACTTTTTGGATCAACGATAATTTTGATGCCTTGAGATTCAAATACTTGATCTTCTTCTTCAATTTTGTCAGCAAATTCTAAGAGATAAGCCATACCCGAACAACCGTTGGTTTTAACGCCTAAACGCAAACCGACACCTTTACCGCGTTGTGTCAACGATTTTTGAATATGGGTTGCTGCTGTTTTAGTCATTGATAATGCCATGATATATCCTTTTGTGAATGGGTAAAAAAATCAGCTATTATTTCAGTATATCGTTACAAATGATAAAAATTTAGGAATGATTCTACATTATCAGTCTTACAAAACTCAAGCGATGATAGTTGTTAATTTGGGGGTGCAAATACAAGAAGAAAAGTAGGTAGAATTTATAGATACCACTTGGCATTGTAAGCAGCTAAAGGTATAGTAGTTGCTATCGATAATATTAAAATACTCCTGAAAAATTAAAGTAGATGAAATTATGGGCAAAAAAACACCATTGTATGCGCAACATGTTCAAGCTAATGCCAAAATAGTTGATTTTGGTGGCTGGAATATGCCCTTACACTATGGTTCACAATTAAATGAACATCATCAAGTTCGTCGTGATGTTGGGATGTTCGATGTTTCTCATATGACCATCATTGATTTAAGTGGTAAACGAGTAAGAGAATTTTTACGCTATTTACTCGCCAATGATGTAGGTAAATTGAAGGAATCGGGTAAGGCATTGTACAGTTGTATGCTGAATGAGCAAGGCGGCGTTATTGATGATTTAATTGTTTATTTTCAAGATGAAACTGCATTTCGTATCGTTGTTAATGCGGCTACACGAGAAAAAGATTTGAAGTGGATTATGCGCCATGCGAAGAATTTTGCTGTACAAGTCACTGAACGTGAAGATTTGGCAATGCTTGCTATTCAAGGTCCGCAAGCACGGGAAAAAGTGTATCCTTTTATATCAACTGCTTTACAAAAACCTGCGATGGCGTTGAAACCATTTTATGCTTGTTGGAATGGTCAGCAGTTTATTGCACGTACAGGTTATACGGGTGAAGATGGTTTTGAAGTTATACTGCCAACAAAAAATGTCGTGAAATTATGGACTGATTTGCAACAAGTAGGGGTAGCACCCATTGGATTAGGCGCGCGCGATACGTTACGATTAGAAGCCGGAATGAATTTGTCTGGTACTGATATGGATGAAAATCATACGCCTTTAGAATCCGGTTTAGAATGGACTGTTGCTTGGTCGCCAGCTAATCGTGAATTTATTGGACGTGGTGCATTAGAAATCCAAAAAGAAAATCGTGAACATAAAGTGATGGTTGGATTGGTTTTACAAACAAAAGGCGTGCTACGCAATAAGCAAACCATTTATAATGAGCGCGAACAAGAAGGATTGATTACCAGTGGTTCGTTTTCACCAACATTAGGTGTTGCTATTGCATTAGCGCGTATACCACAGGGATATTGTCAACGTGTTTATGTGGCTATTCGTAATAAACGTTTGCCGGCGAGTGTGGTTAAACCACCTTTTGTTAAATACGGAAAAGCTTGCGTCGATATCCATCCGCCGGTGCAAGACGATATTGACGATTAATAATCATGTAATTTTTGACACGGAGTGGATTCACTCTTAATATAGATTTTATACATTATTTGGGGATATTTACATGACACCAGACGAATTGAAATATGTTAAAAGTCATGAATGGGCACGCTTAGAAGAAGATAATATCGTAGTAGTGGGTATTAGCGATCATGCACAGGAATCATTGGGTGATTTAGTTTTTGTTGAATTACCAGAAATCGAACAAGAAGTAGGCGCCGGTGAAGAATGTGCGGTGGTAGAGTCGGTGAAAGCAGCTTCTGATGTGTATAGTCCGGTAGATGGCGAAGTGATTGAAGTTAATTCAATTTTACTCGATCAACCAGAATTAGTTAATAGTAATCCTTACGGTGAAGGTTGGTTGTTTAAAGTAAAAGTTGAAAGTAGTAGTGCTTTAGATCATTTATTAACTGCAGAAGAATACAAAAGTAGTTGGGAAGAAGATTAAGTAAAACAATTGGGTGGGCACATCGCCCACCTTGAGTATTACTCTTCAATCGTTTGACAATTTTCTGTGTTGATATAATTTTGCGCAATTGTTGTAACGCAATGCCACACTTGCTCTTCCATATCAAAACTCAGTGACATAATTTTACCCGCTAATTGTTCACCAGCCGTATGATTAAAAATAGCCGTATAAGTGGATGGTGCTGTAAACGTTACACTTTCAATATACTGGCTAGAGATTGGCATACCGAGTTCATCAGGTGTAGGAAATTTTCCAGTACTTGCAACATATTCTAACACGGGTGTCTTTATTGAAGATAAGCTATTAAATATTGCAGTTACCTTGGTTTTATTTTGAAAATCAACATAAGCTGGTATTGCAATAGCCGCCATGACGCCTAAAACAACAACACTACTACTGCTGTTTAAGAGAAAATCGAGAGGATTGTTATCAAAAATCAATTCTAAAGCGATATTTGAACCCGATATATCGATTTGCGCACCATAACTACCACTTTCGGGTAAATTTAATTGTCGTGCACTGGGTAGGGCAAATAAATCAATTTCAGCATGGGCAATATCCGCCAAAAAATTAATAATATTCAAATACATGTGATAAAAATAGCGCGGTGAATCAGGGATAGACATGGAAAATAACATAAAGGCATTTTCAGCCCACTGCCGTTGTTCTTGCTCTAACCACTGCCAAATACCGACACGTTGCAATGTAGCATCTCGTTCAAACAACAACTGCGGCAGACTAGCAAAAATCAAATAACCCGATTCTTCGGTCCAATAAAGGTGTATATCGCTGTCATTTAGCAACGTCATGATCATACCTTCTATTTCATCGCTGGGTTCATCTTGTTGCAACATATCGATATGAATTCTAAGATGATAATATTCCAAACCATCTATAGTGCGTACTTCATATTTACCACCTTGTTTTTCAACTAAATTAATCAGCGGCGTTAAATCTTGTTCTGGATCGATTTGAATGGCAAAAAAATCGCCCACTTCGTCACTAAAAAATACTATTTCTTGTCCGAAAAATTGAAACAATTCTTCTACCGAAAATCCCATTTCTTGTTGGAATTCTAGCTTAAATTGTTGATAATTCGCCACTTCTTCTGCAAGCAGCTCAGTCGATAGAATTTTTTCAACTCCTTCCAATAACTGTAAAGCGGGTAAGGAAAGTAGTGCAACCATTTTGGGCGTACCCGCTGTTGTCAAACTCAGTTCATTCTCAATATCGGGCATCAATTGACGATAACCCGCTTTAGGTGCATCAACAATCAATTTCAAACGCCCTTTACCGTCGGCACTACCCCAACCAAAACCGATGCTGTTAATTTCTAACAAACCCAATTTTTCAAGCAGTTGTTTATCTGATGGTGGAATTTCATTTTGTAACAAAGGCATGAATTGCTGCATATTTACCCAAACTAAAAAACCTTGTTGTCCATCATCAATTTGTTCTTCCATAGCATACATTGCGCTGTCAGTTTCGGCTTGTTCCAATGCTTGTTTTAACAGTTCATCACTAGCCGTCATTCCTGATAAAACAGTCAATAAATGCGACTCTACTTCATAGTGCAAAAATAGCGGAAATGCAGCCGTGGCTAACATACCAAATCCCTCATTTGATAAAGGTTTGGCTAATTCTAATTCTGGGATTTGTGCCACAATTTCTTGTAATACAGTATTTACATCGGCAATCTGAGAAAAATCTAATTTAACTGTAAATAGCGCATTAGCCATCATCGGTGGTGCGTCCGCTTCTGGCAAGAAGAAAGCGAATTCTGCTGGCGAACGCACATGATGTAATAATAAAGAAAATGGTAAACGTGTCACTGGCTCTATTTTCTGTAACCAATGATGGTAAATTGCACTTTCTATTTGTTGCAATTGTTGTTGCAAATTTTCATCTACAAATACTTGTTTTAAAACAGTTTCTTTAGGTGCCGCCAACATCCCCCAAATATTGGGAATACGCATATAAGCCAGCGTATGTTCTGGTAAAGCATCGCGTAAACTCGTTGATTCATAAAGAGAATAATGGTCATCCTTCGTAACCGTTTCAACGGCTCTATCGCGTAATAATTCAGCTTCTTTGGCTAAGAAATTTGATATTTTGTCAGATAACTCGGGTAGGCTGGAAGTGGCAAAAGTCGATTGACTTTGCAGTACAAGTAGGGCAATAGATATAAATGTATTCAGTTTTTTCATGGCAACCTCATTTTTATAACTGACTGATTAATAAATCTAAATTAGAGTCACTCAATTATATTCTTAAATGATTAAGTGAGCAATGCTTTATTTTTGCTCACTCTTTTTAGGCACACGTCGAAAAAAGAATTGCCGACCTGTAGTGAATGTTAATTATTAAAATGTTCTTTTTCCAATTCTATCCCCAAAGCTTCATGACTGTTATCTGGTAAAATACCATATGGATTTATCATTAATATTTTTGGAATTTGATTAGTGCCCATTAATTGCAAGGTTTCCATGTAAGCATACTGTTGTTTTTTTGATGGATTATTGTTAGCTTCTTCGGTGTTAATCTCTTTATTTTCTGTAGCAGCCTCTTCGTCGGGCGATTTCAATTGAATGGCAATAGTGTAGTAATTGCTAGTGGAAAAATTGATCCAAGGTGTAAATTCAACTAATTGTTCAGGTTCCATGAATTCGTTAAAATCACTATTGCTCTTAAATTCTTCAGCGCGCCGTCGTGTTAGAATTTCTTGAATACTTTCTGCAGTTAAACCCGGTAGTTGTGATAAGGCTTCAGGCGTTGCAAGATTGGGATTAATACCAGTAATATCGCCATATACTGTAAAAGCTGTGTCAATATCAAAATCTTTAAAAACTTCATCCATCCCTTTGATTAATAATAATTCTCTTGTCGTTTCTATTCGTCCATTACGCGGCTCATAAGGAGGAGTGAGTTTTTCATAGTAATCTTTTTCCGCTCCATTTAACCGTTTTGCATCATCACGATCAATCCAATCTTCCCAAGCATCTTGAATTTCATCTAATTTTGCTGGTTCATCTTCACCTAAATGTTTAATTAAAATATCGCGAAATTGCTGCCTACTCAATCGTTGCAAATTAATTTTCCCTGCATGATCAAAAATGCGTACAATCACACCTTCCGGCACGGCATAAGCTAAGGTTAATTCACGCCCATCAAATTGATATAAAGGATTTTTGCGTTCGTTCGGCATTAATTTCATTTCTTCACTATCTGGATCAGGCGGTAGGCGCGATAAAATTAATTCCATTTCTGCTTTGTGCAAAGTGGTTAAAGTATCAATCCATTGTTGTAGTGCTTGCTGGTGATGAAATACCGCTGTAGCAGATAAGCGCGTTTCGCCAGCTAATGTAGCAACCATGATAGTGATAATTGCAATAAACCACAAAACAATGATTAAAATCGCGCCTTGAGTTTGTTTTTTCATAACTAACGCTTTTTAGTTTTTTTGTCTAAACGCCGAATAAATTCTTGCAAAATCACTTCATACAATTCATCTTTTAACACTGCATTTTCAATTCCGTCATCAATACTGGGATTATCATTGACTTCTATTACAAAAATACCGTTTTCTGTTTGTTTGACATCTACACCGTAAAGTCCATTTCCAATCTGTTTCGCTGCTTTTAACGCTATTTTAATGACTTTTTTCGGTACTTTGTCAATAGAAAAAGTTTTAGATTCACCTTCGCTATGTTCGCCAGAATCAGAATGTTTTACAATTTGCCAATGCTCATCTGACATAAAATATTGACAAGCATAAATGGCTTTACGATTTAAAATACCAATACGCCAATCGTAACTGGTGTATAAATATTCTTGTGCCAGTAAAATTTCTGAATCTTTAAACAATTTAGCAGTAATGTCTAAAACTTCTTGAAAATTATTGGCTTTGAAGATACCGCGCGAAAATGAGCCATCCGGAATTTTAATGACAATCGGATAAGGAATGTGATCTTCTAGTTTGTGCAAATTGTCTTTCAACAGAATAAATGTTTTTGGACACGGTATACTGTTTGCCTTTAACAATTCCGCTAAATACACTTTATTGGTGCAGCGCAAAATTGAATCGGGATCATCAATCACTACCATACCTTCACTTTCAGCTTTTTTAGCAAAACGGTAGGTATGATGGTCAATTTCTGTGGTTTCTCTAATAAATAGAGCATCATATTCAGCTAAGCGTGGGTAATCTTTCTTTTTGATCAAATCCACGTCAATACCCATTTTTTTGCCAATTTCAACAAATTTTTTCAATGTTTCTTTGTTAGAAGGTGCAAATTTCTCATCTGGATTGTGCAAAATTGCCATATCGTAACGAAACACTTGTTTGGCTTTGCTTGATGCCCAACGTTGACGGGTATATTCATTAATCGCTTTGATAAATAAGCTTTCTTGCTCGCCTTTCAGGTTATTGAGATAAAGAATTTTGATTGAAGAAATCTGCCATTTACCTTGACGACGAAACTCAACTTTTAATAATGGTGTAAGAAAGGTACTAAAAATCTGTTGCGCCAATTTTTTTAATGCTGGCTTATCGCAGTAGCCAAAAAAAATCATCAATTCCAACGTATTAATATTATTTGCATTGGGATGTTTATCAAAACTGGCTTGTAATAGTTCATCCAAACCATCAATATCAAGGCTGTAAATCGATTTGCTGCTTAAATCTCGCAAGGTTCTCACTGTGGGAATGACTTTGTGATGACGCGCTTCTGCTAGCAAAGAGCAGTAATAACCACTACTTAGATAACGATAATTGCGGCAAAGATTAATAACTTTGGTATTTTTGAGAGCAAAATATTCGGGAAGAGCCACGTAATTTTTGGCACTCACGATTTGTAGATCAGGGAACATTGTTTTCCAATCTGATTCATTTTCAACGATAATAAGGTAAGGCGACATGATTTGTAAAAATAGTTTAAGTTGGGAGGCTGATTTTAAAGAATCCGCTAAATGGCATTGATTTTAGTCAATTTGTATGTGAGGAATAAGTTTTTTTTCATAACGCAAAGCGGTTGCATGATCCTCATAATAATCTATGATCGTAGCAAATTTTTGGTAACCTTGCTGTGCTATTAATTGTTGCATGGGAATATTATCTAAACGTGTTTCTAATCGTAAAGTGAGACATTGGTGTGTCATTGCGCATTGTTCTGCGGCTAGTAATAAACGAGAAGCAACCCCTTGACGACGATAACGTGCATCGACAGCAAAGGAATAAAGACGTGCTTTTAATGAATTTTTCCTAAATAATAATATAGCACAGCCGCTTATTCCATCGTTTTTTACCGCAACTAAAATATTAGCATGTGCTTTGGTCAATAGATAACGAAAATTGTCTCGCGATAAGAGATCATAGCTAAAACAAGCTTGTTCTAGCTGTAATAACGATTCAATATCCTGTAATGTAGCTAAACGTATCATTTTTGCTGTTCACCACTTTAACGTGAGTTCAATATGAACTACTTATGGTTTTGTAGCTTGTAGGGTGCACAAACGCAGTGTCATGCACCACTCTACATTAATTATTCTAGTGACGAGTTGTATCTTCTGGATAAATTTCAATGCTTTCTTCATCGTCTTCGTCATACTCCTCTTCATAAGCACCGATTTCAAATTCAGGGTCTTCTGCTTCCTGTTCTATCCAAGACATTAATTCCTCAACAACATTATTAAGCATATGTGGCATATCAGGAAAATTATCTTCTTCCCAAATTGATGCACCTTCTGATACTAACCAAACTAATTTTAGTTCTATTACAGTAAGTGATTGCACAACACGTTGACAAACATTGAAAATGGCAACATGATTAGAAGCATGAAACTCCCTTTCTTCATGTTGCATATGTTCCATAAAAGCTTCCCACAAATTGTTAGCAGGTAATTTAATGGAATCTTGTATGTCTTCTTGCATTGGATGCGCTCTTAACTCGTCGATAACAGTGCAAACCATTTCAACGTATTTATCTTCTATGATCATCCTCGTTTTTTCTTCAAACATAATGGTTTCTCCAAATAAATTTTGTTGCGTTACACCTTGGACTAAATTGTTGTCATTGGGTTGCGTACAACAGTGGAAAACTGAAAAGCAAGTTATGAGAAGTGTTTTATAGTTAAGACATCTTATCATTATTCAATTAAGGAGGGATTAATTTAGCAAATAATTTACAACTTAAAGATAATTAATGACATAGATGAAAGTCAGATTTTATTCTACCACAAAATAAAAATAATGAATAATATAGTGAACTTGCAAAAAAGCTCCGCTTGACGAAGCACAGAAGAACTAACGAAGCAGCACAGTAGACACTACTAGGCAGAACTTGATAGCGAGAACTCAGTAAATAATCCACTACTTTTAAATCTTTTCAATTCCTTACTTAATTTTTTGAGCAATCCAATGAATTCTACTATATTTTTTAGTTAAACTATTTTATTATATTGAATAATTTGAACATTTCTGGAAAAATCACATGAATATATTAGTCAGTAATGATGATGGTTATCTAGCAACAGGTATTAACTGTTTAGTCGGAAAATTACAACAATTTGCGCAGATAACAGTTGTCGCACCCGATCGCAATCGCAGTGGTGCTAGCAATTCTTTGACGCTAGATCATCCCTTACATCTGCAAGTGGCAGAAAATGGTTTTATTTATATAGATGGTACGCCAACGGATTGTGTTCATTTAGCTTTGACTGGTTTATTAGAAATTCTACCAGATATTGTGGTTTCAGGAATTAATGCCGGTGGTAATTTAGGTGATGATGTTTTATATTCTGGTACAGTAGCCGCAGCGATGGAAGGACGTTTTTTAGGCTTACCCGCCATTGCAATTTCGCTTGTTGGTAATTCGCCTAATCACTATGATACTGCTGCACATATTGCTGAATTTTTGCTTAAACGTATTAAAACACACGCATTAGATTTACCGCCCAATACGATTTTAAATGTCAATGTACCCGACTGTACTATCGGCGAAATCAAGGGAATACGGATTACACGATTAGGCTGTCGCCATTTTGCCAAACCGATGGTTAAAAGTGTTAACCCACGGGGTAAGGAAATTTATTGGATTGGTGAAGCGGGTGAGGCACAAGATGCCAGTGAAGGGACAGATTTCGATGCGGTATTAAATAATTTTGTATCAATTACCCCATTACATGTTGATTTAACTCGTTATTCTGCAATAGCAACAATAGAGGATTGGATAACCACTTAAACATTCATTCATCTTAATGAGTAATTTCTTATTACCAAAACGGTGGGCAACTTGCCCACCCCAGATTGTCTAATGTTGAGCAAATATACTTTCAGATAACAATTTTTCATACGCAATAGTTACATTATTACAAAATCGCTCAATTAAATGCTTGTCTAATTCATCTAAATGGGTGAATCCTTTCAGATAAACAAAACTTTCATACTGAGTCATATACTTAAAATGAATCACACATTCGGTGTCAAAATAAAGTGTTTGGTGATTATGTTCCGCTTGGGTAATTTTTTCAAACGTGAGTCCGTCCACTACATCCTTAACGTTTTGATTAACTTTATCTTCATAATAACCCGTACCTGCCACTACAATATGATGATCTAATTCGTGATGTGTATCCGTGTAATCAACAGAAGCAGAACTGTGCGAATAAAAAGAACTGCCATTCAAATTTAAAATTGATAACAATTGTTCTAATAAGCCAGTAATAAATTTTTCCAATGATTTTTGTTTAAACAAAGAAGCCGTTGAATCAATGACTTTTTCCAAACCCAAACGATAACGATTGATGATAATTAAATCGTTATAAGTCCGTAAAGCCGCTACTAGTGAAGTAAATAATTTCTTCGCCGTTAATTCAGTTTTTTCTTTATAATCATTAATGTCATAATTCAAAATCACTTCACGTTCAGGTGCTTGACCGGGTTGTCCAGTACGTAAGATAATGCGTACAAAGGGATTATGCAATTCTTGACGAATATATTTCACTAATTCTAAACCTGCCTGATCGTGCTCCATGACGACATCCAATAAAATAACTGCAATATCAGGATGTTGAATAATCAGTGTTTTAGCTTCTGCCGCCGAATAAGCGTTGAAAATTTGCAATTGTTTATCATTATAGACAAAATCTTCCAATGCTAAACGTGTGACATTATGTATTGCAGGTTCGTCGTCTACAATTAATAATTTCCAAGCCGCTTGAACACGCAATGCCGTTTGTTCTTCGACATCTTCATCAATAAAAAATAATTCATCCTCATCTTTCATGATGGTTTTTCCTCTATTGTATCTCGACGTAAAGGTATGTCAATGTAAAAGCTAGTTCCTTGATTTTCTTCACTTTCACAATGAATATTACCACCCATATTTTGGGTGACTAAATTATAAATCACCGATAAACCTAAACCACTACCTCCTTTGCCCCGTGCTGTGGTAAAGAAAGGTTCAAAGATTTTTGATAAATTTTCCTTAGGAATACCTTTACCATCATCATGATAGTGAAGATATAAACGCTCTTGATCTGCTTTCACCGCAATCGATAAGTGTCCACCTTCATCTTCTCGATAAGCATGGATCAAAGAATTCATAATGAGATTGGTAATCGTTTGGGAAAAATGACCTGGATGTGCATATAATTCAATGGCTACAGGACAATCAATCGTTAATTGATGTTTAGTTTTCTTTAATTTAGGACGCAAACTGAGTAAAATCTCATCTAAATAGCTTTCTACATTAAATTCGCGTAATTCTAAGCTTGTTTGATCCACAGCAATTTGTTTAAAACTACGAATTAAATCAGCCGCACGATTCAAATTAGGCAAAATAATATTGCTGATTTCTGTCACGCCTTCTAAAAACTTATTCAAATCAGTTTTTTTCAATTGCCCACTTTCTAGTAGAGTAGTGAACGCTTTCACCCGTTCATCTAGCATTGAAGAAGCAGTAACACCAACTCCAATAGGTGTATTGATTTCGTGTGCAACACCGGCTACTAACCCACCTAATGCTGCCATTTTTTCGGCTTCAATCAATTGTTTTTGTGCTTTTTGTACGGTATCTAAAGCTGTTTGTAAATCTTGAGTACGTTTTTTGACGCGCAACTCCAATTCGTCATTCAGTGTTTGCAAAGCTTCATTCGCGTAACGTAATTTATTTTGTTCTTCACGCAATTGTTCAGCCTGATTTTGCAAAGTGTGATTCATATCAGTCAACGCGCGCCCCAATTGATCTTGCTCAGAGCGATGTCTTTCTTGATTATAATTGCCAGCAGCGATGGCATTAGCGCGAGTAATCGTATTGGAAATACTGCCGCGTAAACGCTCAAATGCTTGAATAATAACATTAACTTCATCACCACTTTGCTCCGTTTCTTCTAATCCTAAACTTTCTTTTGAAAAATGATGAATTTGCCGACTTAAACGACGAATACGGCGTGCTAACAGAAAAGTTAATAACGCAAAAGAAGTAATCAATACGACGGCAAAAAACATCCGTTGTTGTTTAGCTTTTTCCAACACTTGACGTGCTGTATGATAAGCTTGTTCAGTGGGTACGAGTGAAGCAAATTCTGCAAGTAAATCTGAAACGCCACCATCAAAAAATCCTGATGACTTAGTACGCAAATAATTTTCAGCTAAACTCTCAACTGTCACGCCTGTAGGTACATTGTGTGGCTGACTACTGACCCAAATCGTTGAATCTTTAGCATTAACTAACGCAACAACTACGCCTTCCATGCTGGCACTGATTTGCGTATCGGCTAAAAAACGGCTGTCTATTGGAGAGCCCAATAATAAAGTTGCAATTGGTAAATCATCATCATCGAACAAAGTATGACCTGCTAATACGTAAGGTTTCCCCTCTAATGTAGTTATATAAGATTGCTTACGACTGCGTTCAGCGATGATTGGATTTGCTTGTTTAAGTACGTCGGGTAAAGGGTCTGGAATGTGATAGTAAATCTCGCGTGGTTTGGCATTATCGTCTAATAAAATAGCAAAGCGTGCCACAAAAAACTGCCGCATTAACGAAGCTGAAGGCAACCATGGCGGCAATTGTCCGGTATATTCTAGCAATTCGTCAGTTTTCCAACCTTGTTGAATGTAATCTTGAAATTGTTTTTGATAAGCAATTAATTGTGCAGCTTTAACGTGTGATCCAGCAAATTGATCAAACAAAGTGCGATTGATTTGAGCTTGTGCATCTAATTCATTAGCAAGCTCTTTAAAAAACAGGTCTTGAATATCACGACTTTGAAAATAGTCTAAAACCACCCAAGCTACACCGCCCAGCGTTACTGTGAGCACCAAAGCTTGGATGATCATTGAGGGTGTTTTGAAACGAAAAGCCATTTTCAATTCCTTTACTGACGCGGTGGTTCACCAATAAGTTCATTTTCATGAAATACCCAACCTGCTGCACGCAATTCTTTCACACCGACAACACCGTATTTATTGGCAATTTCTCCCATATGTTCAATGATATACTGCACTAATTTTTTGGCTTGTGGATTATGAGCGACATCATCTTCCCAAGTGGTTAAACTCAGGGTATTGTAAAGTGGATACTCACCTTTTACTAAACGCGCCAAATCAGTGGGGGCAATAGAATTAATCATAAGAGGCTTTGCTAAACCTTCTTTGTCTAAACGTTCAAGTTGCCAAAGTTCTTCAAATCCAATCGCATAAGGTCTGGTCGTTACTTGCTTGACCATATCAACAATGTTATCGACATTATTTGAACGCGCACTAAATTGTTCTTCATTATCAATGAGTAATCGCCAATGCCCTGGACGATGCTTGCAATGTAAGCGGATCACGGAATCAATCAAATCACTACCTGCACCTAATGCAGCGACTGTTTTAAAGGGAGTTGGATTAATTTCTGACCAACGGACAATTTTACCCTGATAGATTTGCTGTAATTGTTCGTAAGTTACGTCATTAGTAGGATTTGCTGAATTGACCATAACTACAATGGCTTCAATACCCAAAGTGTGAAATTTCAAATTGGGTAAGCGATCAGATTTAGCCGGTGGACAGCAAAAACCACCAATATCTACCGCCCTTTCACTTAAATCTTTAGCTGCGGTACCACAAGTACCTTTTTTTGATTTAATTACAATATTGTTTTCTTTGGCATAACGCTCAATAATCGGCAAAATAAGTGGATAAAACTGTTGATCAGCGTCAATGGTGATACTGGCACCTTCACCCCAATCGCGGTAACTCAAAGGTTGCGCTTGCCAGTCAGCCGACATTTCAGTAATATCGGCGGGATCGGAAAAAGGCTTACCTTTCAATAAATTGTCAATATTCTTCTCTTCTATTGCCCAAAGAGACTGACTGATTAATAAAACTGCTCCAAAAATCAATTTCGATGAGTAATGATAACGGCAAAGCATGGGCATTTCCTCTATATTTTATTAAGTAATTGACAGATTTTTATAAAGAATTTTATCTGTCGCCTCTTTCAGGTATGTCTTTATCTAAAACAGTATATTAGTTTTTTATAATATTGTAACTAACTAATTTTATTAAATTAAAAAACAAAAATAGACTTATTCTATTTTGTTAATATACAATTCATAGTATATACTCTAAATTACTTAGTTTTCCATTTTTGAAAAATTAAAATTAACGATTCATCAAATATTAGGAGAATATAAAGTGGAATCCCCAGACCAAGAAGATGATGACTTTCTTTTTGCTGATGAAGACGATGAAGATGATAAAGTGACGACTGAGACACAGCCCACTTGGAAGGTTATGATTGTTGATGACGAACCAGCAATCCATGAGGTTACGCATTTAGCGATTGGTAAAATTATTTTTCAAAATAAAGGGTTGAATTTTGTTGACGCATATTCTGGCGAAGAAGCCAAGCGTTTGATTCTAGAACATCCTGATACTGCTTTAGTTTTACTTGACGTAGTGATGGAGACTGATGACGCGGGTTTACAAGTGGCACGTTATATTCGAGAAGGTGCTAAAAATCACTTTGTTCGCATTGTGTTACGTACTGGACAGCCCGGACAAGCCCCAGAAACTGAAATTATTTTAAATTACGATATTAATGATTACAAAGAAAAAACCGAACTCACTAAACAAAAGCTCCTAACGACGGTTATTTCTTGTTTACGTTCTTACAATGATATGATGATTATTGAGCAAAATCGTCGTCAATTAATTGAAAATGAACGTATTTTAAAATTTGCCAAAAGATCGGCGGAATCTGCCAATCAAGCAAAAACTTCTTTTCTTTCCAAAATGAGTCATGAATTGCTGACACCTCTCAATGCAATTATTGGTTATAGTGATATTTTACAAGAAGAAGCTATTATTGCTGGATTAGACGCTTTTATTCCCGATATTCAAAAAATTAGCGAAGCCGGTCAACGGTTAAGTCGTTTATATACTTGTATTTTAAATATTTCAAAAATTGAATCGGACAAACTACAAATTTCTCCAGAAGTATTTAATATTTGCGAATTAATTAACGAAGTTGTTTTAACCACGCAACCACAAATCCGTCAAAATCATAATCAATTTCAATGGCAGTGCGTTGATCTTGGTGTGATGCAAAGTGATCGCAATATGTTGTACCAAATTTTAAGTTCCTTACTAAACAATGCGGGTAAATTCACTCAACACGGCACTGTAAAATTGATCGGAGAACGTATTTCAAGAGAAGAAAATAAAGAATGGTTAATTATCAAAGTGATAGATACAGGTGTTGGCTTAACTACCGAAGAAATAAATTCTATTTTTCAACCATTTAACCAATTAGATAATTCAACAACACGTATTTATGATGGCGCAGGCTTGGGTTTAGCTATTGCAGAAAATTATTGTGGTGTTTTAGGCGGTTGCATCTCAGTGGAAAGCAAAAAGGGAGAAGGTTCTACTTTTACCCTAACCATTCCTATTAATATTTTAGATGAGCTTTAATTCAAAATAAGCTATATTTGTTTACAAAAGACCGTAGGACGCATGTTTACCAAATTGATAATCTCACATTTCAAAACAAAAAAATCATTAAATCATGTGAAACATAGGTTTGTAAAACGTGTAGCGAATTGTGCGTATTCCACGTTTCACCAATATGTCGTGCAAGGTATTTATTTACCTTATGGTGTGGTGATATAGATATTTCGGTTGGCGGTGGCGAATAACATGCGTCCGATTACGCTTCGCTAATCGGACCTACGTGGGCTGTACCGCCAAAAGGTGGAGTCATTGAAACTGCTAAATTAGGAATTACCAAGCGACCTGTATTGAAATTAAAAGTTGCATTATTTGTTGGTGCAATTGCATTGCACCTTACGGGTTAAATCATTAAAATAACTGATTGATTTTAATAAAAAATTTAAAAAAGATTTTATTATTTAGAACTCTGGTTGCCCTACCAATAATCCCGCAAACGCCAACAACGCTTGTGCTCGCACTTGCTCAGGTGGCTCACCTGCTGCCATTAAATTCGCTACTGTCACCAACTGCGTCTCGATAAAATAAGCCGCTAAATCAGGCTCAAGCTCTGCCTTCACTTCATGACGCGCCAAGCTGCGCTGATACCAAGTTTTATACGCAGCTTGCATCTCGTGCCTGATTGCTTTGATCAGGTGAGTTGTGGCTAAACCTAGCCGTTTGGGGGTCGAGCGCATTTTAATGAATAAACAGCCTGACGGTGTTTCACGATTCTGCGTCATCCAATCAATTAACCTGCGCAATGTTTCTGCAAAGGGACGCTCCGCACTGAGCATCGCCAAGAGGGGCACTACTGCTTGCTCCCGATAATGGCTCAGCACAGCTTCCATTAAGCCATCTTCACCGCCAAACTCCCGATAGAGTCCTGGCTTTGAGATTTGTGTGAGGCGGCAAATCTCGTTCACTGAACATGCCTCCACCCCTTCTCGCCAATAGCTCTGCATGGCTAACTCAATCGTTCGCTGGCGATCCAACGATTTGGGACGACCCCGTGTTTTTGGTTGTGTTGTCTCAGTCATATTTTGTACCAATCGGTATTTTTTTATTGACAAGGGAATTTGTAAATGTATATTATAGTACCACTTAGTACAAATTCATTTATTCAAGGAAAACGTTCTATGAAAAACATCATCATCACAGGCAGTAGCAGCGGTTTTGGTCTGAAAGCCGCCAAAGATTTCGCCGATAAGGGCTATAAAGTGTTTGCCACCATGCGAAACCCAGACGGAAAAAACGCCAGCACCAAGGCAGAACTAGAAAGACATTCTACCAACATTACCGTAGTGGATATGGATGTAACCAACGATGCTTCGGTTAAAGAAGCCATCGGAGGCATCATTGCTGCCGAAGGTAAAGTCGATGTCCTCATCAACAACGCGGGTGTCATGTACTTGGGCATTACCGAGGCATTCAGCATCGCTCAGGCTAAGGAGCAAATGGAAATCAACTACTACGGTGCAATCCGCACCATGCAGGCGGTATTGCCCGCTATGCGTGCAGCCAAGTCAGGCTTGATCATCAACTGCTCCTCCCTAGTTGGACAGATTTCGCCTCCGTTCTTCTCGACCTACAGTGCAACGAAACATGCTTTGGAAGGCTACACACAAGGCTTGCGCTACGAGGTATCGCCATTTGGGATCGATGTCGCCATCGTCGAGCCAGGTCCGTTTGGCACGGGTCTTCTGGCATCGGGTCAAACGCCTGCACACGGCGATGTGCTCACCAGCTATGGTGAACTGGCGAAAGTCCCAGCCGCAATAGGGGCGCACTTTGCGGCGTTCTTGCAGAGTGACCAAGCACCTAAACCACAACTGGTGGTGGATGCTTATTTGGCACTCGCCGATATGCCCGCTGGCAAACGACCAACGCGCACTGTAGTGGGCATTGCTTGGGGCGTGGACGAAATGAACGCTACCAAACAACCCATTCAAGACCGTGTTTTGAAAGAAATGCAGCTTGAGGGTGTGTTAGGCGGCGCTGACGCTTAATTTATTTCTTTAGCCCAATCCACGCGGGCTACCAACTCAACAACACAAGTGAGGTAAATTTATGAAACGGAAACTCATAGGAGTTCTGATTGGTTTTCTTATTGGAACAACAAATAGCCACGCTGATGGCATCTGTCCTACACCAATTCTGGGAGAAAACCTAGATATTTCAATGCGATCTATTCTTTACAGCCCGTTGCAGGGTAATCCCATGAATTTGTGGGCAGATTTTTCGTTTTATGGTTCAGCACCAGATGGAAAGTTGCTGTGGGTGCTGAATAAGTACGGCATAAACACTGAGGATTTGAAAGAGGTAGCCAACAATGCGTTTTTAGCTATCTTTAGAGACTACAGCGCAGATGAAGTTAAGAAGTATATCGCTCCAAACTTCATACAGCACAATCCTACAGTGCCAGATGGACGTGATGGTTTAATCAGTCTTTTGCCTACATTGAAACAATTTGGCACCAGATATACCAATCATCGTATCATTCAAGATGGAGAGTTTGTGTTACTGCACAATTCTTTTACCGCTGCACAACCCTTTGGGGCCGAAAGAGTTGTTACCTTTGACATTTATCGCGTGAGAGACGGTCTGGTTACTGAGCATTGGGACGCTATACAACCATGGGTATATCCAACGGCAAGCGGAAGAACAATGACTGATGGACCTACGGAGATAACAGATTTAGACAAAACCGATGCGAACAAGGCTTTAGCTGTTTCCTTGATTGAAGATGTCTTGATGGGCAAAAACCCAAGCAAGATCGCCGAGTACATCAGTGCAGAAGAGTACCACCAACACAACCCCGCCACCAAAGATGGGCTGAGCGGAATTGTTGAAACCGTTCAGCAACTCACTGCACAGAACAACATGTTCAAGTACAAGAAGATTCACAAGGTACTGGGTGAAGGCAACTTTGTACTGACGGTCAGCGAAGGCGAGTGGAGCGGAAAACCACAAGTGTTTTACGATTTATTCCGAATGAAAGCGGGTAAGATTGTAGAGCATTGGGATGTGATTCAGGAAATTCCTACCACAGGATTGGCACACAATAACGGCATGTTCGGTTTCTAATTTCCATAATTAATCGAAGGGCGTGGATGAAATAAACGCTGCCAAACAACCCATTCAAGACCGTGTTTTGAAAGAAATGCAGGACCGTAGGTCCGATTAGCGAAGCGTAATCGGACGCATGTTATTCGCCGCCGCCAACCGAAATATCTATATCACCACACCATAAGGTAAATAAATACCTTGCACGACATATTGGTGAAACGTGGAATACGCACAATTCGCTACACGTTTTACAAACCTATGTTTCACATGATTTAATGATTTTTTTGTTTTGAAATGTGAGATTATCAATTTGGTAAACATGCGTCCGATTACGCTTCGCTAATCGGACCTACGTGTGCTTAACTTAATGGCATTGCGGTGAAGGGGTTGTTGGGATAAAATGGAAAAAGATGAGGCTTTCTATATTGAAAGCTTTGTCATCCATTCTACCCGGCTTACACACATTCAGGAAATAACACAATGAAATTTTTAAGAGTAATTTCGGTATGCGCTATCCTAGCGTTGGTTTCTGCCTGTAGTTCTGTTGGAAAAACACAGATAATACAAGCTAAACAGATGCAGATAAAAACAGACGCTATAGCATCTCTCTCTGTGAATCCACCCAATAGTATTCCTGACGACCAAAAGGATACCTATATGGAGGTTACACAGAGATTGAAAGGGCAGTTATTTGGACGCCTAATGAGCGAGGGAGGATTCAAGCAGGTTGTCCATGAAAATGAAAATGCGGATTATAAGATGGAGGTTAATTTGTTGGAGGCTAATGAAGTCTCGCAAGGAGCAAGGATATTCTTTGGAGTCTTGGCTGGTGCGAACGCATTAAGGGTTAATGTAACGCTTTCAGATATTGCATCCCAGAAAGTAATCACATCATTCGCCGTATCCGGTGAATCAGCATCTCATCCACTATCTTCAGAAAGCGGTATGGATGATGCGATTAAAGAGGTTGTAGATGAGATTATCCTTGTATTACATTGATAATGCTTGGTACCTGAGTAGAGCTATAGGGCGCAATAGCGTTAGCGTATTGCGCCGCATGGAAACACCGACATTAGCCTAAAAGAATTGGTCATGACAAACTATCATCGCTAGGTTGAATAGGGCGTTTATTCTATAGGTTGGGCAACATCGTGTCGTAAACATACGGCGCAATACGCTAACGCTATTGCGCCCTATAGATTACGCCTTACGTGTTGGAATAAACACAACTTCTTTATTAACTTTGATCGACAGTCAAACCCAAACGTTGAGCAATGTAAACAAACGCATTGAACCACAAGGGGAACACGCAGTACAGATCAGTTTTGAAGCGGTAAATTTTTCGGCTTTTATTCAATGGTTAGCAGAATTATATAATCAACATCATGTCCAAGTGACCGCAATCACTATAGATTCTTTGTCGACTGATCAAGTGAAGATACGGGTGACTTTGCAGTACAGAGTTTAATAAATTTATGTATGGGATTTTTTGACGCTGAGCCTACGCTAGGAAGTCTCGCAAAAAACGTCTCAAGTCAAGATATAGTGATACCTGCCACTCTAAACTTTTGTTTGGTCTGAAGTTTTAATGCGCTTGCCCTGAATAAAAGAAAAAGAACTATAAGAATGCCCTGCTTTTTTGTTATATTAGGATTTGTTATGCTAGGGTTAAAATTAGATCATTTTCCTTTAATTGATTTTACTTAAAAATTCAAAAACTATCCAAAGTGTTGTTCAATCGGTAATGACAAATGATAAATGACAAAAAACAACTCAAACAAGTGACTTTAAATGATTTAGAACGATGGGCAGGGCGAACTATCGTTTCACGCGGAAAGGATTATCAAGTCCAAGGGAGTGTGACTGATCTGGTCTATGACCCCATACGAGAAAGTTTACGTGCTCAAGTCAATGGTTCTATGAACTATACTACTCAAGTCAGTTTGAGTTCTAAGGGAACTCTTCATTCTCAGTGTACTTGTCCTTATTATGACACCTGTAAACATGCTGTAGCAGTAGTATTAGAATATTTAGCGCAGATTAATCAAGGAGATACGGTTGCTTCAACTGGGACTATTTCAACATATTTGCGGCAACAAACGAAAGAACAATTAATTACGTTGTTAGAACAGTTGAGTCTCAATTATCCCTCAGTCGCTAAAATATTGCGTCAACGCGCTACGCCTGCTCCTAAAAGAACTGCTAAACAAGAATTGGCTTTACTAGAGAAAGAAATCACTCGGTTGATAAGAGAGGGGGAGCATTATGACAACATTGATCCCGGTAGTTTAGAACAACGGTTACGAGAATTTTTAACCCTTGGATATGCTGATGAACTCATATCAGTGGGTCAAGATGTGTTTAAATTAGCCCTATTATGGATGGAACACAGTGGTGAAACAGACATTTCAATTGAGATTACAGAATGTGTTTCCGTAGTTTTTTCTGCATTACCTCACTGTTCACTGTCAACCATCGAAAAAATGCACTGGGTACTCGATCTGGAACTACAAGATGGCTTCGATTTGTGTGCTGGCAGCCTGTCATTTTGGGAGACACCATTTAGCACAAGTGATTGGAGTCAGATGGCAGATGCTTTATTGAAACGGGTGCGAACCATGCTTTCCAAAAAAATAGCAAACAACTTTTCTACAGAGTATCATGCAGATCAGTTGATTCGTTATTTGGTAAAAGCGTTGAAACGAGCGGAACGGGAGAATGAAATTATTCCGCTGTTTTTAAAAGAATTAGTGGGAAAAACTTCAAAAAGTTATATAACATTTGTTGATTTATTGCAACAAGCCAAACGGACGGAAGAAGCATCGCAATGGATACATAAGGGAATTGTAGCAACCTTGGAAACTGCACCGGGTATTGCAAAACAATTACGAGATAGGCTGCAAGTTATTCTCGACACTCAACAACATTGGGATCAAGCCACTGCCATCGCAGCAGAAGATTTTTTCGACGCGCCGTCATTGGAAAACTTTAATACTCTACAGCAATGGGCCCAAAAAAATGGCACGTTGTCTGAAGTGAGAACCGCCGCACTACACTATTTAGAAACCGGTCAGTTACCTTATGGCACAACAGAATGGACATTACCACCTCCAACTATCACTTTGTCGAGAAAATCTAAAAATAATTCTTCAAATATAAATTATCGTGCTCCTCACACAAATATTGCCAAATTTCCTCAACTTGCTCTGCTAATCAGGTTGGCAATATCTGAACAACGTTTTGATGATGCAGTGCATTGGTTTAATAAAATTGATGCTAAAATAGATAAATGGACGTATGAATCATTAGCAGAATATGTGGCAAAAGCTGTGATTGCAACTCATCCAGAAGTCGCTATTACTATTTTAAAAAATGAAGTAAAGCGATGGATTGATAAAGCCTCTGTTTCGACTTACCAAGAAGCTATTGATTGTCTAACACTTATTCGTTCTGCTTTATTAAATTTAGGACCAGAAGAAGAATGGTTGACTTATTTGCAGCAGTTACGTGATGGCAATATACGTAAATATCGGTTGATAGAGTTGATAGACACACTAGAACCGAAAGTGAAAAAAACTGTACCTTCAGTTCCAAAATCCACTTCATCTCGAAAGAAATAATTGTTTTACTGGCTGATTAAAAGTACATGGCATTCAAGCATTTTTCTCATTATTATCCAGCGTTTTCATTCGATAGGAATCGTCATGTACCAACAATTTATTTTGTTGCAGGTGAACGAAATTAAGAAGGGCAAAGAAATTATTAGAATCATTTCCGCCAGACCAGCAAATGCAAAAGAGAAAAAGTATTATGAGAACTATTGAACAAAGAGCAGAACTTGATGAGTTTGAACTTGCTGATAATTATGATTTCAGCGATGGCATTCGTGGACGCTTTTACCAGTCAAAAAAAGTGACCACGACAATCGAACTTGATAATGATATTTTGTTGTTTATAAAGAAGCGTGCAATTGAAAAACATATAGTCTATAAAAATATTGATAACCATTGATATGTTAATATTATATATATACA
>DYNN01000207.1 GCA_020721045.1 Thiomargarita sp. | reverse complement strand
GCACGCTGAGGTGATCTTAAAACACCGCACTTGGCTGCACGTCAAGAATTACATTCGAAACAGAATTACATCTCTGCAACGAAAAAAAGGTGTAAAGGTGTAAGTGGTTAGCGCGGTGGACTCACACGCCAGTGGTGCGGGTTCGAATCCCGGTCAGGCTACCTTAAAGTGTAGCCTCGTTTCAGTTTGACGCTTGTTAGTTTAATTTGACAGAAATTGTGATGGTTCAGTTTGACTTTTGTTATGTTGCTCTGAACATGTTAGTTGATGATATTTATCAGGCTATGATAAAGATTAAATTTTGTACGCTACAAAACTGTGAATGTTTTAAAAAATTGGTTTATGAGAGAAAGGCTTTGCGAAAACACTGAACAACTTTATTCATCCAATAGGCAATTATAAGACGGTAATGCATTCTTGATTTGTTAACGTTATATTTATGTTTTATTTGCACTTTATAATTATACGATCCAGACTCTATACTTTTCATGGCTTCATAAAACAATTTGGTTTTTGCACAGGATTGAAAAACAAACATAAATGAAAAACACTATGCATATAAATGAAGATATAATATATTTATATGCATTGTTTTTTTCTTTTATGTTTTATATATGTTCTCATAGTAGACATCACTATCTAAACATAAAATACATACATTTAATTATTTTAACTTTTTTTTTTTTTTTACAAAGCATTAATGTTAATGTATGAGGGAGGTACACTTATAATATGTTCTATTGCACACACACATTAGGTTGCCATAAGATAAATATAGCAAAATACATAATGAATTAGTTAGTCATTGCTTATGGTCCCGTGGACTGCTTTGAGCCGACTCAGGACCGGACATGCACAAAAAAAGAAAAAAAAATCAATTTATAAAAAAAACAAAAACAAACATGATTAATAAATTAATTTGTAATAATAATAATAGCATTATTACTCACACTGCACCCTCGTCATATACTCTCCACAGTTTTTCAGTCGAATTATGCCTCTGTACTGATTGGAATTCTTTGCAAGAATTTGCAAAACGGACTTATAGAAATGTAATGCGAAAGATTGTTTTTTCATTCGATTGTACTCAGAAAATCCCAAATTTTACATGCACCACAAGTGCAATGTAGGCCTCACAAGCTGAGAAATAGAGCTTTTTCCAAGGGACTCTTTCCGGAAGTACAGTTTTACTGCCACGTTACACAGTTTTGATGTCATTGAAGTTGTAAAAACACGTCACATGCATTTCGTCACTATTGCGGATTTCCCAAATGATCATTACGTGTAATTAGCTTGTTGACTAAGAACCTGCCAATGGCACCCGATAACAACTCTATCAGCTTGTGATTTATGAAAAATGAACCTATTCTACAGTACGAATATTTTCCCTTTGGTGTATGAATCTACTTTCAATCTGTCCTGAGTCATATTGAAGACTCAGGATCATCCTGTTTGCATTATTACTATCACCACTTGCACATTATAACTACCATTATCAATAACATTAATAATACATAACAAACATTAACAACAAACAGTAAGCAATAGTAATAATAGTTATAACAACACTGAATGACATCAGTAGCAGTAGTTAAACTGCTAATAATAAAAAACGCGCAGTAATAATAAATACATTCAGAAAGTATTCCTTTGAAATAAAAGACAAGATATTTAAAGAAATATAAACAGTACTAATGATAATAATAATAAGGTAAGGTGTCCTCATGGTCCTCGTTCGGCCCTTTGCAGTCCGCATGACTTTGAACAATGAGACAAACAAAGAAGAGGGAATGACCATCGTCTCATGTATGCTGCTGAACATGGCCCATACACAAGGTCACAAGTATGCTGCTGAACATGGCCCATACACAAGGTCACAAGTATGCTGCTGAACATGGCCCATACACAAGGTCACAAGTATGCTGCTGAACATGGCCCATACACAAGGTCACAAGTATGCTGCTGAACATGG
>DYNN01000206.1 GCA_020721045.1 Thiomargarita sp. | reverse complement strand
AAAAAAAAACTCGAAAATGGGGATCAGATGTTGCGCGTAGAGAATGGGCAGCACGATGAAAAGTCCGAAAAGTTCAATTATTCTCATGAGTTTATTCATTTGGTAGCTTTAATATGACGTACATCACATTGGCTAAATTTTCTATGAAATCAACATATTCCTTGACATCGTTGCTTTCAATCGAGCGTTTTGATGGAGGAGAGAGTTCCTTATCCATGTCGGCTTCGTGAGCGATTTGATTGCGTCTGGTCACGATAAGTTTCAAACGTTGTTTAATTTCTGCTTCTGGTATCTCTTTAAATTCGTTACAAATTTCCTTCCATAAATCTTTTTCTGAAATATGTTTGATGGCTTGTGCAATCGCGAGAGGATTTTGAAAACTTTTCTCTCCATGATCTTCATAGATTCGCCGTTCAAACCACGCATATTGTGGATCGAAATAAACTTGCTGTAAGGTAAAACCAATTTTTTGGTAGTCCTTGGTTTGCTTTCGTTTGCCGTGCAAAACT
Organism: Thiomargarita sp.; assembly: GCA_020721045.1. GTDB lineage: Bacteria > Pseudomonadota > Gammaproteobacteria > Beggiatoales > Beggiatoaceae > DYNN01. The sequence goes on along the minus strand of DYNN01000206.1, from coordinate 1,466 downwards.
TCCACCATGCCAATACGAATAATATCATGAATAAAAGCATCTAACGCACTGATTCCCAATACAATGCAACTTCTCAAAACATCAGAAGCATCATTGGTATTCTGTGGATCAGCGATTAAATAGTCGTAAATAGCGATGAGATTTCTGACCCGCTGAATTTCTTGGTTAAATTGATCAAGCGCAGTTTTCATCAGTGGTCAACTTGATAATTCTATCGGTCAGTGCGGAGAAATCCTTGTGAAGCTGTTTAGCCAATTCTTTTTGCTTATAAGTTGGCGATCTTTCTTTGCCTGAGAAGTTATGTTTTTCCAGACTATCAATCTCAAACACTGGAATTTGATGAGTTTGTGACAACGCGATAAGGGTACGAAAATCTTCAATTTCTGCGAGACAATAATCATTTTCATAGCATGATGCTGGCAAGGTCAAATCACTGGGAATCGCAGGAATAAACTTTTCTTTCACAGTTATCTTAATTTTGCTAATCCATTGTTGCACACTTTTTGAGGCAACTTTTTCTAAATGTTCATTATTTGCAGATAAATAACGTTGCACCAAGATGCCAAGAAACTTTGGATTCACTTTGGGAAAGGGATAAGCGGTTTCTTCTTCTGACAAAATAGGCAATGTCGCCGCTTGCTCTGCCCATAGCTTCCAACTCGTAAGAATTTTTGTCATAGATTCCAACGCCATAATTGAAAAATAATCAGGCGCAGTGGGTACAATGAAATAATCACTGGTCATTAATAAATTTTGATTGATTGAACCTAGACCGGGATTCATGTCAATGATCACATAATCGGCAGAATATTTTTCAGCGGTCACTTTAAATAGATGAGAAAACGCACCGGGAATATTTTGTAAACTAAACATCGAATTAAGTGATAACTGTTGAGCGATTCCCAATTTGACTTCATATTCCGACAATTCCAAATGTCCGGGCAACAAAAATAATCCCTCTAACCCTTTTGCCTTTTGACATTCAACCGGGTTGATTAGCTTGAGTTGTCCTTTGAACGCAGGGCTGACGCTATCTTTGATATTTTGTGGATTGGATTCTTCATAAAACTTTGAAAATTTTTCCTCCCCCAACACCAAACCGGTCAAATTGCACTGTGGATCAGCATCCACCATAATCACACGTTTTCCTTTGGACGCAAGCATCCATCCTAAGTTAAACGTGGTTGTGGTTTTGCTTACGCCTCCTTTGTGGTTGAACAAGGCGATACGTTTCATGGTGTTGTTTCTCTTGATTTAGATGCCAGTGGGCGGGTTCAACAGTTTGAAAGTTACAATTATTTCTAACGTTATCACATTTTAACTTTGAAGTGATTATTATCGCAAACTTTACATACGCTTTGAATTGTTAATATGACAGCAAAACGTAGTGTTTTAACTGTCCTGAGCTTGTATATCTTGTTGTTCTAAATAACTTAAAATCGCTTGACACACGGCATCACAACCCT
>DYNN01000039.1 GCA_020721045.1 Thiomargarita sp. | reverse complement strand
ATCTTCTGCTATTCTAACAGATAATTTTCTTTCCTCTATTTGACGACACGCCCTAACTGTGTCTTTTCTAATTGAAACTTACATTGTATATCGTTAATAAGATTATATTGTCCATAATTATCTCTAGCTCCTTGTTGATAATAAACGTTTTTCTCTCCAAAGCTCAATAATTCCAATGTATCAATTTGTAAAGTTTTAGCAATTTCCTCAATCCGTGACATTTGTAAATCGGTTTCACCGCGTTCAATATTGGAATATCCATTGACAGACATCCCTAATTTCGCAGCCATTTCTTCTTGAGAATAACCTTTAAGTTGACGCATAAATTTTACTTTGTCACAGATTCGCATAAATACACAGTCGTACTTGGAAAAGTCATAGTGAAAGTGGGTAGCGTATGATAACTAAATATTCTAAAGTGTAATAGTTTTAATTGATTATTTCAACAAATTAATTATAACAAAAAATGAAACTTTATATTAACTTTAGTTAGAGAATGTTATGAAAAATGATGCATTTAAAATACTACTCAAATTAAGTATTTGCCTTAGTTTGATATTTCATGGTGTCAGTTGGGCAGCGACTGATTGTAATCAGGTCACAGAAATTCCGGTGGCTGAATGTCAGGAGTTAGTGAATTTGTACAATAGCACAGATGGTCCTAATTGGTCGAGTCGTCTCGGTTGGAATGTGACTAATACCCCGTGCAAGTGGAGTCAGGTTGAGTGTTTGGAAGGTCATGTTGTATCGCTCCTTCTATATAATAATCAACTAAGTGGTACAATTCCCAATTTCAATTTACCAAATTTGGAATCTATTTATCTTAGTAGTAATCAATTAAGTGGTACAATTCCTAACTTCAATTTACCAAATTTGGAATCTCTTAATCTTTATATTAATCAACTAAGTGGTATAATTCCTAACTTCAATTTACCAAATTTGAAAGAGCTGTGGCTTCATGGTAATCAACTAAGCGGCACAATTCCTAACTTCAATCTACCAAATTTGACATGGCTTTCTCTTGGTGAGAATCAACTAAGTGGCACAATTCCTAACTTCAATCTACCAAATTTGGAATCTCTTAGTCTTGATGATAATCAAATAAGTGGCACAATTCCTAACTTCAATCTACCAAATTTGACATATCTTTCTCTTTTTAATAATCAACTAAGCGGCACAATTCCTAACTTCAATCTACCAAATTTGGAATCTCTTTGGCTTAGTAGTAATAAACTAAGTGGTACAATTCCTAACTTCAATTTACCAAATTTGGAATCTCTTTGGCTTAGTAGTAATAAACTAAGTGGTACAATTCCTAACTTCAATTTACCAAATTTGGAAAAACTTTTTCTTAATAATAATCAACTGAGCGGCACAATTCCAAATTTCACTACTATTGATTTATCTGATACTGACCTTTTATTTTCGATTTATAATAATTGTGGATTAATAGCTTTTGATGAAACACAAAAAGCCTTATTAGATTCCAGAGACACTGTATGGCATAAATGGCAAGAAGTAAATCCAGATTGCCCTGCTACCCCTCCACCTTCCAATACTACCACAACTCCTCTTTACCGTTTATGGTCACACGCGTGGACTGCCCATTTCTATACGCTTAATGCGGCTGAACGAGATAGAATCTTGTCAAATCCACAAAATTGGCGTGATGAAGGTGTTGCTTACAATGTCTATACAGAAAGCAACCATCCAACAAATGCAAAGCCTGTTTATCGTTTTTGGAGCTATGATTGGAATGCGCATTTATATACGATTAATCAAGGGGAAATGGAACGCTTAGTGAATAATTACCCTGATAATTGGCGATATGAAGGCATTGCTTATTACGCTTATGCCGAAGGTGAACAACCTGCCGATGCAATACCCATTTATCGTTTCTACAGTTTTGGTTTTAATGCACATTTTTATACGACGAGTGCAGATGAACAACGTACCTTAAGTGCGCGTCCAGCCACAGAATGGCGATATGAAGGCATTGCGTGGTATGCACCAGCTATAGAATAAAGCTATAGGGCGCGATACACTAACACTATTGCGCCCTATAAGATTACGCCTTATGATTGGTTGACATTGGACAATTGCTGTAAAACCCTTTCTAATACGTCCATGGTCGCCTGTGATCAGGATATTTCTGCAGGCGCACTTCTATAAAACTGTCCAAACTAATAAACAAAGGTAAACAAAATACGATTTTATGTTAGAACAGATAGATTACGATATCGTGATTGTTGGAGGTGGACTAGTGGGCGCAAGTTTAGCTGCAGCTTTACGTCATACACAATTAAAAATTGCCCTAATTGAAGCTTCACCGTGGACCGTGCAAACATGTCCCAGTTTTGACGATCGCGTTATTGCCTTAGCATATGGGTCACAACAAATTTTTGCCAGTATTGGGATAGATATTGCATCAGTGCCAATTGAACAAATTCATGTGTCAGATCAAGGTAAATTTGGTATCACACGTTTGTCACATAATTTATTGAAATTGCCCGCATTAGGTTACGTTATCAGTGCGCGACAAATTGGACAAGTACTACAAGAAACACTTCAACAATCAGCAATTACTCTATTTACTTCAACACAAATTACTGAATTTAAAAATCATTCTCAATTTGTGACTTTACAATTACAACAATCGGATCGTCATTTTCAATTAAAAACCCGTCTACTGGTTGCTGCAGATGGCGGTCATTCCTATATTCGTCAACAGTTGGGCATTCCAATTCATCAACACGATTATCAACAAACGGCAATTATTGCTAATGTTGTCTTGCAAAAATTCCATCAATATACGGCATATGAACGTTTTACGCCTTCAGGTCCTTTGGCATTATTGCCTTTACAAGGAAATCATTGCTCTCTGGTGTGGACAGTGCGACAAGAACAGGTCGAATCTATTATGTCATTGGATAAATTAGCTTTTTTACAAGCGTTACAACAACAATTTGGATGGCGATTAGGTCAATTTATTCAAGTAGGACAACGATATGCATACCCGTTACAATTAATTCAAGCACAAACTTTAACTAAAGGACGCACCGTCATGATTGGTAATGCAGCTCATACCTTACATCCCGTGGGTGGACAAGGACTTAATCTAGGTTTGCGTGATGTGGCTACTTTGGCAGAATTAATTGTAACAACGCCTGAAATCGGTGAAAAAGCCAGTTTAGATATTTATGCACAACGACAACATGCTGATCATAAAAAAGTTATTCAAATTACAAATGGTTTGGTTAATACATTTTCCAATACCTTCTTCCCGTTAGTATTAGCACGTAATATAGGATTATTAGCTACTGACGCAATACCCTTGCTAAAAAAGAAATTTGCGTTACAAATGATGGGATTAAATCGATAATAAATATTTGGTACTATAATTGCAGAGGAAATTTTCTGTTATACAAATTTGTTATTCACTACTCAATTAGGAAAAATAAATCATGTCTGATAGATTAAAAATTGCATTATCCGCATTCATATTGACAGTTGGCGCGTCTAATTCAGCATTGGCTTACGATCGTCACGTCACTTTGATCAATGAATCTTCCAATGGTATTGTCGAATTCTACGGTTCTAATACTGGTACTAGTGATTGGCAAGAAGATATTTTAGGTGTTGACATACTTGCATCAGGTGAAGAAGTTAACATTGATTTCAATGACGACACTGGTTATTGTAAGTTTGATTTTAAAGCTGTTTTTGACGATGGCAGCGAAGCCATTAAAGAGGCGTTTAATGTCTGTGATGAAGCTACTATAACGGTTACAGATTAAAATACTTAGGTGTGTTATGGTAGACATGCTTATAACACACCGGCACATTTGGTTTGTTATTTTTTGTCAGTATGTTTTAAAGCGCGCATTGCCATCAAAATGCCCAATTGATTGATGACTAAAGAACCCAATAATCCCATACCAAAAAAAGTAGCACCTACAATAATAACAGGCGAAGGGACGATTGTCGCGTGCATGGCTTCTTGCAAGTTATGTATATGTTGTTTAGCTTGATTAATCAAATGCATTAACGGCGGAAAATCGTTGTGCATGTAGATAATATCCGCATTTTCCTGTGCAACACGCATCGCACTTGAAACACAAATTGAAATCGTCGCTTGCTGCATTGCTTCTATATCATTTGTGCCATCACCGATAAAACACACTATTTCGCCTTGTGCTTGTAATGTCTCGATTAATTGAGCTTTTTGTTGTGGCGAACACTCTCCTACATATTTTTTAATGCCCAGTATGTCAGCCGTGGCTTTGGTGGCTTGTTGATGATCACCAGAAACAATAATCGTTTTAATTTCAGCTTGTTGTAACGCTTTAACCAAAGGAAAAACGCTGTCTCGAATTTTGGGCATCAACGTTAATATGCCTAATAATTCACGGTTGCGCGCTAAACAAACGCAAGAAGCACCTTGATTTTGAATGTAATTAATTTGACGCATTTGCTGTTTTTTGAAGACCACACCCGCTTGTTTTAAATAGCGAAAATTACCAATACGATAGTCGTCACCGTCTAAATGACCGCAAATACCTTGTCCAATACTCAATTCAATATCAGTAAAATTTATTATAGTAGTAGTGGAATATTTTTTAGCATAAGTGACAATCGCTTGAGCAATTGGGTGTGATTGATGTGCTTCAAGGCTAGCCGCATAACTCAGTAATTCAGTTTTGGATAATTTAGTTTGCAACATAATGTCGGTCACTATCATGCGTTCTTCAGTTAATGTGCCTATTTTATCAAATATAACAGTCGTTACTTTTGATAAACGGGTTAGTGAACGCCCATCTTTTACAATAATACCTAATTCAGCTAATGTAGTGATTTGCTGTAAAACTGCAACCGGCACAATCATATGAAAATAAGCTGTGGGTACTGCATTCCATAGCGCAGCCGAACGATATGCGCCAATAAAAGGTAATGTAATCAATCCTAAAGTAAAATTAGCCGGTGCAAAAAAATTGGCAATTTCTTCTCCTTTTAATTCCAACGCAACAGTACTTTCTTTAGTCGTCGACAGAATCGTTGATAATTCATTGGTTATCATAGTGTTGCCAGATTTTGTTGCGGTGATAACTATCTCTCCTTTAGTCACAGTTGAATTGGCTAATACTTTATCATTTGTGGTTTTTTCTATCAGATATTCACTTTGTTTAATACGCTCATTAACTGTACAAATTCCTTTAAAAACAACACCATCAATCGGAATAGCTTCACCGACTTTTATAATAATTCTGTCACCGGGTTTAATTTTTTCTATCGAAGTGTAAATATTATTGTTATCAGTAGTTTGTAAGCGTACTGTATCAATAGAAGGTTGGAAATGTTTCTTAAGCGATTGTAAAGAATCGGCTTCTTTTTTGGCAATAAATGCATGTCTTGCAAAAATCGCTATGCCGCTAATTGATAACACTACCCATTGACCACTCCAAATGCAAGCAATACCAACTAAGGCGTCTAATGAATCTAGTGTTGGACGGCGTTGTTGGGAAACAGAAGTGAGACCATTCGCTGCGACATCAATCATCATCCGGCTTAACAGGGTAATACCAAATATTTGTAGTGGATAGAAAATGGGCGCAATTAATAAGGAAGCCAACGCTGATCCAGATAATAATAAATTTCGTTGGTATTTTTTCCTATCTTGAATAATCGGTGTTTCTTTGTTATTAACTACAACTAGCTGTTTTTGTTTTCGCTGAACGATTTTGTGTCCATCGGTTAATAAAAGTGCTGCACCAACTGCAGCAACATAAATGAGTGGTATCATGATTATCGAACTCAACTTGTTTCATTAAATGAATCTTCATGATAGCATGATTGTACGCTATCATGTTTAACTGACTAATTTATTTAGCTATTTTTTATCAACAACGACTTTGTCGAAAATAGCAGAACACCCTTTATCACTTGTCAATTTAAATTGAATTGTTGCATTGGTGCTCTTATCGCATTCACTGGTCCAATGGCTAAATATGGAGTTGGCGTCGGCGGTTGCTGTCAGTGTCAATTCGGTGCTTTCTGCAAATGAATGTTCACATACACCGCCTGGGCGACAATCAATGCCTTGGGGTTTGCTCACGACAGTTCCTCTCCCTGTGCCTGCTAAACCCAATGCAAGCAAATGTGTTGGTACAAATATGGCGGTACAGGTGACGTTGTTTTTTAAAATGAGTTGATTATCTTGACAATTGCTGTCTCCCAACCATTCCTTAAAAATTGCACCTTGATCAGGAATGACGATCAGTGCAACTTTGCTGCTGTTGGGATAAATGTGATAACAATCATTGGTTTTACATTTGATCGTGTTATCCGTCGATTCCACTACACCTTTACCTTGTACATTAATCGTTAAAACAGTTGTTGTTGCTGTGAGTTTGTTACTGGGCTCGGTGGGTAATTGTTCTTGATAAACCCAAAGTTCTCTTTTGCCAATTTTATCCACAGCACTAAAATATAAAACGCCATTGTGTGCAAAAAAATGTTCTGGATAAAGATTAAGTTGCTCTTTGCCAGCAGAAATTAAATGAGTTTCTACTCCATTACTACGCCACAATTGCACGCCATTTTTTCCATCATTGGCTCTAAAAAAGAATACCTTATCTAACTGAGTAAAATAAGCCGGATAAGAACTACCTGTTGGATTAATATCCGCTAACATCGTTGTGTTGGTATCATTGCTTTTCCAGACTTCAATTCCATTTTTACCATCATCTGCACTGAAAATGAGCGTACCATTGATATTAGTCAAATAGCTGGGTTTGCTGTCGCCGGTTGGGTTAATATCTTTAACTAAAACAGTACCTTCACTCGTACCATCACTTTTCCATAATTCAATACCGTGTTCACCATCGTTGGCTTGAAAATATAAGACATTATTCACTACTGCAAAGTGATGAGGATTGGCATCTCCTTTTGGATTAATATCTTTAATTAAAACAGTATCTTGAGCGGTACCATCACTTTTCCATAGCTCGCTACCCTGTTTACCATCATCTGCACGCAAAAATAGAGTGCCATTGACATTGGTTAAATTAAACAGACTTGCATCCCCTTTGGGATTAATATCTTTAACTAAAACAGTACCTTCACTCGTACCATTACTTTTCCATAATTCATTGCCTTGTTCTTGGGTTGTCGCTTGGAAAAAGAGTGTGCCATTAACGTCGGTAAGGTACAGTGGATTGCTGTCTCCTTTTGGATTAATATCTTTGACTATCACCGTGCCTTGGGAAGTTCCGTCACTTTTCCACAATTCTGTCCCTTGTGTGCCATCGTTAGCACTAAAAAGTAACATATTGTTTACATTGGTTAAATCGCGAACATTCGCACTTCCCCAAGTATTAATATTTTTGACGTTCACCGTACCTTCTGCCGTTCCATCTGTGCGCCACAATTCACCACCACTGATCTCATCATAAGCACGAAAATACACTATTCCATTAACAACAGTAAAGTATTCAGGCTGACTGTCGCCTTTAGGGTTAATCTCTTTAAGCAACAGAGTTCCAAGACGAGTCGCATTGGTTTGCCAAAGTTCTACGCCCTGTTTTCCATCTGTTGCTTGAAAAATAATGCTGTTGTTTAATTCAGTGAAATGGAGTGGTGACGAATTGGCTGTTGGATTAATATCTTTCACCATAAATGGAGAAGCAAGGCAAGGGCTAGAAAGTTCAGTTATTAAGAGGAAAGGGATTAATTTATTCATCAGTGATCTTCCATAAATTTAAAAGTTGAATGTATTTGAATTGACTCAATTTTAGCACAAACTATCAACCACCTGTCACCGGTGGAAAAAACGCAACTTCATCACCTATATTAACTAAAGCGGTTTTATCTACATATTGCATGTTAATCGCCATTAAAATATGAGGTGGTAATGGCATTTTTCCACACGCTTTAGACCAAATTTCTTCTATAGTCAATGAATTATCGATGTTGAATTGTAATTCATGATGTCCTACTTCTTCGCGTAAACTGGCAAAAAATTTTACCGTAATAGTCATATAAAATCCTTAACAAGTGAGTGATAATGTGCCGCACACAGGACAGTTGGGGTCTTGATTAAGCTTTAAGGTACGCCATTGTAAGGTGAGTGCGTTTAAAATAAGTAGTTTACCACAGAGCGATTTTCCTATGTTCAGTAAAATTTTAATTGCTTCAGTAGCTTGCATACTACCAATAATACCCACAAGCGGTGCAATAACGCCGGTTTGATTACACGATTCATCAGTGTCTTTTGCTTCTTCATATAAACAGTGATAACAAGGACTTGTAGTTTGATTTAATAGAAAAACACTGATTTGTCCTTCAAAACCCACAGCCGCTCCTGAAATAAGCGGTTTTCTCTGAGCAACACAGATTTTGTTGAGTTGAAAACGGGTGACAAAATTATCACTACAATCAATGATTAAATCTGCTATTTTTACTTGCATTGCTAAAGTTTCTGCGGTTAATTTTTCGTTGTAAGTGATGATATTGATAGTGGGATTTAATGCGTGTAGCTTTTCTTTAGCAGCGTGCGTTTTATCATAATTTAATTGATCGGTCGTATAAATAATTTGACGTTGTAAATTAGTTAAATCGACTTGATCAAAATCCACTAATGTGAGATAACCCACTCCTGCTGCTGCAAGATATAAGGCAACTGGCGAACCTAAACCACCCACACCAATAATCAGCACACGCGCTTGACATAATTGTTGTTGACCGCTGATATCGATTTGGGGCAAAAGAATTTGACGACTGTAACGTAATAATTGCGTATCATCCATATGAATCATTATAAAATTTGGGTTGATATGTGCGCTATTGTCCACCATATTTTTAGCAGGATAGCACGGGTATCTAGTGCGTATCCTAACATGATGTTGGCACAAGTTTAAATGGAAAAGCGCGAGTATTTTTGGTTTGCTTTAGATTTAGATAAAGATTGAAAGTTATACTTGGATTTCAAATTTGACAATTCAGTATTATATTTTTTTAGGGAAAAATTATGGCACTTTATATTACTGACGAATGTATTAATTGCGATGTTTGTGAACCTGAATGCCCCAATGGTGCAATTACACAGGGAGAGGAGATTTATGTGATTGCACCTGAATTATGCACGGAATGCGTTGGTCATTATGATGTCTCCCAATGTACAGAAGTCTGTCCAGTTGATTGTATTTTAAAAGATCCGAATCATGAAGAAGGACGCGATGTTTTAATGCAAAAATACCGCGAATTGGTTAAGCAATAAAAACATATTAAGTGTTGCTAATCAGTATGGTGTAAAGTTGATGTAATGGAAGGTCGCCACTTGAATCCACCAATTTGTGCATTTAAGCCATTTTGATGGAAGCGAGTGGATGGACTTCAACTAAGGAAAAACAGCGCCTTCATTCATGCCATGATCGGTGTCCACATCGAATTGTTTTTGAGCTTCTTTATATTCATCAAGTATATCGTTAGCTGTCGCATTCGCTACTTTTTTCAACCGCTTACAAGAAGATTCCCCCTCCAATTCGTATAAAGCATTTTCAATTTCTTCAGCCATTTCAACCGCAATATCCTTATGCTGATCTTCATGTTCTACCAATGCAGTATAATAATCATCCCAAAGTGTTTCCACCTCATCACTGACATGTCGGCTTGGCTGCCATTGTGGTAAAATAAACTTGACATCTAAAGTCACATCTATCTGATCAAGCTCACAAAAATCATCTTCTCGTGCAGTTTCAAAATACCATTCCACATGCCATTTGGTATAAGCATCATAATCATCTTGACGCTTTTGATTCATATCTGTTCTAATGTTATCAGGCGTAGAACCGCGCACGGTATAATATTCAGTTTCAATATCAATAGTGGGATCAGCATAACTCGCCTGACAGATTGAGAGTAATAACCACAATAATTTCTTATACATCTTCTATCTCTTTCCTAAATTGAGTGGGGAATTTTTAGTAATAACCTTACTACGAACATCAGTTAAAAATCTTTAGCCCTTGTAGTATAATCAAACATATATCCATTTTCAGCAAACCTAACATTCGGAAAAAGAATTATGAGTCGTGATGTCGCCAGTTTACGTCAAGCATTTTTAGATTATTTTGCTTCCAAACAACATACCATCGTTCCCAGCAGCCCCCTTGTACCCGCCAATGATCCCACTTTACTATTCACCAATGCGGGCATGGTGCAATTCAAAGAAACCTTTTTAGGCTTAGAACAACGCCATTATTCCAGAGCAACAACTTGTCAACGCTGTGTACGCGCCGGTGGCAAACATAATGACCTAGAAAATGTCGGTTATACTGCAAGACATCATACTTTTTTTGAAATGTTGGGCAATTTTAGTTTTGGCGACTATTTTAAAACCGAAGCAATTCATTTTGCTTGGGAATTCCTTACGCAAATTTTACACCTACCTGCGGAAAAATTATGGGTTACTGTTTATGAAAAAGACGACGAAGCCGCTGATATTTGGCTAAATCAAGTCAAAATTGATGAAAAACGTTTTTCTCGTTGCGGTGAAAATAGCAATTTTTGGATGATGGGTGATACGGGTCCTTGCGGTCCTTGCTCAGAAATTTTCTATGATCATGGCGAACAAATTTTTGGTGGACCGCCCGGCAGCCCCGATGAAGACGGCGATCGTTATATTGAAATTTGGAATTTAGTCTTCATGCAATATAATCGTGATGCCCAAGGACAGCTCACCCCTTTGCCCAAACCCTCAGTTGATACGGGCATGGGATTAGAACGATTAGCCGCTGTATTACAAGGTGTTCACAGCAATTACGAAATCGATTTATTCCAACATTTGCTACAAGCCGTTGCCCAATTATCCGGCACTAATGACTTAACAAACAACTCGTTACGTGTAATTGCTGATCATATTCGCGCCTGTGCTTTCTTAATTATCGATGGCGTTGTACCTTCCAACGAAGGACGAGGCTACGTGTTACGCCGCATTATTCGCCGCGCCATTCGACATGGGCATAAATTAGGATTGCGTGATACTTTTTTTCATCAATTAGTCGATGCATTAGATCAAGAAATGGGCGATGCTTATCCTGAACTACGCCAACAAAAATCTTTAGCAATTAGAATCTTACAACAAGAAGAAATACGATTTGCTGAAACCTTAGATCACGGTTTACATTTATTAACCCAAACAATTACTACTTTACCAAGTCAAGAAATTCCTAGTGAAGTAGTGTTTAAACTCTATGATACTTATGGATTTCCGACTGATTTAACCGCTGACATTGCTCGTGAACATCATTTGACATTAGATATGGTAGGTTTTGAACGTCACATGACCGAACAACGAGAACGCGCCCGTGCTGCTAGTCAATTTGATGGACATTGGGACAGTAGTGAAATTAAAACCGATTGCCAAAGCACTTTTACGGGTTATGATAATATTTGCGAAAATAGTGAAGTTATCGCTTTGTTTTATGAGGGAAAAAATGTTGATTCTTTACAAAAAGGACAACAAGGACAAATTATTTTAGCTAAAACTGCTTTTTATGCAGAATCGGGCGGACAAATCGGTGATACTGGTCAATTGACTCACTCACATAGCCAATTTGCCGTCAATAATACGCAAAAAATGGGGCAAGCTATTGTTCACAGAGGAGAATTACTCGAAGGCAATATCCGAATCGGCGACACATTATTGGCAGAAATCGATCACGAAAAACGCCAAGCCATTGCGCGTAACCATTCGGCAACCCACTTGATGCACGCGGCTTTACGCAAAACATTGGGCGAACATGTCAAGCAGAAGGGCTCATTAGTAGATTCTGAACGCTTACGCTTTGATTTTTCTCATTTTGAGCCAATGACACGTGAACAATTAGCAACCATAGAACAGTTAGTCAATGCACAAATTTTATCTAATACTGTGGTAAATACGCAAGTGATGGATTTAGATCAAGCCGTGAAAACCGGTGCAATGGCGTTATTTGGCGAAAAATATGACGCGCAAGTAAGAGTGTTATCGATGGGCGTGGATAATTTTTCGGTAGAATTGTGTGGTGGTACGCATGTTCATCATACTGGGGATATTGGTTTATTTAAAATAATTGCTGAAACGGGTGTGGCAGCGGGCGTAAGACGCATTGAGGCGATTACCGGTACGCGTGCTTTGGCATGGATGGCAGAAGCAGATAATACATTGAATCATTTAGCGAATTTATTAAAAACTGGACGTGATAATCTTATCGAACGTTTTACGCAAACGATGGAGCAAAATCGCCAAACTGAGAAGGAATTATCCCGTTTACAAGCCAAATTAGCCAGCACGCAAGGGAGTGATTTACTTAGTCAAGCAATTGAAATTAAAGGAATAAAATTGTTAGTTGCTCAATTAGACAATATTGAAGTTAAACAATTGCGTGATATTTTGGATCAATTAAAAAATAAATTAGGTAGTGGTATCATCGTGTTAGCAACGGTAAAAGAGGAGAAAGTGGCATTAATTGTTGGTGTCACCGCGGACTTAACCAAGCGATTCAAAGCCGGTGAATTGGTCAATTACGTAGCCCAACAAGTTGGTGGAAAGGGAGGTGGCAGACCAGATATGGCGCAAGCGGGTGGTAACGATCCCAGCCAATTAGCTACGGCTTTAGCCAGTGTTGCAGCTTGGGTGGAAAGCAAGTAATTTATGTTGCTTAAGTCGCGGTTTGAACAATTAGACAATAGAGAAAAGATAGTTTTATTATCTAGTGCTGTGATATTAACGTTAATATTGTTTTATTTGCTAGTTATTATGCCTTTTTTCAATAAAAAACAGAAACTTGATAATATCATTATAGAACAACAAGCCACTTTGCAATGGATGTATTCGGCTGCTAACGAAATTCAGCAATTACGGGTTTCGCCGACTGTGCCTACTTCAAAAAATACGACTTCTTTGCTCACATTGGTTGATAACCAAACCGCCAGTTTAGGTAAGGTGAATAAACGGATTGAACCACAAGGTAATCAAGCGGTACAGATTAGTTTTGAGGCGGTGAATTTTTCAGCTTTAGTTCAATGGTTAGCAGCTTTACATCGGCAACAAATTCAAGTGATTGCGATGACAATTGAGCCATTAGCAACACCGGATAAGGTTATGGCACGATTGACTTTACAACAATAAATTTATTTAAAAAAATAGCTATACTTTTCAATTCGTTGTAATCCAATTTGTTGCCATTGTTCAGTTGATTGCTTTTCTTCTAGTGCAATGAGACGAACGTGACAAAGTAGTTGTAATAATAGTGGAAAACCGCGGCTGTGGGCTAAAATCCATTCAATGTCGTCGGGTGTAAAAGATGCAGGAGTGGCGTGAATAAGCTCTAATGCTTCTTCTGTGGTAAAGGCGGTTAATTGAATGGGTTCAAAGATATTAAAAAATGGCGATGGTTTATGCAAAGATTCGGCTAATTCGGTGGGTAATTGTTGTGAAGTGACGCAAAAACCTAATTTTCCGCCTGCGCAATGATTACCTAATGAGCGCATATTCCACCAAAAAGTTTGATCCAGTGCTTCTGCTTGCAGTCCTTTTTCAATATTATCCATCAAAATCACTGTGGGACGATGTAAATTATCTTCTAAAATTTCTGTAAATTCAATTAGATCGTTTTCTGTTGTTGGTAAACCTAATTTGGTTAAAATATAATTTAGCAAGCTATTAGGATGTTGCATACGGACATCTTCAAAATCGATAAATACCCAATCGTAGTTGTATTTTAAGGCAATTTTTTGTTGTCCCTCACGTAATCCGGTCGCATGATGAATGTGCATTAAATAATTTAATAAGGACGTTTTACCACTACGTTTTGGTCCGATAATAGCGACATGTTCCAAGGATGTGCGATTCCATGCTTGAAATATTCTTTTTAAAACACTACGACAACCAAAAAATTGCCGTGGTTGTATAATTGGACGTGTGATAACGGGCACCAATGGTTCGTCATTAGACGGTGGAAGGGTGATAAAATCTGGATTTTGAGGCACAAAATTCGCCGCAATCAGTAATTCATCTGCTTGGCGTGCAGTTAAATAAAGGGCTTCGGCTAATTTGACAACATGTTCACGTTTATTAGGTAACGCTTTGCCGGTACGCCAACGATAAAGCGTTTGTCTTTCAACCCCCACTTGTTCAGTTAAACTTTCGTAACGTATGGGGGTGCGTTGTAAAAATTCACTCAATAACTCTACAAAAGATGACATGGCGGTCCAAATGAGTGGTATTGGTCAGTTGTTTTAATACTATTGGGTATTTTTTTCAACCGCTTCATCAATTGCATTTGCCGTATTATCAACAACGCCTTGAACTTCTTTGGCTTTATCTAAAGCATTACGTTGCGCATCCATCACACTGGTCTGTGTTTTAGCGGGTTCGGCTGGTTTAACCTCGGGGGTTTGTTGCGCGCTATTTGAAGAGTCGCCACAGGCAGTAAATAATAAAATGATAGTTGATAAACTGATTATTCTCAGTAACATACAGTAATTTTCCTCAGTATTGATTGTTATAATTGATCGGTACGCCAACGTAATCCCAATTCAGAACTATAGCCCATATCACGTGCGATCACGTTACCTTGTGAGTTTAGCACATAGTAGGTAGGAAAACCTTTAATATGATATAAAGCTGTTAATTCTGGTGTGCCTAATAACACTGGTATAGTCAGTTTATGTTCTTTGATAAAATCTTGTATTTCAGTCACCGTTTTCCAGCTTAACGCAATGATAAATATAGTTAATTTTTCTGAATTATTGGTTTGAGATAAAGTCTCTAAATTACCAATACTTAAGTGACAAATTGAACACCAAGGTGCAAAAAAATAAAGCAGCGTCTGGCTACCACGGCTATCTGCCAAGTGATAAGTTTTGCCATCTAAACTTTGCAAAGTGAATAGGGGTGCTGGTGTAGAACCATCGGCTGGCAATAGGTGACGCGTTTGCCATAGGGTAATACCATAAAAAATTCCTATAATTAATGCGATCTCAACTAGTAAAGTTGCCCACCAGTATTGACGAATTTTTGCTTTTATTTTCTTGAATTGTTTGAACATAATAATTTAACACTGATAATGAGTCGTTGCATAAAATTCTGCTACGTAAGTTTCTAATCGTTGTTCACTAATCGCATCACGCAATTCTCTCATAATTGTTTGATAATAGTGAATATTGTGAATGCTATTTAATTGTGCACCCAACATTTCATGGGCGCGATCCAAATAATGTAAATAAGAACGACTATAGTGTTGACAAGTATAGCACTGACAATGCGCATCTAATGGATTAGTATCAAATTTATGACAACTATTACGAATTCTAACCACGCCTTGACTGGTAAATAAATGACCGTTACGCGCATTTCGTGTGGGCATAACGCAATCAAACATATCAATGCCACATCGCACGGCTTCAACAATATCTGCTGGTGTACCCACGCCCATTAAATAACGTGGTTTATTAAAGGGTAATTCGGGGGTTAAATTGTTTAAAATACGAAACATATCTTCTTTGGGTTCACCGACTGATAATCCACCAATAGCATAGCCATCAAATTCAATTTGTTTTAGTTTTGTCAATGAAATATGGCGCAATTCTTCATACATACCGCCTTGTACAATCGCAAATAAAGCGGCTGGATTATCGCCATGTGCAATTTTAGAGCGTTCCGCCCAACGTAAAGATAATTCCATTGATTCACGCGCTTGTTGCATGGTTGCTGGATAAGGTGTGCATTCATCAAAAATCATTACAATATCAGAACCTAAAGCACGTTGTACTGCCATCGATTCATTGGGACCAAGAAACACTTTTGCGCCATCAATAGGTGAGCGAAAAGTCACGCCAGCTTCACTGATTTGACGAAGATTACCTAAACTAAATACTTGAAATCCACCAGAATCTGTTAAAATTGGCGAATGCCAGTGCATAAAATCGTGTAAATCTCCATGAGCTTGAATCACTTCAGTGCCTGGACGTAACATCAGGTGAAACGTATTGCCTAAAATAATTTGCGCACCGGTAGCAGCAACTTGTTCCGTTGTCAATCCGCGGACAGTGCCATAAGTGCCAACCGGCATGAAAGCAGGTGTATCGATGATGCCACGTGCAAAGTGGAGTCGTGCCCGACGCGCCTGCTGTGAAGTCGCTAACAATTCAAAATTCATGATAATTTGTTGGTATTTTTATAAATAAACAGGTTATTTTACTAGAATAAGAGAGAAAATTGGTAAGCGTTTTTTGCGTTAAAGTGAATTTTTCAGTAGTAATTCATTGATATAACAGAATAAATAAAAGGAACTATATTTGCATATAAAAGCTATATTAGTAAAAACTTATTTAAAGAAGGATGATTAACTTATGAATAACACCATTATATATTTAACCTTATCGTTAAGTATCTTAATCAACCAAGGTGTTTATGCTAGCATGGACGAAACGCTTGGTGAATTTCCAGAACAAGAATTGTATCTGCCTGATGAACCTGAATATTATGAAGACGAATATTATTATGAAGAAGAAGTGAATGATCAACCAGAACCTGTTGATGTACCTGTTATTATTGAAGTTGAAGACATTGATAATAACATCGCTAATTTACCAATCATCTCTGAGCCTGTTGTCTATCCTACCACAATGATTGTAGCTAATTTATCTATGGTAATGCAGGAAAATAATGCTGAGTTTTTAGGTTATTTTTTTACTTTGCCTTATACTTTACCCGCCGATGCAAAAATTGTTTCTGCGCAAATGGTATTTATAAATAGTAAAGGTAATCAACGTATTACTTATCCTTATCGTCTTTATGCGGAAAAAAGTAAAAATCCTATTCCGTTAAGTTTAGATAATCCCATTTCGCAACGTTTGGAAAATGCAACTACGAGTTTTGGGATTTATGATGGCAATTTGCAGTGGGCGCAAGGCGCGCGTTGGACAATTAATGTTACGACACCAGTGCAAGAATTAGCTTATAAACAGGTATTGGGCGAACAATTGGTATTAATTGCTGAAAATAATTCTACGTTAAATCAACAATTAAATTATACATTTAATGAATATGTAATTAGTTTAGAAATCAAAATTGCCGGTATTCATTCATTGGCAACGCCAGCAAAAACAACGATTAATATGGATGAATCAATATTGGCAGCTATCAATGAGATTCCATCATTGCAAGGCATGTCGTTTAAATACCAAGCTGATCAATTAGTTGCTGAAAAGGATAAAGTTAAATTTGTATTTTCTCCACAACGAATTGAATTAACTAATAAAAAATTGGCAGAAATGTACACAGATGCAAAAGGTCAGGTCATTTTTACCACTAAAACCGGTTATATGGTTATCACTACGCCTGTATTACAAAATACATCTGCTTTAGAAACTGCTTTGCGTGATTTTGGTTTATCACAATGGCAAGCCAATCAAGATGGTAGTGTAGAAGTGACTGTGGATGCGGGTAAATTTGTATTTCGACCTGCTGCGAGTTCAGAGCCTGTTACTCAATTGCCTCGCGGTATTCAAATGCAAGGAGATACAATTAAGTTGGTTTTTACTGATGAGCAAGGGCAATTACGGCAGCAATTACTTTATCCAACAGCGGTTGATACTGATAATTTATTGAAAATAATCAATCAGTTGCCGCATACTAGCCAAGTTAAAATTGATGAAATGGGTTATCTTTCATTTGATTTAGCTGATAAAACTTATCGTGGTTTATTGTCTTATCAATGGGATATGCCTTCTGTGCGTACAAAAGATAAGGCGGGTTTACATGCGTTAGCAGATGATATTAACCAAGATGGTGAAATTGATTATCAAATTGTCTACGATAATCAAAAATTGCAATTATTAACGAGCCAACGCTTGACAGTAAATTAAAACGTCATTATAATGTGCCGCTTCAATACCACTCCCTGGTAGCTCAGTCGGTAGAGCAAGCGGCTGTTAACCGCTGGGTCGGCGGTTCGAGTCCGTCCCGGGGAGCCACATCTTATCTGTATTCAAACAATTCTCCTTATATTTAAAAATTTATTTATATTCAATCAGTTGGCGACGTTTTCCTAATAGATGGTGATAATGATATTGCAGTTGTCCGATAAAAATGGGAATCTGTTGAAATTGTGAGTGTAATCCATATAGGAATAAAGAAAGTAAATTGTTTGATTTCCAACGTACTTTCCACGCGCTACGTAGACTGAGTCCTATAAAAATAATAATACAGATAATCACGGGCATCATAGAAGTAAATATCACCGATCCCAGTATACCAATCGAAAAAATATCTATTAAAAAATTCGCATGGAGTAAATTTTTTAGTGATTCACGTTGCCATAAAATCGGTTGCTTACGTTCTTCTGGCGGTAAATTTTGTGCACGTTGTCGTAATAAATTAGAAATTTCAGCGTAGGCGTGTCCCGCTCGTACTGCGCGTTTCCAATATTGTGAGCTACGCGTGATGGCTAAATCGTGCAAAGTCATGGCTTGATCAATGTGTAAAATAATGTAGCCTTTGGCACGCATACGCTGACATAATTCTGGTTCTTCGCCTGCAATTAATTGGGCGTCATAACCGCCAACTTCTTCTAGTACGGTACGTCGCATCAGTGCATCTCCGCCGCAAAATGTGGAAATTCCCGGTGGATATACCCAATCTAAATCTAAAACTCGTTGATAAATAGAGGCTTGTGGGTTAATTTCACGACGATGTCCCCATACGACTGCAATTTGTGGATCGGCTAAATTTTCTAAAGCCACTGAAATAAAATCAGGATTTAAAATTGTATCGCCATCTAAAAATAAAATAAATGGGGCTATAGCGGCTTGCCAACCTGCATTACGTCCAATTGCAGCCGCGGGATATTCTGGATAAACCGTTAAAACTTTTGCGCCTAATTTCATAGCACGTTCTGCACTACCATCGGTGGAAGCTGAGTCAACATAAATTATTTCTGTTGCGTGATGAACGGCTTGTACTGAACGAATACAAGTTTCTAATCGTTGTCCTTCATTACGTCCGATGATAACGACTGATAATTGTGCTGACATAAAAACCGCCTTTCTATAAAATGTGAAGGTTGATCAAGAAAACCATCATAGCTTAATTGATCAACAATTATGTTAAAGATATTTGCTGTAATTCAATAGAGCAGTTAGAATTGTTGCTGCTATTTTACCTAATTAACTGTTACAATGTTTAATTTTACCTTTTAACCAATTGATGGATAAGTTGATGAAAAAACTGACTCTTGCATTTTGTATTTTATTAGCAGGTAGCCCACTCGCTCACGCAATGGATACCACAACCAATAAAACTGTAGGTAATGCCGAAGCGGGCAAAACCAAAAACACCACTTGCGTTGCTTGTCATGGCGCTGATGGTAACAGTTCTATGACAATTTACCCAAAATTAGCCGGACAACATGCGAGCTATACTATCAAGCAATTGCAAAATTTTAAAGCGGGTAAACGCCAAGACCCAATTATGGCACCCATGGCAGTCGCTTTAAGTGAACAAGATATGGCAGATTTGGCTGCGTACTTTGAATCTCAAGTTGTTCAACCCGGACAAGCTAATGAAGAATTGGTCGAACAGGGTAAAAGAATTTACTTAGGTGGCGATCAAAAAAGTGGTGTCAGTGCTTGTGTAGCTTGTCATGGTCCTCATGGCAAAGGTAATCCAGCTTCTAAGTATCCAGTTATTGGTAATCAACATGCTGATTACACTGTAAAACAATTACAAGCTTTTAAATCAGGTAATCGCGGTGCCGGTACTGATGATCCTAATCAAATCATGATGATTGATATTGCCTCCCGCATGACAGAAGGTGAAATGAAAGCGGTTGCAAGCTATATTCAAGGACTGAATTAAATCATTTGAAGTGAATTAGGCAAGATGGATGGATTACATCTCTCTTTGGGACTGAAGAAATATTATCATTTTGCTAATTCTTTTTCAGTCTCTTTGCCTATAAATAAGTTCTTAATTGATATAAGGAAAATATGTATGCGAATAATACGTTTTTGGTTTGCATTAATGAGTTTAGCAATTGTCACAAATGCGCACTTTGTTTATGCACAAGAAGAAGA
Organism: Thiomargarita sp.; assembly: GCA_020721045.1. Classification (GTDB taxonomy): domain Bacteria; phylum Pseudomonadota; class Gammaproteobacteria; order Beggiatoales; family Beggiatoaceae; genus DYNN01. The sequence continues at coordinate 7,228 of DYNN01000039.1, read as the reverse complement.
TGCTTATTTTGAGCAATACGAAGAATTAACCACACCTGTAGCGACAACTGTTGCTCAAGGAAAAGTAGAAGTGTTAGAGTTATTTTGGTATGGTTGTCCGCATTGTTATAAATTTGAACCTTCCCTACAAAAATGGCTCAAAACTAAAGCAGATTATATTGAATATGTTCCATTTCCAGCCGTCTTTACTAACGAAAAATGGAAAAATTCTGCTAAAGCATTTTACACTGCCAGCATTTTAAAAATTCACGATAAAATCCACACAGCAATGTTCAGTGCCATTCACGATAAAGGGCAAAATCTATTTGATGAAGGCTCTATTGGCGAATTTTTTATCGAACAAGGCGTGAGCAAAGAAGAGTTTGAAAACACTTACAATTCCTTTACAGTTGATGCCAAAGTACGCACAGCGACTCAGTTGACTAAAAAATACGGTATTGATGGTGTGCCTGCCATTGTCGTCAACGGCAAATATCGCGTATTAACTACAAATGGATTCGATAAAATGCTTGAAATTGTTGATTATTTAGCAAAGAAAGAACATGATGCGATGAATCAGAAAGCGGCTAAATAGTTGTCGAAGTTGTTAAAATATCCCTCAACCATATGGTTGAAGGATGTTTCTGAAAAGTTCAAAAATTGATTATTGCCAAATATTTGATGGTTTTGGTTGTAATCTTGCCTTTAATTCTTCACATTCACCTGCTTGCGGCTGAGATTCATTACGCGCACTTTCCGGTGTTTTAATTGAATATTCGTAACCATTTGGAAAAAAAGCTAAATCAGCGCGACGATTGCGTTCACGATCTTCTGGACACGCGTTATTGGTAACCGGTCTTTCTTCGCCCGTCGCTTGTATGATAATTCGACGCTTTGCAACACCCTTTTTTACTAAATAATTAACAATTGCATTACCGCGCCTAGCACTTAATTTACGATTGTATTCTAAGTTACCAGAATTATCCGTATGTCCAGTGACTAATAAATTAATTTCGGGATATTGTTGTAAAGTGGTAGCAATTTGATCTAATGTTGCTTTGTCCCCTTTACGAATGACTGCTTTATCAAAATCAAACAAAACCTCACCTTGCCAACCCCAAATGATTCCAGCGGGTGCTGGTGGATATTCATCTTCAGGCGAATCTGCGAAAATCGTGTTTATCCATCCAATTGTGCAAGCTAATAACAGTAAATATTGTATTATTTTTTTTGTCATAAGACTATCCCTCTTTTGCATGCATATTTGTCAGTTGTTCGGGTTGAGCGTTACTGTGTTCCAATGACAAAGGCAACTCATGATTAGTTTCAGAGCTGTGTACTAAGCTACCATTTACTTCAGCACCCATTGCCATCTCAATCAAAGTGTAGTATACATCACCCGTAACACGCGCATTAGGTGCCAATTCAATATGTTCTGCTGCATATACATTACCAATGACAACACCATTTAATATAATGTTAGGCACGCGTACTTCACCTTTGATCGCACCTTGCCCGCTGAGCGTTAATACTGAACCTGAATCATCTTGTGCTGTGATATTGCCTTTGACGGTGCCATCAATGTGTAATCCACCACTAAATACAATATTACCATTAATTTCAGTGCTCTGACCTATTAACGAGTCAATACGAGTTACTTTTCTGTTTTTACGATTCCACATACTGGCTCCTTAGCTAATATCTTTCCAGTTAAAGCTGTTTTCTTTTGGTTTGTGTTGACCATCAGGTAATACACTCACGATAACTTGTTTAGGTATAAATGCCTCAGGTAATTCTAATTCACCTTCGACCCGTGTAAAATATTTAAATGTGTAGGAAGATGAAAGTAAAGATTGTGGTGTAATTTCTTTCATGGTCAATCGCTTACTCTTATTATTCAAACTACCATTGACTTCGATAGTCACAGTTCCTTTGGTCACTTTAGCATTTTTTGTCAATTGCGTTAACATAATCTTGTAAATGTAACGCTTACCATTTTGTACCAGTTTAACACTTTTGACACTCACAACAGTTTGATCACTATCAGAAAGTGTTGACAAATCTTGATAAAAAGCAAGTTCTTCTAATAATTCTCGATTTTCAGCTTGTAAGGCGCGCAAATTTTGGCGAATATTGACAGAAGTCTTTTGGTCCATTTGTACGCTCAAAGAAAGTGCAGCCACTTGTTTACGTAATTTTTGATTATCTAGTGTTAAGCTGACATTTTTTTGATGAGTAACATCAAGCGAATGTTGCACAATATTTTGATACAAAAACCAGCCCATGATGATCATTGTGCCAATTGTCACTGCCAATAGCAGAGGACATAACCAAGGGCGATGTTCTCTAATTTCTAGCGAACTGGGAGGAATAATAGGCATAACGAAGAAATTATTGCATTAAATAAGACATCAGAATACGATTTGGCTAACATAAAGTTTATCTAGTGTTGCAATCATCAAAAAATAATATGAAGTTCAATATAAGAAATAGTTCAGGAGATTTTTTTACATCATTCACGCAGAACAAAATGTGAAAAATATGGGGATCAGTTGGGAAGATTACATATCAAAACATGAAAAGTATCACTAACAAGCCGCAATACGGGGCGTGAATTTTCATGATTATAATTTATCAATATCGACAATTAAACCTTCTCTGGCAATATAACATTCCATATTTGATTGTCGTTCATGCACTACTTTGACACATTCACGGTGTAACTCTTCAATTTTATTATCATTATAATTAGGATCAACATGAAACAAGTAAAGTTGCTTCACATTTGCGTCAATCGCAAAATTAACGGTATCGATATAGCAAGAATGACCCCAACCACGCTTTTTAGCATAATCTTCAGGCGTATATTGTGCGTCATGAATAAAAACATGTGCATCCTGAATAGATTCCAACGCTTTAACTCGCTCTTCAGCCTGCATTGCGTTAATTAATTGCCACTCCTGAGTGTTTAATTCTTCTTTGCGATCCTCTATAGTTTTATCAATAAAAGAAAGTTCATTATCAGAAGCATAAACAACAGTTTTCCCATGAACTTCAATACGATATCCAAATGTACTGCCCGGATGATGGACGTTGAAATTTTCTATTTTAAAGGGACCATATTCTAATATTCCATTTTGCATTATGGTATAGTTAATATCTGCCAACCAAGTTTCTGTTTCAACAGGAAAATAAGGGTCTAACATTTGACCAGAAATGCGGCGTTCGATTTCTTGTATGGTATCACCCGGACCGAAAAAATGTACTTTCCAACCAGGCACAAAAGCAGGAACAAAAAAAGGTAAGCCTGAAATATGATCCCAATGATAGTGAGTTAATACAATCATCAATTCTCGAATATTTGGTTGTCCCATCAATGAATTACCCAATGGAATAATACCGGAACCACCGTCACAAATCAGAATATGATCATTGACTCGCAATTCAACACACGAAGTATTACCACCTACTCGAAGATGGCTACCAAATGGTGCAGGATAAGAACCGCGTACTCCCCAAAAACGAATATAATTCAAATCTTCTGTACTCATAGCTAAGCTGATTCTACCGGTTTTACATCGGCGTGTTTACACACAAGGTCTCTAATTTCTTTAAAACGTAACGGCTTGATTACAAAATCTAATGCGCCAAGTTGCTTAGCGATGTAACGATCTTGAGCGTAATCTTTGGAAGTCACCATAATCACAGGAGTGTCTTTTTGGTGGGCGAGAGTGCGCAGACGACGTAAAAAAGTTAATCCGTCCATGCCTGGCATAATAATATCTAAAAATAACAAATCTGGCTGATGCTCTTGAAGGTAAGGATACGCCTCTGCCGGAGATTTGAAGCCGATAAAATTAACTGCCAGCGGTTCAACGCTAAATTGGTACAAGGATATTGATGTTGCGCTGTCGTCTACCACCACAACGGTTGGCATTTTATCTGTCATATAGTTAAACTCGTCAACTGTTCAGTATTATGCGCAATATTCCTTGAGAACAGACAATCCCATAAAAGGAACATGATGTAAACTTTGTATAAAATTGGAGCCCCGAGAGGGAATTGAACCCCCAATAGATGATTACAAATCACCGGTTATACCATTTAACTATCGGGGCGGTAACTTATTCTTTCACTGTTACATTTCTGCTGAACACGGTTGAACATAACTGAACATCCGTCTCAACAAATGCAAATTAGTTTTTTGAACTAATCAGGGCGTAACCGCCAAAGCACACAGGAAAATACCACCTGCACTGTTTAAATCTCAATCTTCTTAATGCAACTGACAACGATGATATGCGAACTTGGTTTTCGTTCACACATTCAAATAATAATCTAAGTTGCTTAATCATACAAGTAGTTTATCGAATAGGGACATCAATATGATATGTCAAATTCATGGGTTACATACTTAATAACTAACAACCAATCTTTATCACTGTTGAGTTGTCAACATAGACTACACTTTGCGCCATTCTTTTGAATACTATTTTAATTTGAAGGCAGTATTTTATGGAATTTTCGCAAAGATTGCAATTCATTTACATTGTACTGAAGTAGCAGAAGGTATTTGCTGCGCTTTTTTAAATGTATCTAACAATTCAACTGTTCCTATTTTAACACTTAACCAATACATTGTGTCAGTTTTATATCTTTTTTCTGTTTGCACATTAGGGTAACCTTTTTCTTTCAGTTCTTTTAATCGCCGTTCAACGCTTTCTTGATCGCGATAAACTCCCAATGAAATTCCATTCGTTAATTCACCTTGAGTGATAATTATTCTATCAGCAATATTCTGTTGATTTAATCGTTTTTCAACCTCTCTAGCCGCTTGTCTGGAAGCATAAGGAGGTAAATATACGCGTGTTGATGACAGCACAGGCGTTTCACGTGTTTCTACTTTGTTTTCTAATGCCTTTTGGGTTTTGAACCAATTGGCAGCTTGTTGAGCAGTAGTATTTTTTGTATAAGGACCAATATCATAACAGTATGATTTAGCTTCGATTGTATCGATTTGTTCATCCACTTTATCAGCAACCGGTGGAACCACATCAGTTTGCTTATTTGTGACGGTTGCTGGAGGAGTGGTTATTTTCGTTGTTTCTTGCAGTGCTGCAATTTCATGTGACACTGCTTTGCTCAGTGTTTGTGTAGCAAGTTGTGAGAGCAGCCCTATTTTTTGAGTTGATTCTTGAGAAGGTTGCTTTTCTACCTGATCGTCATTGGCAAAAGAATTGTTAACTTTTTCTTCAGAAATAATCACTTGAGTATCAGAAATCGTTGTAGGTGTTGCTGTGGCAATTTTTGGATTTATTGTCACCGCTTTATTCACAGTTTCATTGAGTAAATACAACGTTGGTAAATTTGTTTTATGCACAGAAGAGGAAGTTGGCATAAATTGTTCGGGTTGCCAAGGTAACCAAGGAAAAAATCCCAATTGCCAAATAAATGCACTGAGATTCATTAGGAGTAATAATAAGGCTAAGCTTCTCATGAATGTTTATCTGCCATCACTTTAAGACCTTGCAGCACAAGATCAGGAATATGTTGATGTGTTTTTGGTAAAAAAGGCTGTAATGTAGCTGCATTACCACCGGTTATCACTAAAATAAATGCCTGCTGATATTTTTTTTCTATTTCTGACAATAAGTAACTCAAAAAACCAATAACCATATAGTGTATACCAGACCAAATCCCTTGCGTGGTATTTTTTGCCTCAAACTCCAATGTCGTGTAATTTTCCGTGTTACCCATCAATTTTGTCAAAGCAGCGGTTTCGGTTAATAATATACTTTGCATTGCGGTAATGCCCGGTGCAATCATACCACCTAAGTGCGTTCCCGTCGCAGAAAGTAAATCCACGGTTATTGCGGTCCCACAATCAGCGATACAAACATTTCCTTCAACCAAGTGATGCGCACCAATCAAAGCCAACCAACGATCAATTCCTAACTGTTCCGGATATTGATAAGCACTCGTCACGCCACAAGCTTGGGCAGTACTACGCGCAAAAAATGGAGTAATTTGCCAATATTGTTCAATCCATTGAGTCAGCGATACGCGCATCAAATCACCTGCGACATTGGAAATCCAAACTATTTGAATCTCTTTGATTTCCGACCAAATTTGCTGGAACAAAAGTTTTAATTCTCTATTACGATGCATAACACTTTCTTGTTTAGCGATAACATGATTGCGTACAATCGCCCACTTAAGATAAGTATTACCTACATCAACCAACAGTATCATAACGCGATGCTGCCATCATTAAAATATCTTTTCTGATCATTCAGTTGCAAAATTAAAGCGCCCTCGATATTAATACCCTGCGCCACACCCACAACAGATTCTTTAGGGGTATGTAGTGTAATTTGTTGCCCATATAATACATCAAACGTTTGCCAGATGGGCAGAAAATTTGTCAAGCCAGATTGCGGATATGTCAGTAAAGTATGCCAACACCGATTAATCAATTGAACAGCCAGTTGATTGCGTGAGAATGTTTTACCTGTAATTGTATACAAATCAACCCATAATTGGTCAATTGCTACTTCACTTTGGCGAGGCATTTTAACATTAATCCCAATCCCAATCACTACATCATAACATTGATAAGTTAAACAACGATTTTCAAGTAATAAGCCCGCTAATTTTTGACCGCGCCACTGTATGTCATTGGGCCACTTAATTTGAATTTCAGCAATACCAAGCTGCTGTAAAGTTTGTGCAACAGTGACCGCTAAAGCAATATTTAACCCTGACAAAGGATAAAGCAAATCGTTATAACGTTGTTTTATCGATAAACATAATCCACTGGCATAAGGTGAAATCCATTGTCGTCCTTGTCGCCCGCGCCCTTGTGTTTGATATTCAGCCAAACAAGTCAAAGCAGTATCTGCTTGGGTTAAGGCATATTGATTAGTCGAATCAACGGTTTCCAAAATTATCAATGGATAATGCTGTATTTCAGACGATAAATTTTTTGCAATATCTATATGATCTAATTTGTTACAATCTTGATCAGATAAATTCATAATATAATGCACACTAGGACTTTCTATAATTTTCAAGTAATTCGCATATTTTATCAGTATTAAATTGTTCTGCTAATTGATAAATTAAATCCATCAAGGGTTTTAATTCTGCATCTTCTTGAGCCAATTTTGCTGCTGCTTTTTGTAAACCATATACATCTGCTTCAAAAAACATATTTAAATGTATGTATTTGATAATTCGCTTTCTGTTG
>DYNN01000120.1 GCA_020721045.1 Thiomargarita sp. | reverse complement strand
AATTATATGGATTTAATTTCAGAAGATCGCCACCATAGTAGGCTGCCATTGCATTATAGTAATCGTCAATGCTACCAGTATTAGGATCACGTTTGTCCGCATCTGGTTCATATTCTTCACTGCCAAGATGAGTATTCCAAGGAGTCACGCTACCTGCACAGTGTACCCAACCACCATGAACACCGGATAAATCAATAGGTTTTGTATTTAATGCAGTTAATAAACCTGTTGTAGAATCTTGCGCGATTTCTGTAAGATACATAGCACCTGGGCGACTTTCAAAGTGAGATACCATGAAAATCTTGTTGCCAATGGGTAGCAGTGAGGAGAAGTCATTGTCATTACTGATCACAGGACTGCCATCTTCAGCTTTCAAAGGGTTGCCTTGACTATCAATTAGTTGACCGAAGATGTTTTCTCCGACTTGTTGTCCGCTACGTAACAAGGTATGAAAACCAATATTGTAATTTTTGTCGTCAATATTCACGCTGTTTGATACTAAAATTGCCCGTTTTTCTGCATCTGTTTCTGGTACTTTGACGGGGGCAAATATCATACTTTTTACGCGATGACTGACATATTTCCAAGAAGGACCTGCTTGTTCAGACATTTGGGCGTATTCAAGATAGGCAATATTTCTTTCGCTGGTATCAAAATTGACAGGCAACGTCATATTCAAGTTGTCATCAAGTTGGGCGCAATTGGCACTTTTAGCCGAACATTTGGTATTTTGCAATTGATTCAGTTTCCAATAGTATCCTTTGTCAGAAGAACCTGTTTCATCAAAATCAAGTTGAATACCCAGATTTAGTTGATGACCACCCAATTCAATACATGGTATAGTGAAATTCAAATTAGGTTCAAGGGTTGCCGTCGAACATGAATCTGCTAAAACTGTCTCGGCAAACAACAGACTTGTTGCTGCCGTAATTACTGTAAAACCATTAAACTTCACCACTTTTCTCCCTATCAAATAATATTTAAGAAAGTCTCTGAGAATATAGGATTAGTGTGACAAAATGATGACTAGTATTGCAGCATATACGAGATTAATCATGGTTGACAGAAATGTAACAGCAAATTTATTCTCCTTGATATATACTCATAAATAGGGGTAGTTGGCTTTGGGGCTAGCTACCCTTTTTTTTACCGATAAGTGAGTACGATATTTAAACTATTAAGGGGAAATCACATGACCGTTGATAATAAACGAAAAGTTCGATTGATTAAACTGTGGTATTTGCCCAGTTTATTATTTTTGGCAGTCAATGCTAACGCGGGCACTATTGCCGTAACACCTAGCGACACGCAAGCATTTGGTGAAGTGATGGTGGGTAATTCTTCAGAATCTCAAGTATTTACGATTAAAAATGTAGGATCAGATGTTTTAAGCATTAATACGGTTGATGCTTATGGTAATGTTTTTACTGTGAGTGATGCTGAAGGCAATATCACCACACATACAACGGGGCGTGAGTTTGTTGTCACTAGCGACCCTTGTTCTTTTGAGGGCTTTGTTAGTCAAGGCACGTGTCCAATTGAAGTCGCTTTTAAACCCACTTCTGCTGGTGATAAACAAGGTACTTTAGCCATTAGTTCAAGTGATCCAGTTACGCCTAAATATACCGTATTATTGACAGGTAAAGGATTGCCGGCAGCTGATGCACAAATTGAAGTCAGTCCCAATAGTTATGATTTTGGTTCTGTTAATCTTAATGATTGGGTAATACAGTCTTTTACAATCAAAAATACCGGTGAGAGCCAGTTAAAATTGGGCAAAATTACGCTTGAAGGTGCAGGTTTTGCGTTAAGTCGTAGTGATCCGTGTTCTAATCGCGATTTACCACCCGGAAAAGAATGTGTGGTTAAAGTGAGTTTTTCACCGACTGCTATTGGTGCGCAAACTGCGGCTTTAAGTATTCCTTCCAATTCACCCACTTCACCTGCTAATGTAACTTTAACAGGCACTGGTTTTAGTCCACCGCCAACCATTAGTGTTAATAGCAGTTATGATTTTGGTGGCGTGCATCTCAATAATTCTGCAATGCAAACGATTAAAGTCTCTAATACCGGCAAGGGCTTACTCAAATTAGGCGATGTCACTATTTCTGAAAGTGATTTTAGCGTGACTTATGATTATTGTTCTAATCAAAGCGTTAAAGAAAATCGTTATTGTTCAGTTGTCGTGACTTTTGCGCCCAATACCGAAGGTAATAGAACAGCCACTTTATCGATTCCTTCTAATGATCCTGCGGTTGCAGTTGCTACGGTGAATTTGACTGGTTCTGGTGATGGTTGGTGTACTGGCAACTATGAAAGAAGCACTTATATTTATCCTGAAAAAGCAGATTATGGCACGCTTGTAGTGGGTGACAAAGTGGCTATGTATCAAAGTTATTATACTTGGGCAAAAGGATGCGATGCTTTTCAAGTGGAAGAGGTGAATATTACGGGTAATAATGCGGCTGAATTTCAGTTGAAAGACAAATATTGTTACGCCAGTTCAAGTAATAACCGTAACCTTGAAGATAACTATTCTTACGCTTATTGTAGCTTCTCAGTAGAATTTACGCCGAGCAGTGAAGGCAGTAAAGTTGCTGATATTAATGTGAAAATCAACAGTGGTGTAACAACCATGATTCCCTTATCGGGTAATGCTGTAACTACGGCAATGCCAGCGGTTTCAGTTACACCCAGTACTTACGATTTTGGTGAAGCCACTGTGGGTAGTTACAATTATCTGTATGAACCTATTTTCCAAGTTAAAAATACGGGTAATGTCAATTTAAATGTTGATTGGAGTCCAGCGTTGTCTAGCGATGATTTTTGGGCATGGTATGGCTGTTACGGTTCTTATGGCTACAGCAATGGTAAATATAGTTTATTGTTACAACCTAACAGTGAATGTCCCTTGTACGGTAGCTTTAATCCAAAATCAGCCGGCGCAAAGCAAGCCACTGTTACAGTGGGCGATAGTTCAGCCGAAGCACAAGCCGTAGTGACAGGTACAGGTACACCGCCCGTTGATTGTAGTGCTGAAAATATTACTATTGAAAGCGTGAGCAGCGGCGTGTGGGCAAATGGTACTCAAGAAGGAGGCGATTACGAATACAGTACTTATTATAATCAACCTTCTACTGCATGGAAACGTTTGAAAAATACCGACGCAGCAAATTATCCTCTAGCAAATGATGTCGTTCGCATCAATGCAGGTCATACGATTACAGGCGTTCCTTGGACTAATGTGAGAGCGTTATGTATTGCCGAAGGCGCGACTTTAGAAAGTGCTAGCGATCAACAGTATTATCCTTATTTATCAATTTATGCCACTGATACCATTGAAAATAAAGGAACTATCAAAGGTAAAAATGGCAGTGATGAAACTAATGCCAGCAATTGCACTAGTCAATATTGGTGGGATAATGTAGGTAAAAAGGGTTGTGCGCAAATGGGGACCCAAGTTTCTCTTTCTGCCAATGGAGTGTTCTACAACGAAGGAACTATTGTAGCTGGACATGGTGGTTCAGGTAGTCGTTACGGCGCAATGGGTGGTAGTGTAAGCATTTGGGCAATGAATGTCACTAATACCGATGATATTGGCTTTATTAATGCTGGACGTGGTGGCAATATTACCGGTACGCAAGCCGGTGAAGCGGGACAAGGCGGCGGTGTTTGGATATGGGGTAACAACTCTTTAACCAGTGATGGACGCGGTGTTTATGCTGGAAATGGTGGTAGTTGTAATCCCAATGCAACTGAAGCCCAACACGGTGGCAGTGGTGGCAATATGCGTTTAAATGCAGCCAATAGCGTTAATTTGTTAGACGGTACTTTTGCAACAGGTAAAGGTGGTAAAAACTGCGAACCTTTAGGCACTAATGGACGTGACGGTGGCTTTAATACTGATCCCAGTGTTTTAAATTTGAGCGGTGCTAATACCAAAATTGATGGTGGCGATATTACCATATATGGCGGTAACGATTGGATTATCAACTTAAGCAATCTTTCTGACATGGCATTAACTGCAACTGGAAATATTACACTGGCAACTGGTGAAGGCGGTGCAGTCAATTTCATGGGTAGCACAGGTAAAATATTACAAGCGGCTGGTCAAGTCACTGTATATGCTAACCAAATTTTGTTAGACGAAGGTAAACAACTTTCTGATTTCATTGATGCAACTAATATTGTTGTTGGACCTGCTAAAATATTACGTGATGTTACTCTCAGTGCGCCACCTAAGTTACCCGCAATGCCAATTACACAATTGCCTATCGAAATTACTTTATCCAATGGCAGTCCAGAAGTTGATACCTATCAAGTTAATGTGACAGATACACAAGGTTGGAATGTAACATTAGTAGGTGTATCACAAGCTGTTGAAGTTCCAGCTTTAGGTAATGTTAAATTGTTCGTCTCTGTAGCAATTCCAGCTGCGCAACTAGGTAGTCTCAATACGATCACGATCAATGCTATTTCTCAAACAGATATGACGGTAGTGGCAACAGCACAGACCCAAATTGAAGTGATTGCAGAATTACCTAAATTAACAACGACCAATGTGACCAATAACTATCCGCAAAATTGGAACAGTCTCTCACTTTGTCCGCAAAATGGCTCTGTCGATATGATGTGTGATAACAAAAACAACGTATTGACTGATGCGACTTTGACCACAAAAGGTATTATTAGCGGTGGACAATTAGCTGGCGTGATCAACAGTGAAGGTACAATTTCACAAGTCACGATTCAAGAAGGTGCTGTCTTAAAAGGAGGCAAATTAACCGGTACGATTACTAATCAAGGCGTTATTGATTCCGTTGAATTTCAGGGTGGTAATGTGATCGGTGGTACATTAGCCGGTGTGATTTTCAATGAAAATGGCATTACGCAAAAATACCAAGATGTTAATTTAGCCGCTGATGCACATGTGAGAGGCGGTACGATGCAAGGTGTGATTAGAGGAGACATGAATGCGCCCGCTTTATTGGAAAATATGACTATCGCACATAATACCGAGTTAAGTGGTGTTGTGATTGGTGAAAACGTAGAATTAGGCGACAATGTTACATTGGGTCGAGGCGTGCGTTTTTCACGTCTTCAAGATGTACCAAAGGGCTTATCTTTAAACGATCTTTTACCACTCATTCCTGATGATTTCGATTGTGAAGTACCCGTGTTAAGACCGTCAATCGTTGATTTAATGGCAGATGTTGTAATTGATACCGATGGTATTTTAGCCGCTATCAATGAAATTCCGCTGCTAAAAGACAATAATTGGAAATTAACGCAGAGTTCAAAAGAAGGGTATTTACAACTGGAAATTGACGGTTTGGTGCGATTTGCAGTACAACCTCAGCAAGTGAAACAAGCGTTGTCAACGATGGGCTTACAACTCGGAGAACAGTTTGCAGTACGTTTTATCACTGGTAATCAGATGGAAATCTTTACGCAACCCGCAGTACAAAATTTATGCTATTTAGCCAAAGAGTTACAACAACTTGATCTACAAATTACGGTGAAAGACAATGGTAATTTGCATGTTGCAACGGCTAATAATCAACAGTGGTTTAGTGTAAGACCAGATTGGTCAGCAGTTTCTTCTGATAACATGGTACTGGGATTACATGTAGATTCGTTACCTGTGCGTTTAACCTTTACAGATGAAGGCGATAAATTATGGACGCAAGCTTTTTATCCAGCACCAGCTGATATGGACGCACTATTCTCCGCTGCGCAAAATGTGTTATTAGATGATGATGGGTCGCTCAGTTTTGAATGGCAAGGTGAAACTTATCAGGGTCTGTTGGATTATGTTGTTGAACAAGGTGAAATAGGTGACGGTACTTTCCAAGTCAAACAAGAAGACGATGGTTGGTTACTCATTTATCCACAAGGTGAAAAACAACGTTTACAATAAGTAACTGAGTTATTGTAGGTTGGCAGTCCTTTGCTGACCTACATCAGGCTATTTACTTATATCAAGCAAACCCGCGTAGGTCCGATTAGCGTAACGTAATCGGATGCATGTTTATCAGATTAATAATCTCACATTTCAAAACAAAAAAATCATTAAATCATGCCCAGTGGATTGTGTGAATGTGAATCCTTATTCCACGTTTCACCAATATGTCGCGCAAGGTATTTATTTACCTTGTGGTGTGGTGATAGAGATATTTCGGTTAGCGGCGACGAATAACATGCGTCCGATTACGCTATGCTAGTCGGACCTACGCGAGATGAAAATCGTCGTTAAAAAAAATTTAACAAGTAAATATAGGGGCATTTAACGCGCATATGCCCCGTATATCAATCGATTCTTTCTTAATGGAAAAGTGTTATTGCGCACAACAATTATCTTCAGGAAGTAGTGCTAATGCACGTTCAGCCATAATAATTCCCACACCACTATTACAATCATGTCCTAGTGCCTCGATATCAATCGCTGTTTGTTGGAAAATATCACGAATTTCTGTTGATGTTAACGCTGCATTTTTTGATAATAGCAAAGTCGCAATAGCCGCTGCATGAGGTGCTGCAGCTGAAGTGCCACAAAAGGGTGAGAAATCTGGGATTGTCGTCGTAACGCAACTGGCTGCAGTAATATCTGGTTTAGCACGTAGCACACCACCCGTAGCAGAAAAATTATCAGAGGTAATTGCTACACCGTCTGCATTAAAAAATACCCGTCTTGGACCGTCACTACTTTCTTTCAACACAATTTCTTTACCATTGAATGGAGATGCTTTATCTTTTGCATTCACTTGGGCAACAGCGAACGCACTCATTGCCATTGCATGATGTTTAATTGCGCCTTTGGTGCTGAAAAGTAAGTTGCCGCCATCAGTATTGAGATGTAAGAATCGGTTTTGACTGGCTTTTTTTTTAAAGATCGCAAGATAATATCCTTTAGGAATTGTACCGCGCTTACTTGGGATAATCACTTCATAAGGTTGACTATAATAGCCTTTTTGTACTTCCATAGAACAGGTATCAACCTTACCTTGTTGATCAAATAGGCATAAATCATAATCATTGGTTGCTTTTTCCAAAGGATCAGCCCAATGGAGAGAAACTGGTTTAGAAATTTCTTTAGTAATACGATTTAAAATTTCTCCATTGCCAAAATCATGTGGATAACCGACTTCTGATACATAGGGCGCTGCTTTAAAATCACCTTCCCATATACCAGAGGTGCCATATTTGAAATTGCCACTATTGCCTGCAGCGGAAAAATATAAAGCACCTTCAGCGGTTATTTTATTAATCGCACTTGCAATAATTCCGTCTTGAAAAGGAGATTCGCTGGAATACACAAAATCGTCAACAATAACGCGACAGCCCAGTTTATGCAATTCGAGGATATTATTAGCATAGTTGGCTTCGCCACCAAATCCAGTGGCAAAGAATAATTGGGCACCCGGTGCTAAATCATGAATAATCTGCTTCAAAAAACATATTTAAATGTATGTATTTGATAATTCGCTTTCTGTTG
>DYNN01000038.1 GCA_020721045.1 Thiomargarita sp. | reverse complement strand
CAAGCAGAGAGATAAGTAAATAGTTTTAATTGAAATCTTTGACATAGTGCCTCCAGAATGAAATCTGATGATAGATAAATATAGTGAAACGATATCACTATTTAATGAGTATACGCTTGTTAAAAATGGAGGTTAATTAGGATAAAGTTTTTATTGAAATTCAGTAGAAAACGTTATCCCTCCACTAAGTTACTTTTTGCTCATTTAATTCTACTTGGGCAATTTTGCTAAAGTTTTGTTAAAATGCGTGCAAATGAGTGAACTAAAAAAATGATATGTGGATTTTTATAACGTTATTTTGTCTTATATTATTGTTTGCAATTCGCATATATTATCAATTAATTCAAGTACAATCGCATTTACAACAAGAATCAATTGAAAAACAGCAGTTGCTGAATACGTTACAACAAGCCAAAGAACAAGTCGAAGTTGCTAATCGTTCTAAAAATCAATTTCTAGCAAACATGAGCCATGAGTTACGCACGCCAATGAATGCCATTATTGGTTATACTGAAATTTTGCAAGAGGAGGCGCAAGAAGTTGGTGATACGACTTATCTTGCTGATTTGAAAAAAATTGATTTTGCCGCTAAGCATTTATTAGGTATTATTGACGATATTTTAGAATTATCCAAAATTGAGGCAGGAAAAATTGGCTTACAGCTTGAAACTTTTGATTTAAATGGAATGATTACGGATATTACGAATACAATAATGCCATTGGTTATCAAAGGAAATAATCAGTTAACTACCCATAGTGTTGAAAGATTAGGCACAATGCATGCGGATTTAGCTAAAGTACGACAAAATTTACTTAATTTGCTGAGTAATGCGTGTAAATTTACTAAAAATGGTCATATTGTACTTTATGTCATTCGCGAGATTGTTGAAGGGATTGATTGGGTAGAATTTCGGGTGTGTGATAGTGGGGTTGGCATTAAACAGGAAAGTATAAAGGAATTATTTACGCCTTTCATGCAGGCAGATATTTCGTCAACACGTGAATATGGCGGTACAGGATTGGGATTGGCAATTACACACAAGTTTTGTGAGATTATGGGTGGCAGTATTCAAGTTGAAAGTCAGTGGAAAATCGGAAGTACGTTTATCATGCGTTTGCCCACTACGGTTGTTGAAAAAATGACATTTCTAACAGAAGAAGAAGCGTGTGCACCTAAAAATTCGGCTACTCGGCAATTATTGGTGATTGATAGTGATGCTTCTGTTAGAGATTCCTTAAAACGTCATTTAATGCGACAAGGGTTTCATTTGATGGTTGCACCCACGGGAGAAGAAGGTTTAAGGTTAGCCCGTAAATTGCATCCTGACATTATTATCTTAGATGTACTCATGCCGGGTATGGATGGATGGTCTGTTTTGTCCATTCTCAAAGCGGATGTACACTTGAAAAATGTACCTGTTATTATTCTTTCTGTGATTGAAGAGAAAGTGAAAGGGTTTGATTTAGGGGCTTCGGCTTATTTAACTAAACCCATTGATCAATATCAATTGATGAGTACATTGCGTCAATTTTGTCCTGATAAGCGACTGACTTGTTTTGTGGTAGGTGAAAATATTTGGTTGCATGATTTTGCAAAAAAATGGTTAAATCAAGTAGATTGGCATTATTGTGAAACTAACGATAGTAAAAAAGCGTGGACACAATTACAATATCAAATACCGGATATTTTTCTGATTGATTCTGCAGTATTAGTCATGGAACATTTTGAATTACTTGATAAATTACAGCAACAAACCGCTTGGAGTACGATACCAATTGTTGTGGTTACCACGATGGCGATTGGCATGCCCGATCAGAATCGTTTAACTAAACAGGTAAAAGTGATCTGTTATCAAGAAAATACGACTTATGAAGAATTATTGGCGCAAATAAATGGGTTGGTGAATTTCACTATACACATAAATTAATTCAAAATAATACAATGCTTGCTATAATGAAATATTGTATATGAAACTTCTTCTTCATTTCATCAAATGGGAAATATTTGTTTTATAATAGACTGGAGATAACTCGGTACTCACAAAGTTGATGAAATGTTTTACAATACGTAAAGTCACGGTACTCAATAATAATTATAGAAATCAACACATGACTAATAGCTGTTTTAAGGAGACAATACATGTCTAAAATCCTGTTGGTAGAAGACAATGAAATGAATCGAGATATGCTGTCAAGACGCTTGGCACGTAAGGGGTTTGATGTGGTTATTGCCCCAGACGGTGGACAAGGTGTCGATATGGCACACAGCGAACATCCCGATTTAATTTTAATGGATATGAGTTTACCAGTTAAAGATGGTTGGACTGCAACGAAAGAAATTAAATCAGCAGATGACACCAAAAATATTCCTATTATTGCATTAACAGCACACGCGATGTCTGGTGATAGAGAACACGCACTCGCAGCAGGATGCGATGATTATGATACAAAACCCATAGAGTTACCCCGTTTACTCGACAAAATTAACTCACTGTTAAAAGCTTGATTAACTCATGCTGTTCCTGCTCGTCGTAAACATCCAACAGAAATTTTAAGAGAGCTACTATGAGCGTTGCAGAATCCAATCGTTCCGAACCATCTCACGGGGGGGAAAGCGCAGAACACATCAATGATGATTTGGTGGAAATTGGGCAAGAATTACACACACCTACCCATTCAATCATTGCCCGCACCCAAAAATTACTTGATTATGCTGAAACAGATGAAAAATTTCAGGATTTTGTGCCCGATTTAGATAGAATGCTGAATTCAGGTAAGCAATTAATCGCTTTGATAATTAAAGTGTTTTCTAAAAGTAACTTTCCCAACGGACAAATTGACTTAACCGCATTTGGTTCTACAATCCGTCACGATCTGCGCACGCCAATTAATGCTTTCATTGGTTATAGTGAAATGTTATTGGAAGATATCGACGAAGAAACTTACGAACAAGCTTGTGCTGATTTACAGAAGATTTTGGTTGCTGCTCGAAAGTTACTTAGTATTGTAGGTGACCTGAGTTACTTGACCAAACCAGAAACTAATACGAAAAAATCAGATGATCTTCCCGCTAAAAAACAGATAGACCCGGTAATACCTCGCGAGAATGATATACGTAAAACGACTAAGAAAACCGCTGCAGCTCCCGTTGCTAATAATAAAAAGACAAAAAAAACGCCTGACACCTCAAAAACAACGCCACAGACTTCTAAAGATATAGAATTAGCTAAAGTCGGTAAAGAATTGCATAGTTTAGCTAATTATATTATTACTGCAACTGAAACTATTTTGGTCATTGCAGAAAAAAATGTTGATTATAAATGTTTTACGCCAGATTTAAATAAAATGTTATTAGCCAGCAAACAATTGCTTGGTTTAATTGAACAACTATTTACTCCAGATAATACGGCGAAAGAAGTAGAAACAGAAGCATTTACTTCTACAATTCGTCATGATTTACGTACGCCGATTAATGCCATTATTGGTTATAGCGAAATGTTGTTAGAAGACACAGGGGAATCAGACGAATACCCTATTAGCAATCATTTGCACAAAATTCTTTCATCTGCTCGCCGTTTACTCTCCCTGATCAATAATTTAACTTATCTCCATAAACCTGATACGACGCAGAAAAAAACTGAAGTAGAACCAGAAGCTTCTGCCACGTTAATGGATGAAGTCGTGCGTACCATGCGCACTGTGGAAAACAGTGCAGTTGATCTTACCACACAAGATGCTTCATTATTGGTTGTCGACGATAAGGACAGTAATCGGGATTTGCTTTCTCGACGCTTAGAAAAACAAGGTTTTAAAGTGCAAGTCGCGGAAAATGGTTTGCAGGCATTACAAATGATTCGGCAAAACAATTTTGACTTGGTCTTACTTGATATTATCATGCCAGAAATGAATGGTTATCAAGTACTTGCTGAAATGAAAATGGACGATAAACTCCGTCATATTCCCGTTATCATGATTTCCGCTTTAGATGAAATTGATAGCGTAGTGCGTTGTATCGAAATGGGTGCTGAAGATTACCTGCAAAAGCCATTTAATCAAGTTATTCTTAAAGCTAAAATTTCTGCCACATTGGAACGTAAACGGTTGAGAGATCGCGAACATGCGTTTTTGCAAAAATTGCAGATAGAACAAGAAAAATCAGAAAAATTACTACTCAATATTTTGCCTAAACCTATTGCTGATCGCTTGAAAAAAGGCGCGCGCACTATTGCAGATAGTTTTCCCGAAGTCACAGTTTTATTTTCAGATTTAGTTGGTTTTACCGAAATGTGTGCGGGCATTTCCGCAGTAGAATTGGTTGAAAAACTGAACGATATTTTCTTAGCTTTTGACATTTTAGCAGAATTACATGGTTTAGAAAAAATTAAAACCATCGGAGACGCTTACATGTTAGTGGGCGGATTACCTACGCCACGCCCTGATCACGCAGAAGCTGTGGCAGATATGGCAATTGATATGTTCGATGCGATTAAACGCCTTAACCTACAAAATAATTCAGACATTAGAATTCGCGTGGGTATTCATACAGGACCTATTGTTGCTGGTGTGATTGGAAAAAATAAGTTTAACTATGATTTATGGGGTGATGCAGTCAATGTTGCTAGTCGAATGGAATCTCATGGGGTACCAGGACGAATTCAAGTTTCAGAAGCCACTCAAGCACGCCTTCAAGGTAGATTTATTCTAGAAAAGCGCGGCATTATTGAAGTAAAAGGTAAAGGAGAAATGGTGACTTATTTTTTAAACGGTCACAAGTGAATCATCGTTCATGACCGCTATAGACACAGAAAAATTACCTATTTTAAAATTACGTGATGACTTACAATTTCGCTATCAAATTCATGGAGAACGCCCGAGTTATCTAATTGAAGATGCACTAACTGGACACTATTTCCATATTGGTTTGGTTGAATATCACTACATTCGACAGTTAGATGGTAATATCACTATCCCAGATGCACTTAAAGCCACACCAGAATTAGAATTAGAGCAAGCTGTACATTTATGTCATTGGTTATTGCAATCACAATTGGCATATACCGCGACATCAAACGGACAAGATTGGGTATTACTCAGCCAACCAATTGATAAAACTAAGAAATTTGCTCGTTACCTCAACTTATTATTTATCAAAATCCCCTTAGGTAGCCCCGATCATTTTTTAAATCAGCTGTATCCTTATTTCAAATGGATGCTAACCGGCTGGTTTTTTTTGCTTTGGTTGTCAATTATTCTCAGCGGTATTTACCAACTTTTGGCACATAAAAACCAATTTATGGGTGCTGCCAGTCAAATTTTATCAATTCATAACGCACTGTATTTATTATTAGCGTGGATTATTATTAAATTTATTCACGAACTATTTCATGGCTTAGTCTGCAAAAAATATGGGGGTTACGTGCATGAAATCGGTATTTTGCTCATCTTATTCACGCCATTGGGTGGTTATGTCAATGCTAATGCCAGTTGGCGATTTCCTTCAAAATGGCAGAAAATTCATGTATCTGCTGCTGGCATCTTCATCGAATTACTCATTGCGGGTCTAAGCGTTTGGATATGGGTTTATACCGAGCCCGGACTATTACACTACTTAGCCTATAATCTGATTTTAATTGCTGGTATTGGTACACTGTTTTTTAACGCCAATCCACTCATGCGCTTTGATGGTTATTATATTTTAGCCGATTTACTCAACATTCCGAATTTATATACTTTAGGTCAACGTTATATTCACTACTTAATACGTCGTTATTTACAAGGGCGTAATGAATCTTGTCCACTGACTCAAAATATTTTATTTATTAAACTGTATAGTTTTGCTACCTTATTTTGGCGTTGGTTTATTATTATTACTTTGATTTTTCTCGCTAATTATTTGTGGGAAGGAGCGGGAGTTATTTTAGCGATTAATGCGGTTTTATTTCTGTTTATTATACCCATTGGACGCTTTATACATCGCTTATTTATTGAACCTACAGGATTTGTTATCATGCGTCGATTACTACTGATGTTAAGTTTATTCACTGTGACGATAATTTTTTTACTGACTCAAGTGACTTGGTCGATGCGTTACAATGCACCAGCAGTCATAGAATATCAAAATGCTGTAGTGATACGTGCAGAAAGTCCGGGTTTTGTGAAAGAAATCTTAGTCAAACAAGGTGATAATGTTGAAGCTGGTCAAACATTATTGATCTTAGAAAATAAAGAATTGTCTGAAGAAAAAACCGATTTAGCCTTGCAAATTCAAATTCATGAACTTAAAGGACAACAATATTTTAAGGATAATGCGCTAAGTGCTTACCAAACAGAAATTGAGAAAATAACCGAGTTACAGCACAAATTACGCGAAAAAACCCAACAAGTACAAGATTTGACGATTATCGCGCCAATTGCGGGCAGTGTAGTTGTTGATTATTTAACTGATTTACAAGATAATTATTTGCAACAAGGAACAGAAATTTTAACTTTGGCGCATCTTCAACAAAAAGAAATCAAGCTTTCTATTTCTCAACAAGATATCGATATGTTTCGTGCGCAAGAAGGACAATTGTTGACCTTTTATCGTGATGCAATGCCACTAACTAAGATTTCAATTTTATTACAAAAAGTCAATCCTAGTGCCAATCAAACGGTGATACATCCAGCATTGACAGCATTAGCAGGCGGTGCTATTCCGGTTAAGCTAAAAACTGAGAAAAGTAACGAAAAACAAGAATTAGATCAATATGAGTACTTAAAGCCGCGTTTTATTGGAATTGCGCATTTAGTCGATCAAGCCATACCTGAGTTACAAGCCGGTGAAACAGGTCTAGTCGAACTTGTCAGTGCACCGGAAACGTTAGGTAATTTATTATACATTTATTTTGCTCGTTATTTTGAAAAATTGGCAGAGAATCGTGGTTATAATAACTAACTTTTTCATCGCAAAATACGGTATTTTATTAGTTGATGATAAGTAATTTGTTATATACTAAACTTTGCGTTTGCACTTTCTTTAACCGCTAAAAACTAATGGTATTTAGATGGATATTAAAACAGCAATACAAACTATTCTTGCACAACAAAATTTGTCGATAGAAGCGATGTCTAGCGTAATGCGTAATATTATGACTGGACAAGCTACGCCTGCACAAATTGGCGGTTTTTTGATTGGATTGCGCATGAAAGGGGAAACTGTTGATGAAATTACCGCAGCCGCCCAGATCATGCGAGAATTTGCGACTCCTGTAACAGTTGATAAACCGTTTGTTGTTGATATTGTGGGCACAGGTGGAGATGGTACTCATACGTTTAATATTTCAACCACCAGTGCTTTAGTCGTTGCAGCAGCGGGTGGCACGATTGCTAAACACGGTAATCGTTCTGTTTCTAGTCAATGTGGTAGTGCCGATGTATTGGAAGCATTAGGCGTGAAAATTAATTTAACCGCGGAACAAGTTGCTCGTTGTATTAATGAAATCTCCATTGGTTTTATGTTTGCGCCACAACATCATCGCGCAATGAAATATGCCATCGGTCCGCGGCGTGAAATGGGCGTACGCACTATTTTCAATCTATTAGGTCCATTAACCAATCCTGCACAGGTTTCTAATCAGCTCATCGGTGTTTATGCATCCAACTGGGTGAAACCATTAGCACAAGTCTCGCAACAATTAGGTAGTGAACACGTATTAGTGGTGCATTCTGAAGACGGATTAGATGAAATCAGCATTGCAGCACCTACGCTAGTTTCAGAATTACATCAAAATAAAATCAATACTTATACCATTACACCGGCACAATTCGGTTTGCAAACAGCTGATTTAGAGACGATTTGTGTACATTCTGTGGCAGAAAGTGTTACTTTAATTCAAGCTATTTTGCAAGATCAGAACAGTTCCGCTAAAGATATTGTGTTACTGAATGCCGGCGCAGCGATTTATACCGCTGGATTAGCAGAGAGCATTGCCGATGGAATTGCACAAGCACGCCGCGTCATTAGCAGTGGTGCTGCCTATGATAAATTACAAGCACTCATCCAATTAAGCCAAAGTTTTTCAGTAGAATAAACAAGTATCACCTATGAATAACACCAACGATATTTTAAATAAAATTCTTCAACGTAAGAAAGAAGAAATTAACGAACGCATTGAAAAAGTACCGCTGCGTAAATTGAGTCAACGTGCTGCGACTAATACACCACCACGCGGTTTTTTAGAAGCAATTGACGCAAGAATTTTATTACAACAACCCGCTGTGATTGCGGAAATTAAAAAAGCCTCTCCCAGTAAAGGACTGTTACGCGCAGATTTTAATCCCATTGATATTGCTAAAAGTTACCAACAAGGCGGTGCTACTTGTCTTTCTGTATTAACCGATAAAGATTTTTTTCAAGGTTCAGAAACACATTTGCAAGCCGTACGTGCGGTATCAATGCTACCCATTCTGCGCAAAGATTTTATCATTGATCCTTATCAAATTTATGAATCACGCGCAATTGGTGCAGATTGTATCTTATTGATTGTTGCCGCATTGGGTGATGCATTATTGCATGAATTGGTGAGTTTAACGCATTATTTAGGAATGGACGTGTTGATTGAAGTACATAATCAGGAAGAATTAAAGCGGGCTTTATCTCTAAATACGCGCTTGATTGGGATTAATAATCGTAATTTACGCACCTTTGACATTGATCTAAATACAACATTAAATTTATTACCTCAAATTCCAAAAAGAAATATTGTGATCAGTGAAAGCGGTATTCGCACTGCACGTGATATTGCGAAATTACGTAATGCAGGCGTGCATTCATTTTTAGTAGGCGAAACATTTATGCGCGCTAAAGACCCCGGTGCGGCAATGGCTAAATTATTCGGCTGATCGGTTTAATATTTGCACTATTCCAAATTGTTTAATTTTCTAAACGGGTGATTTCATGCATCGATTGTTGACCACTATTAAGCGTCATTGGTGGCGTACTCTATTGAGCTTTAGTATCTTGTTTTTCTTCTTATTTTATGCTAATGGTAAAATACAGTTATCATTTTTAGACGAATTAGAACTTAAAGCCTATGATATGCGTCTACAGCTGACTATGCCAAACACGCTTGATCCACGGATTGTTATTATTGATATTGATGAAAAAAGCTTAAGTGAAATTGGACGATGGCCTTGGAATCGTTCAGTATTAGCCAAAATTGTCGACCAGTTATTTGATAAATATCACATCAACATGCTTGGTTTTGACGTTGTTTTTGCTGAATCAGATGAAAGTTCTGGCTTGAAAATATTAAAAAATCTCGCTCAAACTACATTACAAAATTCGCCCGAATTTTTAACGACTGTGACTCAATTGCAAGAGAGTTTGGATTACGATCATTTATTCGCTAATAGTTTGCATGATCGACGCGCAATATTAGGCTACACTTTCATTAGTCAACAAGAACAAGCCAATGAAGTGGTTAAAATTGGCAAATTACCCCAACCCTTACCTAATTTAACTGCTGGTCAAGTTGATCAAATTTTTCTCAATCGACTACCCACTGCCCAAGGTTACGCCGCTAATTTAGCCCAATTTCAAGATAATTCACTATATGCGGGTCATTTTGACACCTATCCAGATGAAGACGGTATCGTAAGACGCGCTCCCTTATTCTATCAATATCAAGGGAATATGTATGAATTACTGTCATTAGCCATGGCAAGAATCGCGTTGGATACGCCTGAATCACAACTTATTAAAGTTAAATCAGGTAATTACATTAATATTGAAAATATAAGAGTAGGTGATCGCCTTATACCTGTTGATAAATATTTACGTGCATTAGTGCCTTATCGTGGGCAACAAGGCAGTTTTACTTACGTTTCAGCCTCTGATGTCTTACATGGACGCATTACCGATCCCAATATACTCACGAACAAAATTGTTTTGATGGGAACAACCGCACGTGGATTGCAAGATATACGGGCAACTCCAGTATCAGGCTCTTACCCAGGTGTAGAAGTACACGCCAATCTGATTGCTGGCATTTTAGATGGCAATATTATGCAAAATCCAGCTTTTATTCGCGGCATGGAAATCATGATTATTTTCTCAGTTGGCATTATTATGATTATTCTATTGCCACTTGTCAGTCCTCTCATTTCAACAATTACAACGCTTATTTTACTTATTAGTATCGTGATTTTAAATTTAACCGTGTGGACTGATTTGCACTGGGTATTACCGATTACTGCAACAATATTCACAATTTTATCACTGTTTATTTTTAACATGTCTTATGGTTTTTTTGTTGAAACGACTAACAAACGTCATTTAACTAATCTGTTTGGACAATATATCCCGCCAGAACTCGTCGATGAAATGAATCAAAATTTAGGTCGTCATTTTACAATGGAAAGCGAAAGTCGTGAAATGACCGTCTTATTTTCTGATGTCCGTGGTTTTACAACAATTTCAGAAGGATTATCACCTAAAGAACTGTCAGAATTGATGAACGCTTATTTGACACCCATGACCAAAATTATCCATGAACATCGTGGTACTATTGATAAATATATGGGAGATGCCATCATGGCGTTTTGGGGCGCACCCTTACAAGACGAAAAACATGCAACTCACGCCTTAGAAGCAGCTATGGCAATGATTAAACAACTAAAAGCCATGCAACCAGAATTCAAAGCACATGGTTGGCCCGAAATTAAAATTGGTGTTGGATTAAATACAGGAATTATGAGCGTTGGCAACATGGGGTCCAAATTTCGTATGGCATACACTGTGTTAGGTGATGCCGTCAATTTAGGTTCGCGCTTAGAAGGTATTACCAAACAATATGGCGTACAAGTCATTGTCAGCGAAACTACCAAAGCAGAAACACCAAATTTTGCATTTAGAGAATTAGATCGAGTGCGGGTAAAAGGTAAAGATCAACCGGTAGCGATTTTTGAACCGATTGATTTATTAGATAATTTAAACGCTGAAATACGAGATGAATTAACCCGTTATGAAAGTGCTTTAGAGCATTATCGTCAACAAGATTGGCAAACTGCACTATCACAATTAAATGAATTACAACAAGAATTTCCGGCACGTTTACTGTATAAGATTTATGCAGAACGCGTGAGTTACTTTATGGAAAATCCACCTGGTGAAAATTGGGATGGTGTTTATACTTTTACGACGAAGTAACTATCTGTAATTTATGATAAAAAGCCCATTACGTTATCCTGGCGGCAAAAGTAGAGCAACTCAATTAATTTCATCACTCGTGCCTGATTTTAATGAATATCGAGAGCCTTTTGTTGGCGGTGGTTCTATTTTTATTTATTTAAAACAATTATTTTCAGATAAAATTTTTTGGATCAATGATTTATATGTAGAGTTATATAATTTTTGGATAATGGCACAAAATGATGTCGAAGGTATGGTATATCAGATATATCAATGGCGTACACAATATTCTGTTGGCAAATTGCTATATCAGTTTTTGCTTGAAAATATGGAACATTTTAACTCTTTAGAAAAATCAGCAGCTTTTTTTATTTTTAATCGCATTATTTTTTCAGGCACCACGTTAAGCGGTGGCTATAGTGAGCAAGCGTTTATTAGTCGATTTACCGAAACCAGTGTCCAACGATTAAAGAATTTTGGCAAAGTAATTGCGGATACTAAAATTACTCACAGCGATTATCAAAAACTGGTTGAACAAGATGGTAACAATGTATTCTTGTTTCTCGATCCACCTTATTTTTCAGCAACCAAATCCGCTTTATATGGTAAAAATGGAGATTTACATAAATCTTTTGATCATGAAAGGTTTGCGCAAGTTATGAAAAAATGTAGGCATTATTGGCTCATCACATACGATGATAGTCCTTATATAAGGGATTTATTTTCTTACGCCACTATAATTTCATGGGATTTAACTTATGGAATGCGCAATGTTACAACTCGTTCTAATCAAACTGGAAAGGAATTGTTTATTTCAAATTATTTAGAACAAATACCCCAAAAGCAGCAATTAACGCTTTTTTCATCCAAGATTGAATATGGAATATAAAATTAGCTATGGATAAAATCATTTTCACAGGCCCCATGGGTGCTGGTAAAACCACAGCAATTAGCTCAATTAGTGAAGTTCCTCCCATTTCTACAGAAGTGCGTTGTTCTGATGAAGAAGGGCAAGCGCGTAAAGAAAATACAACTGTAGCAATGGATTATGGTTATTTTGCCTTAGAAGACGGTGGGCGCATTCATCTATATGGAACGCCCGGTCAAGAACGCTTTGATTATATGTGGAATATTTTAATCAAAGGGGGTATCGGACTCGTTTTATTATTAGATAATGGACGTACTGAGCCTTTGGATGATTTAGCGTTCTATTTAAAAACATTTAAAAATTTTATTGATGAAACGGGTGTTGTTATTGGCGTGAGCCGGATGGATATCTCGGATCGTTATAGTATTGATGATTATCGTAATAAATTAATAGAGTTAGGCTATATTTATCCGTTATTTGAAGTCGATGTGCGCCAACCCAATGATGTTATTATATTAATTCATGCGTTATTAGCAATTTTGCAAGATTAATCATTCTATTTCCATAGATAATTGGCTCTCAGATAATGACGCACTTAGTGAGTGAAGTTAAACTTATTTTTACCGGTGGATTTGGTGTAGGAAAAACATCTGCAATCAATGCAATTAGCGATATTCCGGTTAATCAAACCAGTCTAAAAATGCCAGAATATAATGCCATTATTCGCAAAGAAAATCTAAATATTGTCATAGATTATGGTGAATTGACTTTATCTCAAGGACAAAAGCTAAGACTATACGGCGTACCCGGTCAAGGTGGTTTTGATTACGTTTGTAAAATGTTGACCAAGAATGCAGTCGGATTAATTTTGTTGATCAACAATGCGGGCACTGATCCTTTTGGCGAATTAGCGCGTTGTCTTGATACTTGTCGAGAGATTATCAGCGAATTGGATACAATCGTCGGTATCACGCACGCTGACACGACTCCTATGCCCAATTTACAATCTTACCAAACTTATTTACAACAACGCGGTATTCAATTACCCTTATTTTTGATTGATGCTCGTCATCATGATAATGTAATGCAATTAGTGCAGATATTGACAAAAAAATTAACCCCGTAAAAATATAATAATTATCCGATCAAATTTTGCTGACAGGAATTTTTAATAATGGTTTCAACCCAAACAATTCAGAATTTTGAAGGACGTTTAATCCAACTGTTAAGTGATTGCCATGCCATTGATGCCTGTGTGGTCGCAACAGCTGATGGGCATTTTTGCGCGATGAAACAACGTAGTACGAAATACCCATTGGAACGCTTGGCTACAATGGGAAGTACGCTTATGTCATTAGGTGATACAATCACTGCCGAATTACAAATGGGACTGTGTGACAATATTATTTCTGAAAATAAAAATGGCATTGTAGCATTTATGCACATTAATAATGACCTCGTATTAATCACTCTAACCATACAAAAAAACGCATTAGGCATGTTGCTCAGTCATTCACGCCGTTGTGCTGAAGAACTTTCTAAAATGATCGTGTAAATCGGAAATTGGTAGGTAAATATCACTACCTACCTATTAAATTATAAAAAGTCGGTATCTCCTGCCATCAGCCACCACTTATCCTGAATTTGTTCCGATGGAAAGCAAGGAGACCAAATATTATGCGGAATAAAAATATCTAATGTTCGTTGTTCAGCCGGCGGAAAATAATTAATAAATCCTTTACTAATCCATAAACTGACAGATTTCAAACCCCAATAGCCCGCAATCCGCTGCATTTGTCGTATTGCCTCAGGTATATGGCGAATATCTCCAATAAAATCCATCACTTTACACTGTTCCTGCTCTCTAACGATCACTACAATAGCCAATGCCTGCGTAGTAAAACGATGAGTCAATAATAACAATTCATACGAGTGATGTGGATGTGAAAAGTAACGATGTTGTACGTATTGCAAATCACGAACGCTAACTAATGAATTCGATAATGATAAATACATATTTTTCCATAACTTATCAACTATTTTTTGTATTTTTAGCTGATTTGATTGTAAATGTCGAATACGAGTCCATAAATGTGGTTTTCCTTGCATTGATTGCCAACGTAATTCGACGACTTCACCGACAGGTGCATACAATCCTAAACGTTGAGCCAATTTAACGTGACGATGACTAGGAAAGCCATAACCCACCCATGTCGTCGCTTTATAGCCAATATGTTGTTCTAAAAAAGCCGAAGTGACTTGAAAAAAAGCCCCTTGCTTAGTAAAAATCGCTCTTTCAGTGGATAAAACCATGACATCCGTAATTTGAACTGCCAATTTAGTTTCTCCAAAATAGCGAATTTCACGCAGAATTCCTCCGTAATGCGCGATCATCTCTTCGCCACGCCATGCTGCAAAACCTAAACCTTGATCATATTTCCAATGCCACAACGCTTCACTCATAGTTTGTGGCGCAAATACTTGATTAAATAAAGTTATCACTGCTGCTTTATCTTGAACTGTAACGGGTTTAATTTGCCAACGATTCACAGATAACCTCTAGTTATGATTATTTAGTTGAAAAATAGGAAAAATAATGTGAAAATGCAACAATTATTGCCACAATACATGGAAGACTACAATGAAATTTAAAACCCAACTATCTTCAGGCTACGGTATTGTCCTGAGTTTCATGATCATTATCGCTTTCGTGGTTTATTTCAGTATTCATTCATTAATTGATAATATTAAAAGTGTTTCACACACCTACGAAGTTATCGAGCATACCCACACTTTATTTAAAGTACTCATCGATATCGAAACTGGTGAAAGGGGTTTTTTACTTACCGGTAATGAAAGTTACTTGACTCCTTACATTGATGGTAAAGAAGAGTTTGAAAAAACAGTCACACTCGTACAAGACCTAGTAAAAACCAATCCTGGGCAAAGCGAACAGATTAGGAAAATTCATGAAATTGAGGATGAGTGGTATGACAAAATCAGCGCGCATCTGATCGAAAATCGAAAGAAGATGGTGGCTAATAATGCAGAACCAGAACAATTAGAAGCGCTACTATCCGCACCAGAACACCATAAAATAATAGAACAACTGTACTTAAAACTGCAAGAATTACGTGTTAACATGCAGACCAAAATGGATAAAGACGGCGAAATTTTAGCACTCTCGTTAATCAATGCCATCACTGATCAAAAAGAAAAATTATCCAGCTTTCTAGCCTATTCCCATCATCTTGAACCATTAGAAATCTACTACAGCGCGCAAAATAACACCGGTGTACAACTCACTCAAGTAGAACGATACGTCGCTCAAGATAATATTAATTTAAACTTAGCCAATGAAATTAAATCACTACTTGTCGCATGGACCGATCAATTTATCAATCCTATTATCGATCTGAAAAAGAAAGCCATCGAAAGCGATTTATTAATGCATCACATCATGGAATCGATCGAATCGGGAAAACAGTATACTGATCAATTACGCGGCATATTTAAACAATTCATCTCCACAGAAGAAGAACTGCTCAGAGTGCGTGATACTGAAATGCAACAAGTCACTCAGTTTACCATTGATATCACCGTTTATGGAACCGCTATTGCGATAATCAGCGGATTACTCACTATTATGTTTTTAATTCAAGCAATCATGAAACGGATCCATCGCATTATTGACTCTTCATCAACAGTCAGTTCTGCCGCCGATGAAATTGCTCAAGGTAACATGGATTTAAGTCAACGCACTGAACAACAAGCTGCCTCACTAGAACAAACCGCAGCCAGCGTTGAACAAATGACCAGTACCATTCAACAAAACGCAGATAATGCAAGAGAGGCTTCACAACTGGCAATGGGTGCGCGCGATCGAGCCCACAAAGGCGGAGAAGTCGTACACACCGCCGTATCCGCTATGATTGAAATTAATCACAGCAGCAAACAAGTCGCAGACATCATCGTTGTGATTGATGAAATTGCCTTTCAAACCAATTTATTAGCTCTCAATGCTGCCGTAGAAGCCGCACGCGCAGGTGAACAAGGACGTGGTTTTGCTGTAGTCGCAGCCGAAGTGCGCAGTCTAGCACAACGTAGCGCAACTGCTGCCAAAGAAATCAAAGAACTCATCAATAACAGTGTGCTCAAAGTTAAAGAAGGCACCGATCTAGTCAATCGATCCGGAGAAACGCTAGAAGATATCGTCAGTTCAGTTAAAAAAGTGAGCGATATTATTATGGAAATCGCTTCAGCCAGTGAAGAACAATCCTCAGGTATCCAGCAAATTAATAAAGCTGTAATGCAAATGGATGAAATTACTCAACAAAATGCAGCATTAGTAGAGGAAGCCGCTGCTGCGAGTGAATCAATGAAACAACAAGCACGTTACCTCAAAGATCACATTGCTTTCTTTGGTACTACAGAAAAAACAGAGGTAACGGCACATCATGATACCGTTCAAGTAAAGCAGCAGACGACTCAAAAGAAAGAAAAACGTCCCTCCACGCCGATGATAAAGCCAAATCATGATGAAGGTTGGCAGGATTTTTAATCCCGCAATAATTAGCATTTACGCATAATTAATTGAATATATTGATCATCAGTTAATCCAATAACTTGATGATCTTATTCAATCAAGATATATCAATTAATCAATAAAAAATTCTTGATTGAAGGTAATTTCAGTGGCATTGCCTTTATTTTCTGGATCGACAGCAACGGTAAATTTTAAGGTTTCTGCATTGGTAATTGTGAAAATGCCGATGTAATAAATAGCATCTCCTTCTTGTACTCGTTGCATATCAATTGACTTGGTTTGATTGCTCAAGCTGGTTGCAGTGGCTGTGACATTGGCTAATACGGCAATTTGTGAACCATCATCCACTACTTTTTTAACTGCAATATTTAACAATGCACGGTTAGCACTACGAATAACACCATAGTTACGTGCGACTTCTGCTGGAATCGTTTTAGTGCCCACTGCGTTGTAGTAGATGTTGTAATTACCAAATACCTTAGGTTCTTCTGCCGCACACGCAGTATAAGACAGCATTAAAATAAAAAAACCGAACAGTGTAGTTAATAAAGAGTTTTTCATTGTCTCTCCTCATGAAAGTGAAATAGTATTGGCAGTTATCTATTGGGTATATCTCTGTTGGATTCATCGTCACAACATGTTATAAAATGTCAATATATCAAAAATTATTGCAAATAGGCTAACAAATCCGCTTTATTTTGATACCAGTTTGTATAATATCATGATTTATCATATTAATTAGGGTTTATTTAAATAAAATCAAGAGAAGTCGTATTGTGTCGAATGAAAAAAATCAGCAGTTACAATTCTTCTAAATGGGCAGAATAATTAGATGGGATTAGTTTGAATTGAGGATAGAATATGGTGGAGAGGGTGGGATTCGAACCCACGGAAGGTATTAGCCTTCAACGGTTTTCAAGACCGCCGCGTTCAACCGCTCTGCCACCTCTCCACGAAATTGAGCCACGTATTATCGTTTAAATTAAACCAATGTGCAAGTTAATTTCTAGTATTTTTTAATGCACTTCAATTTTTTCATTATTTTACATTGTTAAGCCCACGTAGGTCCGATTAGCGTAGCGTAATCGGACGCATGTTTATCAGATTAATAATCTCACATTTCAAAACAAAAAAATCATTATTCCACGTTTCACCAATAGATCGCGCAAGGTATTTATTTACCTTGTGGTATGTGGTGATATAGATATTTCGGTTAGAACAACATGCGTCCGATTACGCTACGCTAATCGGACCTACGGGCTTTACATTGTTAAGACTTCACGCGCTGGTACTTCAACTTCTAACAAAATAGATAAATGTTCGCGGATACAATCAATCTGATTGGCTGAATACAAAGGATAATTTTTAGTGTCGGTGATGTAAAAAATGTCTTCAACCCGTGAACCAAAAGTGGCAATATTAGCTTTTTTCACCCGAATATTACACATCACAAAAGCTTGCGCAATACAAGATAATATACCAGGACGGTCGGTTGTAATAATTTCCATCACCGTGTGTCCATTGCTTTCATCTTGGGTAAACGTGATGCGCGTTGGCACTGGAAAATGTTTTAATTGTCTTGGAACACGACGATTAATCGGGCAATATAAAGCATTTCCTTCATGAGTTAAGGTAATTTGTAATTCATTGAGAATTGCTTCAACACGTTCTTCTGGTTGAATAAATTCGCTATTTTTCCCTAAAATATTGAAAGTATTGATTGTATATTCATTTTGAGTTTGCACAATATACGCGCTGACAACGGTTAGATCGTGTTGTTCTAAGAAAAAGGTAATTTCTGAAAACAAGTAATCATTATCTTGCGTATACACCATAAATTCAGTGCTACCCCTTGTATCACGCCGTTTTATGAGCAATGGAGCGGGATTATCATCTCCATGACGTAAAATAGCGCGTGTTTCATTAGCTAAATCACGATAGGAAGGACGCAAAAAATATTCATCGTCTAAATTTTTCCATAAGGTATTAATTAATTCTAAATCAATATCTTGCAATAAAAGTCGTACTTGTGCCTGAATATTTTGAATTCGTTCTTGTCGATCAATGACGTTATTCAGACCGACTTCCAACACTTCTTTGGTTTTATGATATAACTTAGCCAGTAAGGCATCTTTCCACGTATTCCACAAATTGGGATTAGTCGCACGAATATCAGCAACAGTCAATAAATACAAGTAATCCAGTCGAGTAGTATCACGTACACGTTGCGCAAAAGCATTGATCACATCAGGATCAGAGATATCTTGGCGTTGTGCAGTGGTTGACATAAACAGATGTTGACGCACTAACCAAGCGACAAAGCGTGAATCATAATCGCTTAAACCATGAGCTTGACAAAAATGCAGCGTGTCCACTTCTCCCAAAACTGAATGATCGCCGCCGCGTCCTTTTGCAATATCATGAAATAAACCTGCAAGATATAATAATTCCGGTTTAGGCAGTGATTTTTTAATTTTGCTACAGAGAGGAAATTCAAGATCAAATTCGCGCAAACTAAAACGACGTAAATTACTTACAACAAATAAACTATGTTGATCAACAGTATAGACGTGAAATAAGTCGTATTGCATTTGACCGACAATTTTGCCAAACGTAG
Organism: Thiomargarita sp.; assembly: GCA_020721045.1. GTDB lineage: Bacteria > Pseudomonadota > Gammaproteobacteria > Beggiatoales > Beggiatoaceae > DYNN01. The sequence continues at coordinate 8,283 of DYNN01000038.1, read as the reverse complement.
GAATATAAGCGGCTAAAATACCATAACGATTCATACGTCGTAGCGCATGAGTCAACCCTTGAGCTTGACGGAAAATTTCAAAAAATAAGCTGCGTACCCGTAAATCTTGGTGAAAAGCGTCATCAATCAGAAATTTATATTGACGAATTAAGCGAATTGTACTGGCACGTACGCCTTTAATTTCAGAATGTTGTTGCATTAATAAGAAAATTTCTAACAATGCAAAAGGATAGTTCATAAAGACTTGATCATGAATCACTTCGATAAAATCGTTACGGACTTGAAAACGTTTATTGAGCGGGCGTAATGTAGTGGGGCGATTACCGTATAAAATAACTTCTTCAAACAGTTGCAACAACATTTCGTTTAATCCGCTAATTTCCATCACGGTACGATAATATTGTTTCATAAATCCCTCTACAGCTAAATGGGATTTGCTATCTTTATAACCAAAAGTAGTGGCTAAAGTACGTTGATAATCAAAGAGTAAGCGATCTTCACGTCGTTTAGCCTGTGCATGTAAAAAACAACGAATACGCCACAAAAACTCCTGACCTTGAACTAAGGATGAATATTCTTCTTCAGTAAGAAAATTGTGTTGCACCAAATCATAGAGCGTACTTGCTCCAAAATGGCGTTTGGCAACCCAACCAATCGTTTGAATATCGCGTAATCCACCAATACTTTCTTTAATATTAGGTTCTAAATTATAAGCCGTATCATAATATTTGTGATGTCGTTGATTTTGTTCCCATACTTTAGCCGCAAAAAAATCTTGAATTGACCACATTTTATCAGTGGCAATAATGGCTTGCATCGTATGAAATAAGCTGACTGGACCGGTTAATAGACGAGCTTCAATCAGATTGGTCATTACCGTAATATCTTTGATGGCTTCTTTTTCACATTCTGCTAAAGTACGCACACTATGCCCAACTTCTAGGCGAATGTCCCATAAAAACATAATAAATGCTTCAATATATTGTTTTGTCAGGGAATCCATCTCATCTTTTAACAAAATTGTCAAATCAACATCAGAGTAAGGGTGTAGTTCACCACGTCCATAACCACCGACAGCAATGAGGGCAATTTTATCCGGATGGGGCCACGCATAACCTCGCCAAGCTTTCAATAAAATATTATCAATCAACCAAGCGCGTTGCATCACGGCTTTACTTGCATGATGCTGTCCTTGAAAACGTTCTTTTAATACGTTATTTGCCGAATTCAACGCCTCACGAAACACAGGTATCTGATTTGTGCTGGTATTCAGTGCTGTTTCAAAGGAGTGTGGATCAAATAATTGCAGATCGGTGTAGTGTGTGGTATACATAGTAATATGTTGATAATGAACAAATTTTATAATCGATCAAGTCGCAATGGCGTGAAGTCCTAACACATCTTGCATATCAAATAAACCCGTTTGATGTTGAGTAATCCACTGAGCCGCACGGATAGCACCATTGGCAAACGTCATGCGACTAGAAGCTTTATGCGTAATTTCAATACGTTCTCCAACATCGGCAAACATAACAGTGTGTTCACCAACAATATCGCCAGCGCGAATGGTTTCAAAACCAATAGTTTGACGTTGTCGCTCGCCTGTTCTGCCTTCACGTCCATACACCGCACATTCATTTAAATTTCGCCCTAACACATTTGCAACCACTTCACCCATACGCAGCGCAGTGCCTGAAGGTGCGTCTACTTTATGACGATGATGGGCTTCAATAATTTCAACATCGACTTGATCGCCTAAAATTTTAGCTGCAATTTCAATGAGTTTAAACGTTAAATTCACTCCAACACTCATGTTAGGTGCAAATACAATAGCGATTTCTTTAGCTGCATCAGCAATTTGTATGCGTTCTTCTGCAGAAAAACCAGTTGTGCCAATGACCATACGTTTCTTGGCTGCACGACATAAATTTAAATGTGCTAAAGTTGCCTCAGGTGAGGTAAAATCAATCAGTACATCAAATTTTCCTGTATCTAATTGATCGACGACTGGCACGCCTAATCGGTTGATGCCTGCCAATTCACCGGCATCACTACCAATTACACTATTGCCTACACGTTCTAAAGCAGTGGCTAGAAGTAGATTGGGTGTATCTACGCAGGCTTGAATCAGTGAACGTCCCATACGTCCTGCGGCTCCGGTAATAGCGATTTTTGTCATATAGTTCTATCCAATCAAGTTTTTAAAAAATTTTTGACGCTATCTAACCAAGAACTTTCTTTAGGGTTATGCTGATTGCGTTCTTGCATAGTGACAGCTAATTCGTGCAATAATTCTTTTTGTTTAATCGTTAAATTGATAGGTGTTTCCACTACAATACGACAATGCAAATCGCCAACAGGACCGCCGCGCACGGGTTTAACTCCCTTACCACGAATTCTGAAGACTTTACCAGTCTGAGTTTCTGCCGGAATTTTGAGTGTGACACGTCCATTGAGCGTGGGTACTTCTATTTCACCCCCTAATGCAGCAGTGACGATACTAATAGGGACTTCACAAGATAAGTGATTGTCTTCTCGTACAAAAATATCATGTGGTTTAACTGTAATTTGTACATATAAATCGCCAGGTGGTCCGCTATTCATACCGGCTTCACCTTCACCCGATAAACGAATGCGATCGCCGTTATCCACACCTGCTGGCACATTGACTAATAAAGTTTTGGATTCTTGTACGCGTCCTTGACCGTAACAAGTTGGGCAAGGGTCTTCAATGCGTTTGCCTAAACCACGACAGTTTGGGCAAGTTTGACGCACTGAAAAGAAGCCCTGACTCATTTGAATTTGTCCAGTTCCATGACAACGCGTACAAGACACGGGTGTTGTACCGGGTTTGCTACCACTTCCTTTACAGGTTTTACAGACAGTATGGGTTGGAATACGAATTTTAGTTTCAACGCCCGCAACGGCTTCTTCTAGCGGTAAACTCAAGTCATAGCGTAAATCTGAACCGCGAAAAGCACGATTGTTATCACTACTACTGCATCGCGCACCACCACCAAAAACACTTTCAAAAATGTCGGCAAAATCGCCAAAGCCACCGCCAGAAAACCCACCGCCGCCACCGCCTCCCATTGAGGGATCAACGCCTTCATGACCAAATTGATCATAAGCTGCTCGTTTTTGAGGATCAGAAAGCACCGTATAAGCTTCACCCACTTCCTTAAAACGTTCTTCAGCGTCCTTATCTTCGGTATTACGGTCTGGGTGATATTTCATCGCCAACCGACGATAGGCTTTTTTAAGTTCGTCATCTGAAGCGTTTTTGGAGACGCCTAGAACTTGATAATAGTCTTTTTTTGGCATAGATTCTATTTCGTTAGAAGATGAATACTTTTAAATTCAATGAGTTAATAAAGTTAAATTTTGATTCGTTTTTTGCTAATGTAAGGCATTATTGCTTTATTTTCAAGATAAACTGCCACGTAAAGCGTTTATTCAGGGTTTAAAGGACTGTATGATTTTTTGATTTGTTAGTTGAAAGGTTAAAGGGTTATCTATTATTTTAGTTAATTCGACTGTGAGTTTTTCCATCAATATACCATTTAAATCAATTACTTCAACGCAAGGCAAAGAGAGTAAACCTGATGTCGGTTCAAAACTTGCCGCCACATTTTCTAAAGGCAGACGTACCTTGTTATATGTTTGTAATTCAAAATACTCGGTATTAGCATTAAACATGAGGCGAGCGCGATAAAATCCAATATTGGGAATGATTAATACCGGAATATAACCCGTTTGATTAGCTTGTTGGTAAACAGCACAATAGGCGCGATCGTAGACAAAAATATCACTACTTTCATTTAAATCGGTGGCGATTAAATTCAATGCTCTGGATTCGTAAGCAACAAAACGTCCATCATCAGAAATCACTGGCGGATAAAAGGAAGCAACAGAATTGCTGAATGTTTGACTAAATGGGGTCACACTGTTGATTTGTTGAGTTTCACGATCATAGATAAAAACATCAACAGTATTATTATCATCGTCATTCACTAAATTATTCGCTTCAGAATTGAACACAATATAGCGATTATTACCAGAAATATGGGGTGCAAAAGAAGCATCATTACCTTCTTGTCCTTGATTATTGACGCTGAGACGGGTGGTTGTCTGAGTGGTTAAATCGCGCAAAAAAACGTCTTCACTGTTATTGGTATCATTGAGCACCAGATTGCTTGCGCGTGAAATAAACACTACCCATTTTCCATCAAGAGAGATACGTGGTTCATAGGAAGCGGCATCACCTTCTATGCCTTCATTGTTAAGACTAAGACGTTGATTATTACCGGTTTCACGATCATGAAGAAAAACATCTGTAATTTTATTAGTGTCACGACTCACTATGCTATGTGAATCTGAAGCATAGACAACATAGCGTCCATCACTGGAAATATTCGCACCATAGGAATCATTGTTAACTTGTTTTCCTGTAGAGGAAAGGCTTACGCGTGTAGTTTCACGAGTTTCACGATCGCGTACAAAAATATCAATGTAGTTTTTAGTATCATCGGCAACCAAATTTGTCGCATTAGATTCAAAGGTAACATAACGCCCATTAGATGAAACTACGGGAAAAGAAGAAGAAGCATTTCCTTGAATTCCTTCACTATTGATACTCACTACTTCTATAATTTCACTACCAATATGGTAAATAAATACATCTCTCATTTGGTTGGTATCATCAGCCACTAAATCACTGGCATCTGATTGAAATGCAACGTAATGACCATCTTGTGAAATGGTTGGAAAAGTAGATTTGAAGTTAGCCGATTTTCCTGCAAGAGTGTGGCTGACAAGTTTTATTTGATTAGTATAGCGATCATACAAAAATACATCAGTGAATCCATTATCATCATGCGTGATTAAATTCGTTGCATCTGATTGAAAAGCAATATAACGCCCATCTCCTGAAATTGAAGGTGCAAAACTGTGTGCGTTTGCCTCATTACCTTCTGACGTTACGCTTACTCGGGTAATAATTTCTTGTGCATGAATTAGTTTTGTACAAAATAGAAATGAAAGTAAGATGACAGTGTTTATTTTCATGAGAAAATCCAACCTCGCCCATTGAAAAAATGGACTTGGGCGTAAATAATAAGTGTATCGTATTTGATTACTGCTATTTTCACTGATGATACTTATTTAATCAAGTAGTTAATTATAGCTATCGTGATAGTATACATGGTGAGGTGAAAAATTTCTCTATTCAAATTCGCATATATTAGTTTATTCTAATATAATAATCTACGACAGACGCACTATATCATTATCTCTAGGGAAGGATATCATGACTCAGACACCTGATAATCACACATCGCAAGATGACACGGAAAGCACTTTTTATGCTAAACATCAGAAAATATATCCACGAGAAACACGCGGTTTATTTTCTAATTTAAAAACACTGAGTAATTTCGTTTTATTAGGATTATTTTACTTTGTTCCGTGGTTACAATGGGATGAACACCAAGCCATTTTGTTTAGCTTACCAGAACGTAAGTTTTATTTTTTCGACATTGTATTTTGGCCACAAGATTTCATTTATCTCGCTTTTTTACTCATTATCGCGGCACTATCTCTCTTCTTTTTCACTTCATTAGCAGGACGCTTATGGTGTGGTTTTGCTTGTCCACAAACCGTTTGGACTGACATGTTTTTATGGATGGAACGTTTAGTGGAAGGTGATAGACCTCAACAAATGAAGTTGGATAAAGCCCCAATGTCTGCTCATAAATTGGGACTTAAGACAACCAAACACACTCTGTGGATTACATTTTCCTTACTCACGGGTTTTACTTTTGTCGGTTATTTCACTCCGATTAGAGAACTTTTTGTTAATATTCAATCATTTGATTTAGGTGGTTGGGAAATTTTCTGGCTATTTTTCTATGGATTTGCCACTTATGGTAACGCGGGCTGGTTGCGTGAACAAATCTGTATTTACATGTGTCCCTACGCTCGTTTTCAAAGTGCCATGTTTGATAAGAACACAATGATTATCGCCTATGATCAACAACGTGGTGAACCGCGTGGTCCTCGTAAACGCACAGAAGATTACAAAGCCAAAAATTTAGGTGAATGTGTTAATTGCACTATGTGCGTACAAGTTTGTCCCACCGGAATTGATATTCGCGACGGTTTACAATATCAGTGTATCAGTTGTTCTGCGTGCATCGATGTTTGTAACGAAGTAATGGACAAAATGAACTATCCGCGCGGTTTAGTGCGATACACAACTGAAAATCGCCTCAATGGAATTCCAACGCACATTCTTCGTCCACGCATATTTATTTATGGCACTATCCTTTTAGCATTATTATTAAGTTTGCTCTACATGATCTCGCAACGTGTGCCGGTATTACTAGACATTATTCGCGATCGCAACTCTCTCTATCGGGAACTAAATGACGGCAGTATTGAAAATATCTACACTTTGAAAATCATGAATATGGACAAAGAAGCGCACGATTACAAGCTAACAGCCGCTGGTATCGACGCGATGAAACTTGAAATGGATGTAGAAAATATCCATGTTGATTCAGGCGATGTGTTAAGCTTACCAGTAAGATTAGTGGTCGATCCAGCCCATTTATCACAGATGAGTTCCATTGTTGCTTTTGAATTAAATACTATCGATCAACCCACTTGGACAACAACTGAAGAAGGGCGTTTCTTAGGTCCGTTGCCCACAACACGTTAATCACTTTATGGAAAAAATACCCAAAAAAGCTTGGTATCGTGAATCCTATGTATGGTTAGTGATTTTATTTCCTAGTCTCGCGATTATAGGCGGTATTATTACAATTTACATTGCAGTCAGTGCGCGTGATAATCTGGTGGAAGAGGATTATTACCAAAAAGGTTTGGCGATTAACCAAGTATTAAATCAAGATAAAGCCGCAAATAGCCATAATTTACAGGCAACTTTGCACTTTCGTCCTGATCAGCAAATACTCACTGTTTACTTGAAAGCGCAGGCAGATCATCATTTTTCCGATCAGCTCACAGTCAATTTTTCACACAGCATTCATGAAGAACTTGATCAAACAATTACCTTGCCACGCATTGCAGACGACACTTACCAAGGGACTTTGTCTAAATTAGCAGCGGGATTATGGTATATTCAACTCAATGCCGATGATTGGCGATTATTAAAATCTTTGACTTTGCCGGTAGATGAAGTGACGATCTCCTCTGTGAAATGTTTTTAATTTTCCCCTCGTCCCCTCGTTCCCACATGCCATGTGGGAACGAGATAACAGTATCCTTTTGAAAATCTTTTAGTGGAATAAAACATGGCAATTCATTACTGTCGATTAGATGAATTTTGGACAAAATATCAAAAATTTAATTTTCTTATTCAAAAGAAAAATATTGGAAATTTGGATTGGAAACCGATTTCTCCTGATAGCAAACAAAATTGGATAACTGAAGGATTACATTTGGAATTTGATAATTTTATTGCAATCGGTTCAAAAGAAGGAAAAGCCAATAAAAATAAAACTGAAAATGTTATTTTTAAGATTTATAGCAATGGTGTTAAAACAAATCGTGATGTTTGGGCATATAATTTTAATCAAAAAGTATTAGCAGAAAATATGCAAAGAACGATTGATTTTTATAATCTTCAACTTCTTAAATTTAAAAGAGAATTTCCACTTTCTCGAGCGCGGGAACGAGAACTAACCGACCGTTTTGTTGAAAACAATGATAAAAACATTAGTTGGAGTTATACATTAAAAACAACTTTAGAACGCCAACAAGAAGCTATTTTTTCAAATCAAAAAATTAGAGCATCTTTATATCGACCTTTTACAAAAAAATATTTGTATTTTGATAAAACAATGAATGAAGCTGTTTATCGTTTTCCTATATTTTTTCCAACATTAGAAACAGAAAAAGAAAACTTAGTTATTTGTGTAACAGATAAAGGTTCAAGAATTCCATTTGTCTGTTTAATTTCCAAAATAATTCCAAATTTAAGTTTAGTAATTGAACCTTCTCAATGTTTTCCTTTCTATGTTTATGATGAAGAAGGAAATAATCGACAAGAAAATATTACCGATTGGGCATTAGAAAATTATCAAAAACACTATAATGATCTAAAAATAACTAAAAGAGCTATTTTTTATTATGTGTATGGTTTGTTGCACGCGAAAAACTATCGAGAAAAATATGCGCAAAATCTCAAAAAAGAATTGCCGCGTATTCCATTTGTCAAAGATTTCTGGACGGTTTCAAAAATCGGAGAACAATTAGCCG
>DYNN01000205.1 GCA_020721045.1 Thiomargarita sp. | reverse complement strand
GTTCTTGCTTGTTCGGACTGGTTAAGGGTAGTCCGGATTTTGGTGATGGTTTACATCTATGCAGTTGGTAATACCATAGTTATTATTTAAATCTTGTAAAGTGGCTAAGCATTCTTTTAAAGCGACCGTATCTAGTAAGTTCATGATAAATTTCCAAATATTAAGTAGTGAACCGTAAATTAATGACCATAAATTTTAGGAAAAGACCAAATGACATCCCATCCTTCTTCTCCGGTTTTTGCTTGAAACATTTCACAAACACCGACAAAGGGAATAGCAATCAGGGTATTTTCAAAGTAAATTAGGGGAATAAATGGGCGCAACCATACGGGTAACTCTATGGTTTGCAATATTTTTTTCACACTGTGATGATGACCGCGAAATAAAAAAGATTCCCCACCTTGACGAAAACGGACTTCTAACGGCGTATATTGTGCTCTAATTCCCTGAGCTTGCGATGGCTTAGCGTGTAAACAGCCTAAAGGTAAGTTCATTTGAATTTGAGGTGACCAAGTGATACTGAAGAAGGAGGGAATCTCTGGTAAATTAGGCATGGCGTACAATTGTCCACGAAAACGCCTAATTTCCCCTCCTTGCCATTGTACTTGTGGCTGCCTATCTTGGTTTGCAGTCAATACGTTATTTAAAATACAATGTAATTTAACCGTGGAAGGCGTTGTTAAACCTAATTTTTTTAACCAATGACGAATTAAATTAGTTTGCCTTTCAATCGGTAAAGTAAGTAGTGCTTTAATACTCAATTGATGTGAAGCTGAACCTTGGCAAATTTGCAAATCTTGTTCTGCTAAAAAATGTAATAATGTTTGAGCTTCTGCCTGATGATGCGCAACTCGCCCTAACAAGTGATTGACAGATTGCCATCGTTGTTGCAGTAGCGGTAATATTTGTAAACGCAGAAAATTACGTTCAAATCGCAGATCAGCATTACTACTGTCTTCAATCCATTGCAAATTTTCCTGTTGTGCATATTGTAAAATCTGATGACGAGTAAAATCTAACAAAGGGCGTAACAGATGACCTTGACCCAATGTATTCCATTGCGGCATAGCAGCTAAACCGTCTACACCTGCACCTCGTAATAGTTGCAACAATACCGTTTCTGCTTGATCATCTGCATGTTGAGCAATTAACAAAATATCGTTTTCTGCTAATTGCTCAATAAATGCTTGATAACGTGCGTGACGTGCAGCTGCTTCAAGACTTTCTCCCTGTTGTTGAATGATATCAATATAGGAAATGGTGCACGGAATTTGTAAAGTTTCGCAAATTTGGTAACAATGTTGTACCCATTCGCCGGCTTGTGGCTGTAAACCGTGGTGTACATGTAATGCGCGTATTTCAACTGCGGGTAATTGAGGACGCAATCTAGCAAGTGCGTGCAGCAAAACATGAGAATCAACACCACCACTGTATGCAACCCAAAATCGCTTTGTTGGATAAGCTATTAATATTTCAAGTAATTTAGTGAGTAATGATGACATATGATGTTAAATAGAATAAATTTTCTTTATTGTGATATTCGATTTTTTGAAGATTCAGATTGGGTGGAATAGCTAGAGGATAATAGCGGTCTGCAAAAATTAATCCAAAGAAGAAACCATGTCCATGAGAGATTTTATCATATTTTTGAAAATTTAGATTGGATGAACTAGCCCACGTAGGTCCGATTAGCGTAGCGTAATCGGACGCATGTTTATTAGATTAATAATTTCACATTTCAAAACAAAAAAATCATTAAATCATGCCCAGTGGATTATGTGAATCCTTTGAAACATGGGTTTGTAAAACGTGTAGCGGATTGACCGTATTCCACGTTTCACCAATATGTCACGCAAGGTATTTATTTACCTTGTGGTGTGGTGATATAGATATTTCGGTTTGCAGCGGCGAATAACATGCGTCCGATTACGCTACGCTAATCGGACCTACGGTCCAATACCATTAAGTTAAGCGTTTCCCCCCTTTTTTAAAGGGGGCAAGGGGGATTTAAGTAATTGAAATAT
>DYNN01000002.1 GCA_020721045.1 Thiomargarita sp. | reverse complement strand
TTATTCATTGTTACATACATTTAAATATATGTAAAGCAATCTAGTTAAGCTCTAACATTGCTGTACCTTCACCAATTCCTTTAGCACCTACGGCAGCAGCATCTTGTACTACTGTTACATTAGTCGGTAAATCACCTTGTTGTATTGCTTGTTCTAAATGATCAACTGAATCGGAAATCACGCCTACTTTAATCCCAGTTCCATCGACACTATAGATTTGTCGTCCCTTAATTGCATTATGCGCAATATCGCCTTCTGTGGTATTTTGTTTAGCGGTGAAGCCTTGCTCGGCGGTACTGATAAATAAGACATCAGTTCGACTATTCAGACTTGCTATTTTGTCTAAAGGAACACGTGCCCGTATTGTACGATAATTAATAAAACTCGTCATGATCGTGCCGCCTTCTGCTTCAATTGTGTTGAGTAATTCACGAGACACTTGCGCTTTAATATCAACAATCACATGTGTATCACTCTCATTATAGGTACAAGCACGAATTTTAGGTAAATAGCGTAATATTTTAGGTTTTGTTGACGCAGCAAAAGAGGCAATGGGTAAACTATATAAAGATTGTAATTTATAATCAGTATGTTGTGATTCCAGCTCTTGCTGTTGTTTCTTTTTTTGTAATGCCTGCATTTGGCGCAAGGCGGTCATAGTAACACTAACAGGAATTGCTTCTTGTGAAGTTTTTGTAAATTCATCTGCCCAAGTATTGAAACATAAAAGCAAAAATGTCATCAAAACAAATGGAACCATTACGATATCTCTTTTAAAGTGATTTTACTAAAACGGTATTTTGAATTAACGCATCTGTTCTCGCATAATCTAAAGTATAGTGTAATCCACGACTTTCCTTGCGTAATAAGGCAGAAGTGATAATTAAATCTGCGACAACTGCTAGATTCCTTAATTCAATCAAATCGTTAGTGACTCTAAAATGACTATAATATTCTTGAATTTCGCTGTGTAGTAAATCAATTCGGTGTTTTGCTCGTTGCAAGCGTTTGGTAGTGCGAACAATACCTACGTAATCCCACATGAAACGTCTTAATTCATCCCAATTATGGGCAACCACTACTTCTTCATCTGAATCAGTTACGCGACTTTCATCCCATTCTGGCAATGTTTGTGGAACGGTTGTCGTATGATAATGTTCAATAATATGTTGACAAGCACTGTGTGCAAAAACCAGACATTCTAACAAAGAATTACTCGCCATACGGTTAGCACCATGCAAGCCAGTAAAAGCAACTTCTCCAATGGCATATAATCCTTCAATATCCGTGCACGCATTTTTATCAGTGACGATACCGCCACAAGTATAATGCGCAGCGGGTACTACGGGAATTGGCTGGCGTGTCATGTCGTAACCTAATTCTAAACAATATTCATAAATATTAGGAAAATGCGAAGTGATGAAATCCGCGGGTTTGTGGCTAATATCTAGAAAAACACAATCACTACCTAACCGCTTCATTTCATGATCAATGGCGCGAGCAACAACATCTCGTGGGGCTAATTCGCCGCGGGGATGAAAATTTTCCATGAAAGTCGCGCCATTAGGCAATAATAATTTACCACCTTCGCCACGTACTGCTTCGCTAATTAAAAACGATTTTGCATCAGGATGATATAAGCAAGTGGGATGAAATTGAATAAATTCCATATTAGCAATACGACAACCAATACGCCATGCAGTTGCAATCCCATCGCCAGTTGCCACATCAGGATTACTGGTATATAAATAAACTTTACCCGCACCACCCGTCGCCAAAATCACGAAACGAGCACGTATGACTTTAACTTTTGCATTATCACGATCTAGTACATAAGCACCCATGCAACGCGTTGATGATAAACCAATCTTTTTGCCATTAATCAGATCAACTAAAATATGTCGTTCTAATAACTCAATGTTTTGATGACGATGCGCGTTAGCAATCAGTGTATCGATAATTGCCTTACCCGTTGCATCTTCTACATGAATCACACGACGATGACTATGCCCACCTTCACGGGTCAAATGATAAGTTAAATGCCCTAATCCATCAAATTGCTGAGTAAAAGGCACGCCTTGATTGATTAACCAAGCAATACGATCAGGACCTTGTGCGACGGTAAAACTCACAATTTCAGGATTACATAAACCCGCCCCTGCATTTAAAGTATCATCAACATGTGAAGCCAACGAATCATCTTCTCCAAGCACAACAGAAATGCCGCCTTGTGCATGTTGAGTACTACCGGCTTCTAAAGTATCTTTTGATAAAATAGCAATGCTAATATCTTGAATATGTTCCACTAATTCAAGCGCAAGGCTTAGACCAGCGGCACCACTGCCGATCACTAATACGTCATAATAACTTTGTTGGGTCATAGTAATTAGAACTTTAAATAAAATTAAACATTATCGTCTTTGATTCCTTTTGACCGGAGGCGGAGCATCGGATTCACCATTATCAGGTACTAAGCGATCTCCAAAAGGGGTACGTACAACCCGCATACCTGGGGGTACATCTTCATCTTTAATGACTTGCCTTTGAAAATTTTGATAAACCTCTCGACGTTTTGCAATTTCCTCTTCATGTTTCGCCAATTCCTCTGGTGTTGCATTATTAGCAGCCGACATTGCCGCTAAAGCAAACGGATTAGGTGGCGGTGTTGAAGGAGGGGGAGGGGCAACTGCCGCAGGAATTGCGTCGCGTGCTACCAGCTCTAATGTAGCCACTTTATTATCAGAACTGCATTTTACTCCAATTTGCGAATTATTTTTTAAACAAGATGCTTCTGGATAGCTGATTCCGACTTCACGCGATTCTACATTTAATAAAATATAATCGCTAAACCCCTTAATTTTATTCACTTCTTGAGGTTTCCAATCTTGAACAAAAGCAGGTTTACCATCAGGAGGTTGCAAAATAACTTTATACATGTTTCCAATGCGACTGATACCACGCAGGACAAAATCACGTTGTACAGGTGGTGGCTTAGGTGGTGCCGCAAAGGGATTAACGGGAGGCGGCTTAGGCTCTTCCTTTGGTTTAGGCTGTTCGGCAACCGTCGGAGGAGGAGGAGGTATCTTACCACGTTCCGGATCAAACAAATCAAAGGCATAGATTTTATTCATTGATAAAATTAATAGACTCGTATAGGCGATTAACCGTTTCATTTCGTTACTCCAAAAAAAAAAACGACATGCCACATTGCTATGACATGTCGTAGATACAACTATTCAGTTGAAAATACTAAATGATTATTCAACTATTAAAACAATTGGACGATTATTAAACACAATAGCATCTTTGTCATCGCCACCGGTCAGCATATAACCCACGAAGAAGTATAATGCGCCTTTGAAACCACCCAAATCACCCAAATCGCCCGGTACTAATACGATTTGTTCATCAGCTTGTAAGGTTACACCCTTAAGATAGGGTTTTTCAGCTAACTTAGCAACTTCATCAGCCCAATAACCTGTTTGATTGATTTGTCCTTCAGGCAATTCTTCATCATCAGGATGGTTGTCTGCATAAATATTCACAGGATAGAAATCACCGATGAATTCACTCAAACCGAAGTAACTGGTATCAAAGCTACCATCGATTGGACCGGTATCAGGAGATTCAACACCAACAACTGTTAACAAGTGCACATCTTGACCAACATGCTCTGCCACTGGCTTATAGTTGAAACCAATCGTCACCTTGCCTAGATCAGAACCCGCTTTTTCACTCTTAGAGAATTTACCATCGACGAGTACGCCACCCGCAAAGTAACCATCTATAGTGGTACGCGTGCCATCTTTGTAAATAACATCTGAAACGGTTTCAGTTGGATCAGTAGGTACACCATAACAACCGTCAGTTACACCCGCATAACCTTCAAGATAAATAGCACCACCTGTAGCTACACAGCTCGCTTCATCAGTACACGCAGATGGGTTTTCAGCACTACAACCCGTTACATCTTTAACACTACAAGAGCTAGTCGCTGCATCCCACGCACCATTGACTGCAGTACATTCTTCTTCAGTTTTACAGGCAGTTGGATCAGTTGCGCTACATACTGGTTCAACTAATTGACCAGTGACTTCAAATTCTAACGTGACAGGAGAAACACCAGCTTCGTTAATATCCGAGAAAGTAACAGTAAATTTACCTTCTTTAGGTCCACCTTCCACTTGGAAGACTTTACGTCCACCAGATTCGCCGAAGTTCAAAGTTTGTCCGTCAAACACTTCTTGACCGCCCCATGAAGTCAATGAATCGGTTTCACCGTAAACTTCATACATTTTGAAGGATTCGAGCAAACCATCTTCTTCAGAGATATTGAATTTCACTCTGGCAGAAGCAACATCAGTAAAGACATCACCGTCTGTACCCAAAGCTTCCACTGCTAAAGCAACTTCGCTGTTTACTGGAATCTTGAGTTGTTCGATGTAAGCACCAAAGGCTTTGAGCTTGTTAATACCTTCAATTGGTGATTTGATCTTCGTTTCCGTGGTACCCAAACCAGGTTTGGTAAAGGTTACATCAATAACATCTTCACCCACAAACGCACTTTCACCCATTGCGGTATAAGTCACCGTAGGATAATAACCAGGTGCACGGCTTGGTACACCACGATCACCTTCAAGTGTGTTATAAGCCACTGTACCATTGGAAGATTTCAGGTAGAAAGAACCTGTGACAGTTTCAATACCAGGTGTCGTTTGATTACCAAAGGCATCAGTCATATTGAATGCAATTTCTGGTACCACAGTAACGTAGGTTTTGGCATCGTTGTCAAACCAAGGAATAATCTTAGTTTGTACTTCACCATGCGCATTGCGAACATCGACCAAAGTTGACGCTGCGGTGCTAATACCAGTACCAACAACTACAGTTTGTCCATACTTACCTTGCTTATCAGATAATAGATAACGATTGCCAGCAGTTGCCTTTTTGAAGAGGGCTTCAACTTCTTTATCTGCATTAGGGTTTACAGTAAGTTCTTCCTTTGTAGTCAAGTTCTTGAGTACAATTTGACCAGGATTTGCACCATCAGTTGTACCAATAACGAAAGCTTTAAACTCATTTCCTGCAAGAGGAGAGGTACCAAGCCCAACCATAGCTGCAAGTTCAGAGTGTAAAACAGCGGTGACAGACTCCTTAACTACTTGGATTTCAAGTGGATCGGAAGCAGCAATTGCACTGTTAGGTGTATTATCTGCATGAGCAGCTGTTGCCACTAAAGAAACAATTCCTTCTTTGACTTCACCCGCCACGTTGCCCAAAATATTATCATTCGTTCTGGCAACTGCCATACCATTGGGATCAGAGGCTGGAACAGTTAAATCTAGTGCAGAACTGCTAGCAATGCCATTTCCATCTTTGATGATGAAACGCACTTCACTACCAGCACGGTTACTGGTGGAGTTACCGTATACATCTAATAATTGTCCCCACACTTCAGTGCCACCACCTTCTACTTTTTCACTAATACGGCTTTTAACACTGGTGAGTTTCAGTTTAGTCGGTTTACCTGTTGGATATACATAGACTTTATCAGCGTTAACCATACCTACACTGCTACCATCAAATCCAGCAAACTCAGCTTTGATGTAGTAGGAACCAGCTAACTTAACATTGGAATCTAAGTTAATCTTGGCAACGCCACGTGTCATCTTACCGGTATAAGTTAGTTTAGTATCACCCTTGCTCAAAGTAAGCGTAATTGCGCCAGCTGCTCTATCGTTACGTGCAACGATCACAACTTCAGCGCCGGAAGCACCAGCTGTCATCGTACCATAGATGCCATCCCCTGAATCCGTATCGCTCATACCCTTCTCATCACCGAGAGGCGCCATGAACGCGGTAATATATAAAGCACCGGGATTATCAGAAGGTGGTTCAATTTTAACGACTTTTTCTGCTTTGGTAATGACGTTGAACTCTACACCACCGTTGGCAGTCGCTCTTCTTTCTTGTAAAGTGAGGGTTAAAATATCTTCCCCGGTCGCTTCCGGTGGATAGTAGATGCTGATTTGACCGTTACCTTGATCTAAGCGAATATATCTCACTTGAGAAGCAAAATTACCATATCCCGGTTTAGAATCATTAGGTGTGGCACCTGGCGTTTTATCGCCTTGCTCATTCCACACCCCACCACCCACAGGAACAGCACTAATCTGCCCTTGAACTGTGTTTACTACACCCATAATGACAGAACCACCTTGTTCACCAAAGCGATCAACTTCATTATTTTTATTCAGTCCCATCAATGCGAGGTTGACAGTCTCACCTGCTCTAACAGTTACTTTATCAAGGATAAACTGACCGCTACATGTGTAAGTGGTAAAGCCTACGTTCACATCTTTACCCAAACCAACACTTGGATCAGCACAGTCTGCCGCCCACGCAGAGCTACTGGCTAACGCCAGCGCTAAGGCAGAGGCAAATGCCGTTTTTTTCATGTTCATATTAACAATCTCCAAAAAATTTAAATTGATCAGCAACCATCTTAACTAATTCTCAGACGCTTTACCGATTTGACAAGCAGCATTTCATAAAAAAGTATATCATAGTTAAGCTTTTTGTTGAATCTCAAAACCTTTATGTACTAACTTATCTAAAGTCCACCTGTCCAAACACATACTATAAATATTGCACAGAAGCAATCAATATTGCAAGCCTTTTGGTAATTTTTTTATTTTCACCGTTGGATATCACGAAAATATTTTGCTTAATAAATTGATTATAAGTTCATTTTTTATAAAAAGATAGTATTTATGCGCATATTTAAGTTTCTTATAATTTTTTCACAAAATTAACTATCCTTTAAAAAGTGCGTCAATTGAGGCTTCATGTGCAAATGTAGTTTTTTGCATCACTTAGGTGTTTTTTACTCTAATTTACAACAAAAAGACAGTTTATTGTGTTTCTAGCCAAACAATTTTACGTGTTTGCCTTTGAATACCATTTAACATGACCAGTTGTGCGGATAATTCATAAACACCTAAATGTAGAGTTTTGTCTATCTTGCCATCACCCAGTAATGCAAAAGATGAACCGTACAGCGGTAAAAAGACATCATTATCAAAAAAATAAGGGCTCATGAAGAGGTAATTATAAGGGATTGGAGCAATAGTGTCGATACTGTGCCATACTTTAAAAAAACCAGTTCTATTGCCTTGATTATTAATCGGAACATTGAGATGTAAATAAAGATCACCTTCTTGTTTCGCTATTTGGGTAATTAATAATTCCAATGATACGGTGTCTCCGATTCGATAGACATTCGTTGTTGTCGGGTAAAATTGCAGTTCATTATGATCATCTGGGATAGGTGTATGCAAATATCCAAAGCCGTATTCTTTGTTAAATCCTTGATATTTTTCGTATTTACTGGATGTCAATAAAAGTGTTATCAATTCTTGGGCTGTCAATGTGGGATATTGTGCGCTCAATAATGCTAATGTTCCACTGACTAAAGCTGCTGCAGCCGATGTTCCAGTGTATTGTGTTGTATAATCTGTGCCAACTAACGTTGTTTGTAAATCAATACCCGGGGCAGTGATAAATAGCGCATCACCGTAGTTGCTAAATGGTAAACGCTCTCCGGTTTTATCACTGGCTGCCACACTGATTACCCAAGGTAAATAGGCAGGAAATGCCACTGATTTTCCCTCATTACCCGCAGCAGCTACAATGGTTTTATCTTTCATTTTTGCATAGACTAAGGTATCAGTGACTGCTTGACTGGCTGTTTCTAACACTAAACTCAGTGAAAGAATTTTAGCATAACTGTCTGCTGCAGCTTTAATCGCACAGGCAAGATCGGCGGCTAAAAATTTATTGGCTTCGTAACCACTTATTTTATAAGGAATGATTGAAGCTTGTGGGGCAACACCACACCCGCCTTGTTGATTATAGCAACGAGCAACCATCAATCCTGCCATCGCTGACCCATGTCCATTATTATCATAAGGATAAGCATCATTATCACCAAAATCATACCCTTCATCGAATGATATTTGTCCTTTTAAATCAGGATGATCTGGATCAACACCACTATCTAACAAGGCAATTGCCACACCATCACCTTGGGTTAATTGCCATAATTCTGGAATGCCAATATTTGCTAAATGCCATTGTTTTGAATATAAAGGATCATTTGGAGTCGCGGCGAAATAACCCGTGATATTTTCTTGCGCAGACCAACGCTTACGAATACCGCGGGTGGTCGTAAACAGTGATTCAATATCAGGAGTTTCTAGTACTAACCAAGGTAGTGGACGTAAATCACAAACCAGCGGGGCTTGTGTAACTAATTGATTAATTTCATCAGAAGTGGTTGTATCTGATAAAAATATTAATGTATGTACTGCATAAATATAGGGCGAATAAACAATAAAAATGACTAACCAAATTATTTTTTTCATATTATAAGGTGTTTTATTGCAATTTATTGCCCTTTAACAAAAGTTTCCGATAAATTTAGAATATATTTTCGCAGCACTTCACCTTCACAAATACAACCAATTTTATCCTGATAACGTACCAATCGGCTGATAGGTGAGCCAGGTAATTTCATTACAATAGGTAAATCTTGCAAATAAAGATGATCATTTTTAGCATGTAATGTTTCTACTTCATCACAGGCAAGCCCAATGATTATTGCATCTGAGGATTTGAGTAAAATAAAAAATTCTCGATTCTTAGGTAAATCAAGTAATAACGTCATTTCTTCTGATAAACAATACACTGGAGATTCTTGTCCATGCCCATGCGCAAACCAACCCACAGCACCAGTATACATTGAAGTTATATGTACATCTGCAATAATTTCAACAGATTGCACTTCATGCTGTGGGACTAGCATATGTAAACCATCAAATACTAATAAAACATAAATTTGTGGTATTTTGATATCCATGATTATTTTAATTCTGAGCGACGACGCAATTTAGCAAAAAATTCTCGCCGTGACACTTCTTGCTGCCATTCACATTTTTTCTTTTGTTCTTCAATCACTTTGTTACGAGTCGTAATCACCGCATTCCAAGCAGCAAACGCCTCATCTGGTTGGTTAAATTCTGCCATAGATTGAATGAGAGGCTGAATTAAGTAGTGACCTAATCGCGGCGTATAATTTAAATGTGCACGTTCTTTGCCACCTAAAATAGATAAAAAAACCGCCGGTCCAATCACTATTATCGGCATATTTACACGTTCTTGTGCAGTCCAACCTGTCGGAATTTCAATATTCGGGTCTTGATTAGGAATAAAAAGTCTAGCTAATGTCCAAGGGGTTAATAATAAAAAAATAAACCAGTTATCCATTTGACGAAACGCGCGAATTTCAATGGGCAAATTATGGTTTACTAATTCCTCGTGAATAAAGTAATTTTGATAAAGTTGGGTAAATGTTTCAATTACCGTAGAAATCAATTCTTCTTCATTAGTTTCAATCAATTGCCAATTAGACACTGGGGAAAAGCTCCTGTAATTGTTTGCCTAATTGTTGATACAAACGTAATCGACTGTGTGTTTCTAAATCACGGGCAAATCGTGGTACCCAACGTACTAAGTGTTGCTGCCACAATATTTCCCACGATGCGCTATCAACGGGTTGTTGTTGGGCTAAATAAGCAGCGCATTCCAATAATGTGCCTAAATAATCAGGAAACACACCTTCAACGGGTTGCAAACCAATTTGATAATAAAAAGCCAAAATATCACTACAAGCTTTCCCATTTTGTTGTCCATGTATATAAGACGATTCAAATGGAGGACATACAGTTTTAGGGTGTCCATTAATAAATAAGCGAGTATGTTCTCCTTGCCAACGCGGTAATCCCCATTGAACAAGTTCTTCAGGGACATCTTGTAACCAAGGGTTGGTTTGGGCGAGTTCTTCTATAATGGCTAAACTATCAAGACCTGGTGCCGCAAGCAAGCCGGCGAATAAAGAAAGTTGTTGGGGGATGATGTTATCAGGTAACATGCTATTCATTTGATTAGAGGCAAAAAATTAGAACTGGCAATCGATAAAAATTACCAGTTCCTGAAAAAGTCGAAAAATAACAGTATTAACTTTTATCTAAAACTATTATTGTGTTTGCACTGAGCCATCCATTTGTAGATGATGGGTACTATTAATTGCTGGATAAGGACGTTCGTATACACCAGCATACATGAAGTAGTGGCGTAGTAAATAACCACCTGAAAGTACAAGTATTGCAGCTAAGACAATCGGCGCGCTACCTTTCCAACCTTTGGTTACTCCTCTAAATTCAATAATGAAAGGAATTAACAAACCAAAACCCACAAAACCAATAATCCAACCCATATCATTCCATAATATCTTTGCAGTGTAACGGGCAGATTCGAGTCCGTAAGTGGTAAATTGGAAGAACACAAAAATAATCAGTAATTCAATCCCAATTAAAATAACGTCAGAGCGTTCAAACAGAACTTTCAAACCATGATCTTCTGGATTCTTGATAAATACATACAAAGCAATTAACAAGAACGCCATCGCGGTGGAAAATGCGGATACGATAAATAACAAGGGTACGCCCGGATTATGCCACAAAGCAACCGCTGGAAAAGATTGCAGCAACAAACCTGTATAAAGTACGGTACC
The DNA here is from genome assembly GCA_020721045.1 of Thiomargarita sp. GTDB lineage: Bacteria > Pseudomonadota > Gammaproteobacteria > Beggiatoales > Beggiatoaceae > DYNN01. The sequence continues at coordinate 69,552 of DYNN01000002.1, read as the reverse complement.
AATCCCATTGATGACTGCTAACCAACCGATTAGTTTATGAAATCTCAAGGATAAATTACCAACCCAGCCAAATAAACCAATCAATCCACCAATAATAGGTATGCCACGCCAGAATTTACTGTCAACTAAGTAGGGATAAGTGTAGACAAAACTCCATACCATCATCCATACAATGAATTGTGTACCCCAGCTAATCCAAGCATCAGGTTTATTAATGAGTACCATTGGATTCAACACATTGATAACTGCAATATGATGTAGTAAATGCAAAAATAGCATAAACGATCCAACGCTCAACATGATCAAAGAAGAAATATTAGCCCATAAGACCAGTTCCTTATGTTCTTTCACATACATATTGGTGAGTCCACTGACAACGACTAAAGCACCCCCTAAACCGCCTAAAAACAGATAAATAGCGATCCACCAAGTCCATAATTCTTGGGTTGAATAAAACATACCTTCCATTAGACGTTCCTCTCTAAATCGCTGATGTAATAGACATTGGGTCGAGTACCTAAATGCGCCATCAATGGTTTTGCCACACCACTGGCAACAATCTTAGCTACTTCATCTTTAGGATCGTTCATGTCACCAAACAAACGTGCAGAACCTACGCAGGTTTCCACACAAGCGGGTTTAAGCCCTTTCATCACGCGGTGCGCACAAAACGAGCATTTATCGACACTGGGTGAGGTGCGGAAGTGTAGTTCTCCGTAGAATTCAGTACCTTTATCCAGATCATCATAAGTCACATCATAGCGTGCATCATAAGGACAAGCCATAGCACAAGCACGACATCCCATGCACATTTCATCATTAACCAACACGATACCATTATCCAGCTTGTAAGTAGCCCCTGTTGGGCACACACTCATGCAAGGTGGATTATCGCAATGATTACACAAACGTGGAAAGAAACGTCGTTTTACTTCATTTTCAGTACCTGCACCTATTTCCATATCATGAACATAAGTACGCCATTTATTGTCCCAAACCGGTGTTTGGTTTTCCATGGAACAAGCTGCCATACATGCATTGCAACCAACACAAGTATTTAAATCAATCACCATCGCATAATGTGGAGTTGTCATTAATTTTCCCCTATAAAACTGCGCTTATGCTTTTTTAACACGAAGAGTAAATTCCTGCGAACGAAAACCAGCGACAACGGGTTCTACGGTATGAGGAATTAGCTTATTAGTTGCAGTACCGCCCATGGCATAGCTGCGAGTCAGTTGTTTATTTTCAACCCCAAATGCAGAATGCAAAAAGAGGGTATCAGGACGCACTTTGCGAGTCACGTAAGCGTGTCCATCTGCTTCTTGATTAGACAAAGTATTGGTTAAATGAATTTTATCACCGGTTTTAATACCCAATTTTGCAGCACGATCCGGATGCATCCACACGCCCATATAAATGTCTTTCTTCAACGTATTAATTGCAGCCAAAACAGGATTATTGCTATTGGTTGAACCATAAGAAACAGTCGGCACCTTACCATAGGCAAAGTAAAACTCATCTTCATTAAGAGGCTGATCCATCGTTTGACCTTGACGACATTCAGATGGGATATGAGTTGCCAACACACTGAAATGAGGACCAATATTACCTTGTCCACGCAACATATCAAATAAACTACTGAAAAACTCAATACGACCACTGGCAGTCACCGCAGGAATCACATGAGGAACTGCCGCATGTTCTAACAAATCGCGCCAATTTTCTTCGTGATAGACACCTTTTTCACGTAAAGTTTTATCAAATTCTTCAGGAGAAACATGAACACGCTTAGCCGCTTCCGCGATAGCTACCTTACGACAAGCCGCACTGAAAGGACTGGCTTTACCCGCTTCTTTCAATTCTTTATGAACTGCTACCATTGCTTGCGCTGGCATTCCAGTAAGACCTTCCATATGTTTAGTCAAATCTTCAATCGCATTCTCTTTACCATGAATTAATTCAGTCAATTTCAACAAAACATCAGGTGCTTCCCAAGAATCATAAAGCGGATCAATCGCAGCGTAACGAGTTGTCATGGCTAAATCTTGATTAACCCCATTACCATAAATATTAGGTTCATCACGTTCAAGGTAAGTACTACTGGGTAAAATCACATCAACATAAGGCGTAGTATCAGAAGGCAATACATCCAATGCAACAATAAGCTCCATATTCTCGTGTTGCATCATTTCCTTCCAATAAGTATCAGGATAATAATGACGTACAGGATTGGCTGCATTCACAAACAAAGCGCGTGTTAAATAGGGTTCACCTTTCCACTTGACCTTACCTTCAACGGATTCTTTTAATCCTTCATCAGCAAGAACCGGTAAAGCAATACCTTGTTTACCTTCAGCTTTTTGTTGTTGAGAATAAGCCCATGCCCAACCCGGATGCCCATGTGCAAAATTATTAGGATCAGAAAATGCACCCACAACCACCATCGCGAAGTCCATGCCAGCTTTGTTAGCTAAAGGAGAACCTAAATCTTTACCCGCCAACTTGGCTTCATGCTGCTTTAACGCTTTATGATGGAATTCACCGCTCATAACCCAACCGCCTTCTTTATCAATCCCACCATTTAGGGCTTGAATCATAGCTTGTACGCGACGCGTCATCATAATATTGCCATAACGTGCACCATGCCAACCTGGATCGATTAAAGCAGGACGACTGCTACCAAATTCATGCGCAATACGACGAATGGTTTCTGCGGGAATACCAGTTGTTTTTTCAGCCCATTCAGGAGTACATTGGGCAATTTCAGCCAATTGTGCTTGTAAAACAGTAAAAGCTGGTTTACCTACGCCCGCTACTGCATTTTCTGGGACAAGAACACCTTGAGGTATAGGCGCGTACAACGCGGGATAGAAAGTATTGCCAGCAACATCAGTTAAATTTTCATTGCTGTAAGCAGGTAATACGTGAATTTCAGAAGTATTAGCACGCAACACCATTGGATGACCTTCAACATCTTTGACTAATTGCCATTGATTATTATCGTCTTTATAGGTCAAAAATGGCATATTGGTATGCGTTCTGAGGAAATCAGCATCATACAATTTTTTGTTGAGCATTTCTCTCAACATAGCCAAACAGAAATCTAAGTCAGTACCCGGACGAATTGGTATCCATTCATCAGCTTTAGCACCGGTTTCTGATAAGCGTGGGTCTAAAACAACAACTTTAGCACCATTTTTACGTCCTTGCGCAAAACGGACTACCCGACAGGTCGATACAGCACCAATAGAGGAATTATTACCAACATAAATAATGTATTTTGCATTATCGTAGTCTGGTAAAATTTCATCGTGAATATTAAAGTTACCGGTAACGGAATCAGTCCCTAAATGTCCTGTTGTTACACAGTGTTGCATCGGAGAAGCAACAATATTAGGAATACCACTAGTCAATGCAAAAGGAACAGACCAATTCATGTAAAATACACAAGATGTCCAGCCCCCAATCATCGTCCATTCCCAAGGCTGAATCTTGGCAGCTTTCATGCGATCTTCAATATATTTCCATGCTTCGTCCCATTCAACAGCACGAAACTCCATTTCACCGCGCTTGGTGCCTTCAACTCGGATCATGGGTTTTTTGAATCGATCGGAATCGTAAGTTTGACGTAAGCCTGCTTGACCCCGTGCGCACATTTTACCGCGATTTAAGGTAGAATTAGGATTTCCATCTAACTTAACAACTCGTTTAACACCATTTGTGGTACGGGAAGTTACTTTTACATTACACAAAGATGAGCAAAAGTTACAAATTGTGTAACTAATATCTTCTTTGCCTTCTCCTGAGGTAGCATCAGCTGTTGCTTTCCCCACAAAACCCAGTGGTTGCAACAAAGAAAGCGCAGCTCCTCCATAGCCTGAAGCTTTTAAAAAAGAGCGGCGCGAAAGACTAGGAAAACTCCAAGCCATTTATCTTCCTCCTAATTGTGGTAGATCATCACAGATATTTAGTTCTTAACCATATTTATAATTATAAAAACTGCCTAAAACACACGAATAACATGTTCAGCTTATTTTCTACTTGATTTTTAAAGTCATACAACCGATACCGTCGAACTTACGGTATATGTTTGGGTGAGATAGATGTTACCATTTCAGTCGTATACAATCAGCACTTGTATAGCCAACATCTTATTGACTTAATGTGGTAAATCAATTCACATCATTCATTATACTTCCTGATATTACCCAGCAAAAATTAAGTTGCGTAATACTAGATATCGCTATGCAAAATTGATTTAATTTCTTGCAACAGCGATAAATTAATGAATGAGGCATTTTTTCACAACTTGTTTTTCATTGCAAGTAAATTAATTTTACCAGTTTTTCATGGAATTGCTAATTAAAATATTTTTCAAATTAACTAGTTCACGAATATTCAAGGTTAAACTATGCTGAAAGCAATTGCAACAAATTAGTATAGTCTTGATTTATTTGATGATCAGCTGTCTTTAATTTAGCGATTGTTTTGCAGCTATACATCACTGTGGTGTGATCACGCCCACCAAAAGCTTTACCAATTTCGGGCAAACTGTGTTGAGTTAATTCCTTAGACAAAAACATGGCAATTTGTCGTGGACGTGCGACTAAACGATGTCGTCTACGTGAAGACAAATCAGCAATGGGAATTTTAAAATATTCAGCGACTGTTTTTTGAATACCATTCAATGTAACTAATTGTGAATGAAAATGTAACAAATCTTGTAAAGTGGTCTGCGCACTTTCTAAAGTCACCGTTTGCTGCATAAAACGCGCAGTTGCAATCAAACGATGCAAAGCCCCTTCCAATTCTCTTACATTTGAATGCACATGATCTGCAATAAATTGACTGACTTCCTCGGGTAAATGTACATGGGCAAATTGCGCTTTTGCCATCAAAATAGCGACGCGAGTTTCAAAATCAGGTGGCATCACATTAACGGTCAAACCCCAACTAAAACGGGACCTTAAGCGATCTTCCAAACCTGCAATAATCTGTGGTGGTCGATCGCCAGTTAAGATAATTTGCTTTTTTTCTTCCAGTAATACATTGAAAGTATGAAATAATTCTTCTTGTGATTGTATTTTATGCGCAAAAAATTGGATATCGTCAATTAGTAAAGCATCTAAAGAACGGTAAAATTGCTTAAATTCATTAATTTTCTTTTCACGCAATGCCTTAACCATTTCATTGACAAACTGTTCAGAACGTAAATATAGAACTTTCGCCTGAGGACGTTTAGCAATAATTTGGTTACCAATTGCTTGCATCAGATGCGTTTTACCTAACCCAACACCGCCATAAATAAACAGAGGATTATATCCACCCTGTTCTGCGACTTGCAGTGCAGCCGCGCGCGCGAGTTGATTGGATTTTCCCAAAATAAAAGTTGAAAATGTCAACTGCGAATTGAGTCGATTAATCGGTGTCGTCACAGTATGACCACCCACTGCCGTCATGAGCGGCTTAGATTGGGAAGTAAATTGTTGTCGGCTACCAATTTGTAAAATTAAACTGGGGGTAGACTTTGGTTGGCAACGACGCAATATCTCCTCTATACGCAATTGAACATGTTGTTTAACCCAATCAAGTACAAATTGATTAGGCGCAAGCAAACGTAAACAGCCACTCGCTTCAATCGCTTGTAGCGGACGAATCCACATATTGAAGTCTTGGCTAGACAATTCCCTTTCAAGATGCTTAACACATTGATTCCACAACGATGCTGCCACCACTAAACCTCCGTTGATGAGTGACATAAATATCTAAAATGTAATTATTTATAATAAATACGGTTATTTATCTATCTCAGTAAATTACAAAACAGTGTATACTTGATAAACTTACTTATCCAGTTAGGCAATAACTGCTTGTTTATTAATATAACACTATGATAATTATATTATTTTTTATTTAGAATCAACTTTAAAAAAACGAGTTAATTAATTGTTGTTGTTGCTATTTTGGGTAAAATAAAAAAGTTTTTTAATAAATTGCTTGACAAACACCTAAATAAAACAATAAAATTTAAAGTTTGTCATGGCTTTGGTAATGATCTCATGAAAAGAACCTATCAACCTAGTAAATTAATACGTAAACGTCGTCACGGTTTCCGGTCACGTATGGCAACCAAAGGCGGCAGAGATGTACTCAAAGCACGTCGTGCTAAAGGTCGGCTCAGACTCTGTGCTTGATGACTTCAATCAAGCCATCTTACCGGTTTCAGCGACATCAACGTTTGCTAAAACCGGCAGATTATCAATTTGTTTTTGAAAAAGCTTATAAATCAAGCGATAAATATTTTACTCTCCTAGTCAGATTAAATGGATTAACTCACGCTCGGTTAGGGTTAGTTATCGCTAAAAAGCGAATTAAACAAGCTGTAAAACGAAATCGCGTTAAGCGGCTCACACGCGAAAGTTTTCGACATCACCAACATCAATTGGCTGGATTAGATTGTATTGTCATGATTAAAAATGATATAGCACAGGCAGATAATCAAACTCTGCGAGAAGCGCTAATTCAGCATTGGCAATTTGTGACACGTCGATGCAAAAAATCTTAATTTTACTCATTCGTGGTTATCAACTCATTGTTAGTCCGTGGTTAGGCTCGCATTGTCGTTTCTATCCAAGTTGTTCTGAGTATGCACAAATAGCCATTGCTGAACATGGGGTTTGGCGTGGTTTATTTCTCAGTATTAAACGACTGTCCCGCTGTCATCCTTGGCATCCGGGCGGTATTGATCCTGTCCCGGAGCGTAAGGAAAATCAATAAATTATGGATAACTTTAGACTCATTCTCATTGTAGGATGGTTTTTCATTTTGCTATTGTTGTATCAAGCTTGGCAAGTTGATTATGGGCCCAAACCATCGATCACAAGCACACCAACAGCAGTGACTGACATACCTAGCACAACACCTTCTTCGGCGATTGATTTATTACCTAATACGGATGAAGTAGCAAACAATAGTACAATGTCTGCATTGCCTGAATTACCTGTGACTCAAGTGCAACGCTTAGTGCCTACACATACCCGAATTCATGTAGAAACCGATGTATTTAAAATAGAAATCGATACTGTTGGTGGCGATTTACGTCATGTTGAATTAATTAAATTTCCGATTGCCATTGACCAATTGGATAAGCCTTTTCACTTGATGGATGATACCCTACCCAATTTTTTCATTGCCCAATCTGGTTTATTGCCTAAAGAAATTGCGCCTACGCACCAAGCAATTTATCAAACTGCGAATACTGACTATCGCATGAAGCAAGATGCCAATGAATTAGCAGTGACGCTGACTTGGCAAAATGAACATGTAAATATCAATAAAATTTATACTTTTCATCGTGATAGTTACATTATTGATGTAAAATATATTGTGCAAAATAATGCCGAGCAAGCATGGAAAGGGCATTTATATGGACAACTACAACGTACACCTAGCATCAAATCAGGTAATAGTTTCATCTACACTTACACCGGTGCAGCTCTTTCCAGCCCTGACAATTTGTATGAAAAAATTACCTTTGATAACATTAAAGACGGTAAGTTAGAGCACGAAAAACGTGAAGATTGGAAAGGTGGTTGGGCAGCGATGTTACAACACTATTTTGTGGTGGCTTGGATTCCAAATAAAGATAAAGCATTCAAATATTACAGCAATTTTATCCCCGATGGCACTCGCTACGTCATTGGCATGTATGGACCTGAACAAACTGTAGCACCACATAGCCAAGAAAGCTTTGATTTTTCATTCTACGTTGGTCCAAAAGTTCAAGACAAACTTGCAGAGTTATCGCCCGGATTAGATTTAACCGTCGATTACGGTTGGTTATGGTTTATTGCACAACCTCTATTTTGGGGTTTAGAAGCCATTCATGACTTAGTAAAAAATTGGGGTTGGTCTATTGTTATTCTAACTATTTTGATTAAACTGGCTTTTTTCCAATTATCGGCAACTAGCTATCGCTCTATGGCAAATATGCGACGGTTACAACCACGTTTAGTACAATTGAAAGAACGTTTTGGCAGTGACAAGGCACGCTTAAATCAAGCCATGTTAGAAATGTACAAAAAGGAAAAAGTGAATCCATTGGGCGGTTGCTTACCAATTTTGGTACAAATCCCCGTATTTATTGCATTATATTGGGTGCTATTGGAAAGTGTGGAATTGAGACAGGCTAGTTTTATACTATGGCTTAATGATTTATCAACGCCAGACCCTTATTTTATTTTACCTTTGGTCATGGGCGCAACCATGTTATTACAACATCGATTAAATCCAATGCCAATTGATCCAGTACAACAAAAAGTCATGTTGATACTTCCTTTTATATTTACAGTATTTTTTGCGTTTTTCCCATCGGGCTTGGTACTCTATTGGGTGGTTAACAACATACTCTCAATTGCGCAGCAATGGGTCATTACTAAAAAAATTGCGGGTAACATATAACGATTAATGATGCGCTCACTGTCAGTCGCATCATTTCATCATGTTAGTGTTGGATATTATTAAAAAAAGCAATTTGATTAGCGAGATTTGCTACCTGTTGCCCCATGACTTCGCTGGCAGATGCTGTTTGTTCTACTAAAGCAGCATTTTGTTGAGTCATACTATCCATATGCGTGATTGCGCGATGTACTTGTTGAATACCCGCCGCTTGTTGATAACTGGCAGTAGAAATTTCTCTAATTATATCATCTACTTGCTTAACTGAGGCAATGATTTCTTGTAATGTTTTTCCTGAAGTATTTGCCAATACAGTTCCCTCATCGACTCTGACGACACTTTCTTGGATTAACTCCTTAATTTCTTTAGCGGCAATACCACTGCGTTGTGCTAAATTACGTACCTCTGCTGCAACTACAGCAAACCCCCTACCCTGTTCACCAGCACGTGCCGCTTCAACAGCTGCATTGAGTGCTAATAAATTGGTTTGAAACGCAATTTGATCAATTATACTAATAATATCAGCAATTTTTTTGCTACTATGATTAATTTCATCCATAGCAACGATCATCGCATTAACCACTTCACCGCCTTTATGCGCATGTTGTTGGGCATTTTCTGCTAATTGAATTGCCAATCGCGTATTATTCGCACTTTGCTGTACGATACTGGTCATTTCATTCATGCTAGCTGCAGTTTCTTCTAACGAAGCGGCTTGTTCTTCAACCCGTTGATTCAGATTCATATTTCCTTGTGCAATTTCTTGAGCAGTTGTATTGAGCACTGCTGCCGTTTGGGTGATGGCAGTCACTATCTCTTTCCATTGTTGTTGCATCTGATATACAGTTAAAAAAAGACCGGTTAATGTTTTTTGGGTATCGAATGACTGTGATAAATTACCAGCCGCCAACTGATGAATGATCTTGATAACCACATTAGGCTCACCACCCAATTGTGCCATGATATGACGAGTAATACGGTAATAAAAAATTGCAGAAAATATAATAATCAATGAAATTAAAGCAATAATTGACCAAACATAAATTTGATTTAATTTTTGATAATACACTACACTATTTTGAGTACGTTCGCTTAGTAAAACAAAAAAATCATCAATGGGTTTCATGATGAGATATTTTTGTTTATGATACTCTTTGCTATGCATAAGTTCTTGAGCCAACGCTGGTTTAGCTTCCCCTTTTATTGTAAATTTTCCGTTATGATCTCGATATAAGCCTTTAACCGCATTCATAGCAATGGCTTCTATACTCACAAGTTCATTAGAATTGTTCTGAGCTTCAGTTAATTTTGCAAACTCCGCATCGGTGAAACCTAAACTTCGCATTTTTTGTTTCAGGGCAATCATTTCACCATTGGGGCGTGGTTTTTCACCTAAATAAGCAAAAAAATCCCAATAAATATGTTCATATCGTTCCGGACGCGGTTTAGTACCATTACGAATAGCTAATATATCCCAATAGATTTTTTCATAATTGGCATTGGCTGTTACCACATAAGTTCGCGCGAATTTGGTTAAATCATCAGAACTTTGGCGTAATTCTGTCGCCGCTAAATAGGACTGATAGCGATTCTCTTGGCTATCATTTAACAAAAGTTGATTTTGATAGAGTTTAAAGGTTAAAAAGCCTAATATGAGCAATAATAAAATAGATATAGAGAAAGCAAATAAAAATAATTTCTTTATTGACATAAGGTTAGCCTTCAATAAAAAGATGATTATTGACAAAAATAGTTGGTTATAGTCTACCACACCTTGACAATATCACCATTATTTTCTAGCAATCAGACATACTTTCCCGCCGTCGTTTTTATTTAGCCAGAAGGTAATTCAATGATAAAATTTGCCCCTTTACCTAACTCACTTTCACACCACACCTTGCCTTGCATCATATTTACTAATTTTTTAACAATAAATAAGCCTAAGCCGGTAGAATGTTCTCCACCAGTTGGTTTTGTCGTCAATCGAGTGAATTTGCCAAATAATTTTTGTTGATCTGACAAACTTAAGCCCATACCTTCATCTTCAATTTCACAACGAATACAAGCGTTAGTATTAAAAATACGAATACGAACTTGTTTATTATAAGGAGAATACTTAATTGCATTAGAAATCAAATTATCTAAAACTTGTTGAATAATATTTTGATCAATAATGGCGAAATATTTATTAGTATCCAATTGAAATATCAAGGTAATATTCTTTGTTTTTGCTCGTTCTTTATAATTATTTACAACATCACTTAAAATTGGCAAAAGATCAGTTTTCTCTAAATGTAAATTTATCCCATTAGATTCAATCGAGTTTACATCTAGTAAGTTAGTAATCAATTGGAACATCATTTGCGCACTGCGTTGAACGATGTTAGAGCATTCTATGATTTCTTTGATCGTTATCAATTCAGCCGATTCCTGCAACATTTCTGCCATACCTAAAATGGCGGATAATGGATTTTTCAAGTCATGCGCAACAATGCCCAAAAATTCGTTTTTTTCCTGATTAAGTTTAATTAATTCAACGTTTTTAATCTCTTGTTCTTGTAAAAGACGAATTTTATTAGCTTCAGCTTGTTTTCTCTCAGTAATATCATGAAAAGCTGCAATTGCATAATTGACTCGATTATTTTCATCAAAAATGGGTGTGCCCCATACTTCAATGGGAATAATGTGATTGTGTAGATGAATTTCCATATTATCAACAGCAACCATCGTCTCACCGGCTAAAGCACAGATAATTGGATGTTGTTGATGCGGATAGGGTACATCAGTGCCTGCTAGATAAGCGGGACAGACTTCTTGTAGTTGGTAGAGCGAGGTGGCTGTGGTAGTATCTTTACCTAATATTTGTTGTGCTTGTTGATTGGCATAATAAACTGCGCCTTGAGAATCAATGACAAGAATGCTGATAGGTACGGCTTCTAAAAATTGGCTGACTTTTTTTTCGCTAACACGTTCAACTTCTTCCACTTTATCACTAAGACGATTTTGTTGTTTATCACTCATTTTAACTAAAATTTTAGTTTGTTTGAGTAATTTTTTATAATCACGAACTAATTGTTCATAAAGTTGAATAGGAATATCGCTATCTTTTTCATAATATTGCTGCAAAATAGCTGTTGCATCTTGTAATGTATCTTCTTCGTTAAAAAATAAACCTGTTTGAATTTGCATGAGTGTAATCAGAATGTGCTAAACAATAGTTGTTTTTATTTAATTGACTTAAGGTTAGCCTTCAATAAAAATATGATTATTGACAAAAAATAGCTAATTATAGTCTCCACACCTTGACAATGTCACCATTATTTTCTAGCAATCAGATATACTTTCTCGCTTTTAACAAGCCGTTATCGTAAAGCAATAGAAAATGCACTCAAAATTGCATCTTTCATGCTATATTAAATTATTTGTTGTTTTAGTCTTACTATTATCGGAAAGCTAAGAACGCTAACTGCTTAAAGTATATATAAGTTTAAAACCATTTTTTAAAAGGAACATCAAAATGAATTTAAAAACAAAATTGACTTCTGCTTTTTCCATCATTACTTTGCTCATAGTGATTGTGGGAATGGTGTGCATTTACACTACCACAACAATTAATTACAGCTTTGGAAACGTAATTGATGGAAGCATTCCCAAGCTCGAAATTCTTTACCAGATTAAACAAACTGCTTCGAGAATAGAGATGGAAGCCTTGAGTATCGGGCTAATTAATATAAAAGTGTCTCACCACTTAAAAGAAACCGCCACTGAACCCTATAAAACTGAAAGTTATAGTGAATCTAAAGAACAAATTGAAGAGGAAACAGAAGAGTTTCATACTTCAGAACAAATCATTGCTAATTTTTTAAATAAATATAAAGAATTAGTTGCTAATTCAGAAGAATCATTAATTGGAGAACGACTGGTTGACTCTGTAAATATATTGAAAAATAGTAGTTACAAATTCATTGAAATGGATTTAGAAAAAGAGGAACCTGATTTCCTAGAAATAAAAGAAACATTAGAAGAAGCCGAAAACCTAGTCTTCTCAACGATTGAGCAAGCCATTCAAATTGCTACAAAAGAAGTTTCTGAAAACCACGCCATCGCTGGTATGAAAACAAGAGAAGCATTTATCATTAATTCAACCGTGGTGGTCGCAGCATTTTTTCTGACTTGGCTCTTTGGATTTATCGTCGTTCGTTCCGTTATTATCCCTATCAATAGATTGCAACTCTTTGCTCAAGGTTTGGCAAAAGGCGACTGGAAACAAATGGAATCGCCGGTACAACAAGACGAACTAGGTAAATTAACGTTAATTTTCAATGAGATGGCTGCACAATTACGTTTAGCTTTCAATATACTAGAAACAAAAAATACCGCTTTGGTGAAACTAAACCAAGAAAAAAATGAATTCTTAGGAATTGTAGCTCATGATTTGAAAAACCCGTTGTCAGCTATTTTGGGGTTTTCTGAAGAAATTTTAGAATCTTTTGATAATTTATCTAAAGAAGAACTCATTGAATTTAATAAAGTCATTCAAAGCAGTTCACATAAAATGTTACAACTCATTGTTAATTTGCTCGATGTTAATGCCATTGAATCTGGAAAAATTAATATTACTTTAGAAGAGGTTGACTTATTTCCTATTACTCAACAATTGGTTAAGGAATATTTGGAGCGAGCTAAAAACAAAAACATTCATTTGCATTTTAATCCTGATGAAGAACATTTTGTTGTTTTAGCAGATAAAGGTAGTGTTTACCAAGTATTAGATAATCTTATTTCTAATGCCATCAAATACTCTCCGCAGGGGAAAAATGTTCACATACGATTAAAACACAGTCAAAATGTCGTCAAGTGCGAAGTTCAAGACGAAGGATTAGGGTTGAGTCCTGAAGATCAAAAAAAATTATTCCTTAAATTCAGTCGGTTAACTCCAAAGCCCACCGGCGATGAACATTCAACTGGATTGGGGCTATTTTCCGTTAAAAAATTAATGGAAATGATGAACGGGAAAGTCAGTTGCAAAAGCGAATTGAATAAGGGATCAGTATTTACTGTTGAATTTAATGAAAAATCTTTAAACTCGTAAGATGTAATCTCATTTGGAAAATTACCTTCAACTAATTATAAAAACATTCTGATTGTAGCCCGCCGTCGTTTTTATTTAGCCAGAAGGTAATTCAATGATAAAATTTGCCCCTTTACCTAACTCACTTTCACACCACACCTTGCCTTGCATCATATTTACTAATTTTTTAACAATAAATAAGCCTAAGCCGGTAGAATGTTCTCCACCAGTTGGTTTTGTCGTCAATCGAGTGAATTTGCCAAATAATTTTTGTTGATCTGACAAACTTAAGCCCATACCTTCATCTTCAATTTCACAACGAATACAAGCGTTAGTATTAAAAATACGAATACGAACTTGTTTATTATAAGGAGAATACTTAATTGCATTAGAAATCAAATTATCTAAAACTTGTTGAATAATATTTTGATCAATAATGGCGAAATATTTATTAGTATCCAATTGAAATATCAAGGTAATATTCTTTGTTTTTGCTCGTTCTTTATAATTATTTACAACATCACTTAAAATTGGCAAAAGATCAGTTTTCTCTAAATGTAAATTTATCCCATTAGATTCAATCGAGTTTACATCTAGTAAGTTAGTAATCAATTGGAACATCATTTGCGCACTGCGTTGAACGATGTTAGAGCATTCTATGATTTCTTTGATCGTTATCAATTCAGCCGATTCCTGCAACATTTCTGCCATACCTAAAATGGCGGATAATGGATTTTTCAAGTCATGCGCAACAATGCCCAAAAATTCGTTTTTTTCCTGATTAAGTTTAATTAATTCAACGTTTTTAATCTCTTGTTCTTGTAAAAGACGAATTTTATTAGCTTCAGCTTCACTCAGGCGATTTTGTTGTTTATCACTCATTTTAACTAAAATTTTAGTTTGTTTGAGCAATTTTTTATAATCACGAATTAATTGTTCATAAAGTTGAATAGGAACATCACTATCTTTTTCATAATATTGCTGCAAAATAGCTGTTGCATTTTGTAATGTCTCTTCTTCGTTAGAAAATAAGCCCGTTTGAATTTGCATGAGTGTAATCAGAATGTGCTAAACAATAGTAGTTTCTATTTAATTGAATACGTTACATTTCGGTAAAAACATTCCGGCTAAAAAATCAATAGGCTGAGATTAAAATTTATCCACACCGTGTTAAACCGGCGGTTGCCATCGCGACAGCACGAAACATTGCGCGTCCCTTGTTCATCGTTTCTTCCCATTCTTTTTCCGGAATAGAATCTGCGACAATGCCAGCACCCACTTGAATGTGTAGCGTATCATCTTTAATCACTGCTGTACGAATGGCTATAGCAGTATCCATTTCACCGTACCAACCAATGTAACCTACGGCACCGCCATAAATACCACGTTTAATTGGTTCATATTGTTCAATAATTTCCATTGCTCGTATTTTAGGCGCACCACTTAAAGTGCCAGCTGGAAAAGTGGCGCGTAATACATCAATTGCATCTAATTCCGGTTTTAATTCTCCCGTTACATTAGAAACAATATGCATAACATGGGAATAACGTTCAATCACCATATTTTCAGTGAGTTGTACGGTTCCAATTTTTGCCACACGCCCCACGTCATTTCTACCTAAATCAATCAACATCACGTGTTCTGCAATTTCTTTGGGATCGGCAAGCAATTCTTGTTCTAAAGCCAAATCTTCGGCTTCATTATTCCCGCGTGGACGAGTGCCAGCAATTGGGCGTACAGTAATTTGTTGATCTTCCAAACGAACTAAAATTTCAGGTGAAGAACCAACGATATGAAAATCAGCTAAATCCAAATAATACATGTAAGGTGACGGATTTAGACACCGTAAGGCACGATAAATATTTAAAGGCGGTACTTGACAAGGAATAGACAAACGTTGCGATAGCACAACTTGCATGACATCACCCGCAACAATATATTTTTTCGCTTGTTCAACTGCATTTTCAAAGCCTTGGCGAGTAAATCCCGAAATAAAATCGGTTTCCAAAATCGGTTCTGCTGGCGTGGTATCAAATAGTGGTAGTGAGGTTTCACGCAGTTGAGTAACTAATTGATCTAAACGTTGTTCTGCTTGAGAAAATGCACTTTCTTGCTCAGTCGAAGCGTGAACGATAAGGTACAATTTACCTTTTAAATTATCAAAAACCACAACTTCATCGGATACCATCAATAAAATATCAGGCGTGGCAACTGGATTGGTGCGCGTTGTCTTGCCTAAGCGAGATTCAATATATTGCACCGTATCATAGCCAAAATAACCCACTAAACCGCCAGTAAAACGGGGTAAATGAGGTAATTTTGGCACGCGAAAATTTTGTTGAAATTCACTGATCCAATGTAGTGGATCGGCGACTTTAAATTGTTCAATATTTTCATTATGTTGTGTGATAGTAACCGTATAATCGTGAATTTTTACGACAGTTTTTGCAGGTAAACCGATAATGGAGTAACGTCCCCATTTTTCGCCACCTTGGACAGATTCAAATAAGTAGGAATAAGCACCTTTGGCTAATTTTAAATAAGCACTGAGTGGTGTATCTAAGTCTGCCAATACTTCGCGCAAAACGGGAATGCGATTATATCCAGCGTTGACTAATTGATTAAACTGTTCAAGATTCATAGGAATAGAATGGATTTATTGTGGATTTCATTGCAATGAGTATAGTAAAATTTAACAACTTGTTCATCAAAATGATTGTTCGGTTAAGCTACCAGCAATAATTCTAAAATACGTTCATAAGTTGCTGATAATAAATCTAATTCTTTAACGCTGATGTGTTCGTTGATTTTGTGAATTGTCGCATTTAGAGGACCAAATTCTAGGACTTGCGCACCCGTTGGGGCAATAAAACGTCCGTCAGAAGTGCCACCACTGGTGGATAATTCAGTCGTACAACCACAAATTTCTCGAATAGCTTGCTGTGTTGCCATCACCAATTCACCTTCTGCGGTTAAAAAAGGTGAACCACTATGTTCCCAAGTCAATTCATAATCAAATTGTTGTTCATTAATTAAATCAACTACTTGTTGTTGTAATTGCAAGTGAGTCACTGCGGTGCTATAGCGAAAATTAAAAATTACGCTTAAATCAGCTGGAATAACGTTAGTTGCGCCATTACCCGCATGAATATCGGCGATTTGAAAAGTTGTAGGCGGAAAGAATGCATTACCTTGATCCCATTGCGTGGCACACAATTTAGCCAATAAGGGCGCAGCATGATGTATGGGATTGTCTGCTAGATGTGGGTAAGCGACATGTCCTTGTATCCCTTTGATTTTTAAATAACCTGTGAGAGAACCCCGTCGTCCATTTTTCACCGTATCCCCTAAACGATAGGTTGCCGTCGGTTCACCAACCAAACACCAAGTGATTGATTCATGCTGTGCTTGCAAATATTCAATCACTTTAACCGTTCCGTTGATCGAAGGTCCTTCTTCATCACTGGTAAGCAAGAAAGCGATAGCACCTTGATGGTTAGGATATTTTTTGATAAAACGCTCACAAGCAGTTACCATCGCAGCGATACTACTTTTCATATCCGCAGCACCTCTGCCATACAACATACCTTCGTGGATAGTAGGTTCAAAAGGTGGAAATTTCCAAGCACCCAATGGTCCCGGTGGTACCACATCAGTATGACCGGCAAACACTAAAAGCGGTTTATCCTGACCACGTTTTGCCCATAAATTATCAACTTCTTCAAAACGTAATGATTCAATGCTAAAACCAATTGCTTGTAAACGCTCAGCAATTAACGGTTGACATCCCATATCTTGTGGTGTGACGGATGGACGAGCAAGTAAATCTATAGCTAATTGTAGAGTATTTGACATTATTAACAATTAATTAACGGAATAAGGTAAATTTAATATTTGTAAACGAGCACCTTGCGCATTATGGAGATGAATGGGTGCAGTTTCAGCATGTTCAATCGGTAAAACTGCTAAAGCAACGATACCGCCTTCAGGATGAAATTGGGCATTGACAATTTTACCCAAACCTTGCGTATCGGCTGCACAATAAACCGTATCACCTGCTTCAGGTAATTGATCAGTCTCCGCTTTTACCAAATAAAGTCGGCGTTTTAATATACCTAAATGTTGAGTACGCGCTACAACTTCTTGACCAACATAACAGCCTTTAGTGAAGCTAATACCACCTAACAATTGTAAATTAATCATTTGTGGGGTAAATTCTTCTTTAGTTTCCAGTAGAATTTGAGGAAATCCTGTTAAAATATTCAACAATTGCCACGCTTGCGTGCCGACAGGTCGGGCTTTTTGACTGAGACATTCCCATATTTTTTGTAGACGTGCTGCTTTACTAATAATTACATAACGTGGGATGTCGCTAGTTACACGTAATACGATTATTTCATCGTGTGTTAGCGTAGAATTAACTGTTAAATCAGGCGTTTGTCCTAAACAATCTGCTAACAAAGTTTGACTATTTGCACCAGCAAGCCCAATGCGTGCAAAACTGTAGCTAATATCTTCTAATTTTACATCATCTCGTAATACAAACATTTGCATTCTTTTCAAGACACTTACGATATTTTCTTCAGGTAAAAATATATAATAAATCCCTTCCGATTTAAATAAACGAAAATTAGCAATCGTACGCCCTTTTGGACTGCACCATGCATTTAATTGCGCTTTTACTTCAGTAACTTGTTCTACATCATTAGTTAATTGTCTTTGCAAAAATGACTGTGCATCTTTTCCCGTGACTTTAATGACACCCAAATAGGATAAATCCATTAATATATCATCAGTAAGTACGTGTTGCTGTTCGTCAACAGGCTGCCCAAAATGGGTTACTGTATGATTTTCAAATTGCGCTCCAATCTGACGCAAATACTTTATCCATTGCTCTACCATAGAAACCTGCCTATCGCTGTTTTTTTAATGAAATGCGGCTCATTATAACCCATTGTGTGCATTTGTCGTTTGAATTGTTATACGAGAAACGACGTGTTATTTAACGATCAAATTATCAACCACTTGGAATCCTCTGGGTAATTTATGACCACGACGCGTACGTTCAACTTTGTAAAAATCAATATCACGTTCTTTCAAAGTTAAATGCCGTTTACCCGATTGTAAAATTAATTCCGAACCATTGCCTAATAAAGTCAGTAAAGTCACGCGTTCTTGACTTTTAGCCGGAATATTTAATAATTTAACGCCCTTACCTTTTGATAAATAAGGTAACTCTGTTAAACGAATAATAGCTAAATAACCTTCGCTGGTGATCACAATATACTGTTCATCGGCTAATTGTTTGATCGCAATCGGTGGTAATAACTGGGCATTGGGCGGCAAAGTTAAAATCGCCTTACCTGCTTTGTTTTTTGTATATAAATCACCTAAATTAACAATAAAACCATAACCTGCATCTGAGGCAAATAAATAATTATCAGTACTTTCCCCTAATAACATATGGGCAAATATTGCTCCACTTGGTGGGGTAAAATAACCGGTTAACGGCTCTCCTTGACCACGCGCAGAAGGCAACTCATGTACAGAAGTTGAATAGCTACGTCCCGTACTGTCAATAAAAACCACTTGTTGTTGGCTATCTCCTTGACACGCTTGCTGAAAACTATCACCCGCTTTATAGCTTAAACCGCGCGGATCAATTTCATGACCTTTAGCAGCGCGTATCCAGCCTTTAGTTGATAAAATCGCTGTCATGGCTTCAGCAGGTGTAATCGTTGTATTATCAAAAGCTTGAGCTTGAGTTCTGGCAATTAAAAGCGAACGACGTTTATCACCATACAAATCCGCATCGGTTCGCATTTCTTGTATCAATCGTTGTTTTAATTTTTTCTCAGAACTAACTAATTCTTCTAATTGCATTTTTTCCGAGTTTAATTGTTGTTGTTCGTCACGGATTTTAATTTCTTCTAATTTTGCCAATTGACGCAACTTAAGTTCTAAAATGGATTCTGCTTGTGTCTCTGTTAAACTGAATTTTTGTATTAATAACGCTTTGGGTCCATCTTCATCACGAATCAGAGCAATTATAGCAGTGATATTTAAGTAAGCGATTAATAATCCTGATAAAATATGCAAACGTTTTTCAATTTTATCCAAACGATACTGTGCGCGGCGTTTTATAGTTTGTAAACGAAAAGTTAACCATTCTTGCAACAGAATTTTCAAATTTTTAACTTGCGGTTTACCATCTATACCGATCATATTTAAATTCACGCGATAACTACGTTCTAAATCAGTGGTTGCAAATAAATGTGTCATTAATTCTTCAATATTCGTGCGTGACGAGCGCAATTCAATCACTAAACGAATAGGGTTTTCATGATCAGATTCATCACGAATGTCGGCAATCATTGGCAACTTTTTAGCCGTCATTTGTAGAGCAATTTGACTGACCACTTTCGCGCCGGAAGTCTGATGTGGCAAGGCTGTAATGATAATATCGCCTTCTTCCATCGTATAACGTGAGCGCATTCGTAAAGAACCATTACCCGTTTCGTAAATTTTATACAACTCTTTGATAGGCGTAATAATTTCAGCGTCAGTGGGATAATCAGGCGCGGGCAAATGTTGACATAACTCTTGAATCGTCGCTTCTGGGTATTGTAATAAATGAATGCAAGCCTTTGTTACTTCAACTAAATTATGCGGTGGAATGTCGGTTGCCATGCCTACAGCAATGCCGGTGGCACCATTCAATAAAATTGTTGGTAAACGCGCTGGCAATAAACAAGGTTCTGCTAACGTTCCATCAAAATTATCAGTCCAATCAACAGTCCCTTGCGCTAACTCACTTAGCCACAATTCGGCAAATGCAGATAAACGTGCTTCGGTATAACGCATGGCTGCAAAAGATTTGGGATCATCGATTGATCCCCAATTGCCTTGTCCTTCAACCAATGGATAACGATAGGAAAAAGGTTGTGCCATCAATACCATTGCCTCATAACACGCACTATCGCCATGGGGATGAAATTTACCCAAAACGTCACCGATAGTACGCGCAGACTTTTTAAACTTTTGCGTTGATTTTAAACCTAATTCAGACATAGCGTAGATAATACGCCGTTGAACGGGTTTAAGCCCATCAGCAATGTGTGGTAATGCACGATCTAAAATCACGTACATCGCATAATTAAGATAGGCTTGTTCGGTAAATTGATGTAATGGCTGTTGTTCTATTTCTTCAATTGTGTTCATGGAAAATATTGGGTGCGTTATTGTTTTTGTTGTTGAATTTTAGCTTGCGCTTCTGCAATTTTTTGTTTTAATTGCATGATTTCTAACTCTTTCTCTTTCAATTCTTCTAATAAATTGGTTAAATGTTGATGTGGATGATGATATAGATGCCATTTTCTAAATGCGTCAATTAAAATCAAAATCCGAAATAACCGATTAAAAACGGTACGTGTGCGGTATAAATTTAGAAGTCTTTGAAATTTAACTAATTGGTTTATCACTACTTGTTGAAATTGTGTCAAAGTTAAAATTCTAGTATAACTTGCTAATCTAATGAATCGAACCAAAGCAAACATGGGCAAGATAATGATTAACAGTTCTAACCAATGTTTGGCTAAATATAATCCGCGTTTTTTTACCAACGACATCATGATAACGAATTCGGCGACGAAAATACCCCAAATTAGCGCATTACCTAATGTAAGTATATGATATAAAATAGGATAAATTGTCATTTCTATGGGCATGAATAATTCAGTTAACCAAAGGGGTATCATGAAAACTGAGAGTGTTAGCACCCAAAATAGAAATTTTTTCTCCGTGTTTTGTTGTAGTTGTATATTATCTAGTAGCGGTAATTCAAGTAATTGCCAGTGATCAATAAACCAAATTTGTTGGCTGTCAGTGCAAGGTTTCGCGGCAAGACGTAAAGGCGGAAATAAGGCGACGCTGATGGCAAATAAGTAAGTTTTCCAAGTAGCTAATTTTTTTAAATGGCACCTAAAAATAAAAATCACTCTTTCAAGCCAAAAGATAGGATATAAAAATAGTAATGCCTTGATTAAATCTGCTAAATAAGTGAGTTGTTTTAAATTCTCATGTATTTGTAAATATTGAATAATAACTGCTGCTAATGCTAAAAATACCACGGTTAATATGAACATGAGTATTTCAGCAAGTATTTTAAAAATACCTAATTTAAACATCGATAATTATAAGTTTACTATTTGTTTAGGTAAGGTGGCAATAAAGACCGAGCCTTTACCAAGTTCACTTTCACACCAGATTTGACCGTTCATTGCAGTAATCAATTTTTTGACAATAAATAAGCCTAAGCCAGTTGAATGTTCACCGGCTGTGGGTTTGGTGCTGAGTCGGGTAAATTTGCCAAATAATTTTTTCTGTTCATCTAGGGTTAATCCTTGTCCTTCATCTTGAATTTCACAACGAATTTGTTCTTTAAATTCAATCAGTCGAATATGGACATTTTTGCCTTGCGGTGAATATTTAATCGCATTAGAAATTAAATTATCCAAAATTTGCTGCGTCAAATGGACATCGGCAAATGCGTAGTGACTTATTGTAATATCATCAGCATAAAGAGTGATATTTTTACGTTTTGCTCGTTCAGTATATTCAGTGATAATACTATGTAAAATAGGAGAAATATTAATATTTTGTAAGCTAACGTTAATTTTTCCAGATTCAATCGCACTCACATCAAGTAAATTGGTAATTAATTGAAACATATTGCGTGAACTAATTTGAATAAGTCCTGCATATTCAATGATTTCTGCTTTAGTTAATCCGTCATCTGCTTCTTGTATCAATTCCGCAAATCCCAAGATACTTGATAATGGGTTCTTTAAATCGTGTGCAACAATGCCTAAAAATTCATTTTTTTCTTGATTCAATGCGATAAGTGAGGACGAATAATTTTTCAACTCAATGAATAAATGACGGTTTTCATTAAAAATGCGAGAAACTTCTTTAAACCACTTTTGCCACATTTCTGGTACATTCGGTATGGGTGCACCTAGCCCTTGGTTTTCTTTTTCAATATGTTCTACTAATAATTCAGCGGGTTTGACAAAGGTGCGGCGGGTAACATAATTTACAATAAATAATATTATCAATAGACTAGGAAAGAAAATGCCGATATTCCAACTGATGCTATAAAGGGCTTCTTGTGCAATTGTACGTTTAGGTATCCAAAAAATCAATTTCCAAGGAATATGAGGTAAATTTTTATACATAAACAAATAATCATCTAGGGCGATGATTTCATCTTTTGGGTGTTCAAATAGGCTTTTCCAGCGCGTGCGCATCGTTTCGGGAAAGGCATTTTCTGCTGTGTTGATTTCGGTGTTTTTTGCGTCAACCAGTATTTTATGTGCCAGTAATTGTTCATCATTATTGATAATAAATAAGTTTTCGGTTGGATAAATAAAGTTTTTCACAAATTGATTTAAAATATCCAGTGTGATATCCAATGCCACCGTACCACGAAAGCGATCATTTTCATAAACGGGCGCCGCACATGTTACCATTAATCCTTTACCAGCTTCATCGATATAAGCGTGTGTCCAAAAAGTTTCTCGTTGTGGATTTTTTTCAGGTAAGCCTAATTCATAAAATTCGTGTTTGTAAAACTCATCGTCAAACATGAAATCTTTGGAATGAACCCATGGATAGAGTGTTATAAAATGATTAGCAGAAGTATAGTAAAGCCATACCGCATTGGGAATATTATGAGTAGCAATGCAAAAAAGTGGATTTAAGTCAAGTGCCATTTCTATTTCACGATAAAAATCATTGGATTGATTAGCCAATGTCCCGATTCCGGTTAAATTACCTATATTTTTATCAGTAAAAGGGGGTTTTATATTATCCAAACTATAAGATTGTGTTGAAATAGGCTGTAACTGCGAATATAGGGCAACACCTATAGGTGCAGGATGCGTTGCTAAATAGGATTCTGCCTTAATTTTCATCCCTTCTACTTGATACTTTGCGATGTGTAATGCGTATTCTAAACTGAGCAAACGTTCATCAATAGCATTTTTTAATTGATTGATTTTATGATTATAATTTGTTCGATACTGTATATACAGCAAGCCGCCCATAATGGTCAGAATAGTGAAAAAAGTAACTAAAACAATGTAGTTATAACGTTTAAAAAATTGCATGTTGTTAGCTCATGTTGTTAATGCTATTTTTAGGAAATTCGATAATAAAACGAGTTCCTTTACCCACTTCACTTTGACACCAAACTTGACCTGCAAGCGTATCGACCAATTTTTTAACAATAAATAATCCTAAACCGGTTGAATGCTCACCACCTGTAGGTTTAGGGCTGAGTCGGGTGAATTTGCCAAACAATTTTTTCTGTTCATCCGCGCTTAATCCTGGTCCTTCATCTTCAATTTCACAACGTACCTGTTTTTCAAGATCAGTCAATCGAACGCAAACATTTTTACCTTGCGGTGAGTATTTAATGGCATTAGAAACGACATTGTCCAAAATTTGTTGGGTAAGATTTATATCAACAAAAGCCCAATAAGAGCCGGTCTTTTCACCTAAATATTTTAAATGTATGGTAATATTTTTACGTTTCGCTTGTTCAGCATAATTAGCAATCGTTCTTTTAATAATAGAAGAAATGTCAATAATTTCCAGATTAACATTCATTTTTCCAGATTCAATTGCGTTAACATCCAACAAATTAGTAATTAATTGGAACATATTATGCGCGCTCATTTCAATAATATCAGCGTATTCCAATAATTCTTCTTGACTTAAATCTCCTTTTGCTTCTTGGATCATTTGCGCAAGATTCAAAATGGCGGACAATGGATTTTTTAAATCATGGGCAACAATGCCTAAAAATTCGTTTTTTTCTTGATTGAGCAAAACTAAGGTTTTGTTTTTAAAAATAATATCTCGTGTTCGCTCCTGCACTTTTTCTTCTAAAGAAGCAGAATATTCTTTGAGTTCTGCGAATAAATCACGATTTTGAGCAAAAATATTAGACACTGTTGTAAACCATATATGCCAATCAGTGGGTACTTTAGGGATTAGTTTTGATATGACTTTACTCTCATTTTCAATATGTTCAATTAAATAACCCGCTGGACGGATAAATTCTTGATGCGTCACAAGATAAGTAATGAGCAACACGACTAATAAGCAAGGCAATAAAATAATAAATCCCCAACTCGTTTTATAGATAACATTTTTTACAATCAATTGGTTAGGTAATAATAAAATTAATTTCCAAGGCACATTAGACAATTTTTTGTAAATCGCTAGATAATCGCCTATTTTAACAATTTCTCCTTCTGGGTGCTGAAATAAAGTCTGCCATTGTGCCTGCATGTCTGTTGGAAAACCGATTTTAGCCGATTGTACGGCTTGCGAACTTAACATCTTGCTATGCGCTAATAATTGATAATTATCATTGACTAGTAACAAATTTTCAGTGGGGTAGGGAAAATCTTGTATCATTTGATTGAGTGTTGTCAAAGTAAGGTTGATGGCTACTGTGCCAAGGAAACGTTTATTTTCATAAATTGGTATAGCACAAGTCACCATGAGCCCTTTCCCCGCTGCATCAATGTAGGGATTGGTCCAAAAAATTGTACCGCTAAGATTATTATTTGGTAATCCTAACGTATAAAATTCATATTTATAAAACTCTTCAGCAAAACTAAATTCAGTAGATTCTATCCACGGGTAAAACGACATAAAATAATTAGCAGAAGTGTAATAAATCCATGTGGCATTTGGAACATTACGTTGAGCAATTGTAAATAATGGACTTAAATCTAATGCCATATCAAGTTCTCGATAAAAATTAGCATCACGCTTATCCAATCGACCTTGACCGGTTAAATTACCAATCATCGTTTCATCAAAAGGCGATTGTACATTATCCAAATTATAGGAAGATTCATTAACTTGTTGTAATTGATTAAAAAGTAAAGAATTTTGTGGCTGTAAATGCGTGACTAAATAAGTTTCAGCCTTATATTTCATCGCCTGTACTTGTTCTTCAGTAGTTTGAGCCACATGTTCAATGTCAAACAGCTTTTCTTCAAATACATCTTGTAATTCACTGATTTCATATTGATATTGTGTACTATATTGTAAATAAAATAACCCAAATGCCACACTAAATACGGCAATCAGAGTTGTCAACATGATATAATTGTATCGTTTAAAAAATTGCATAAATAGAAGTAACTAATTATTATAAAAAGAGTATTTTGGTAATATTCGAAAACTTCAAGAATAAAACCATCTAGGATAAAATATTGGAAATTCTAACCTTACTAGTAGTGGGCATCATTGTCGGTATTTTAGCAGGTTTATTGGGAGTTGGTGGTGGAACAATTATTGTACCTATTTTAACGTGGATTTTATCAGTACATCAAGACATTACACAAGCACATTTAATGCACATTGCCATTGGTACTTCGCTTGCTACCATTGTGATTACCGCGATCTCATCCATTGTGGCACATCAACAACATAGGGTAATACAATGGGACATAGTGAGACAATTAACAATCGGTATTATTATAGGTGCATTGTTGGGCGCGATAATCGCTAATATGATACCAACTGATACTTTACGTATTATTTTTGGGATTTTCATTATATTCGTTTCAATTCAAATGGCTATTGGCATTCAACCTAAGTCACACCGTCAATTACTCAACTGGTTTGGCATGAATATCATGGGTGTATTAATTGGTAGTTTATCCGGATTAGTAGGGATTGGTGGCGGTTTACTAACGGTGCCTTTTTTAACTTGGAGCAATCTTTCAATTCGTCATGCAATTGCCACATCAGCGGCTTGCGGCTTGCCTATTGCGATTGCAGGAACTGTGGGTTTTATTATCACTGGCTGGCAAGATACCAATTTTTCAACCGGACAAGTGGGTTACATTTATTTGCCTGCTTTTTTAACTATTGCAATAACCAGTGTGTTATTCGCACCTTTAGGCGCAAAATTAGCGCATACATTACCTGTTACACTATTAAAACGGATTTTTGCCCTTCTGCTCGCAGGCGTTGGAATTAAAATGTTATTTTACTAATTTGAAGATAGGCAAAATGTTGAACAAAATTTTAAATCAAACTCAATTAATTCAATGGTTAAATGAACTCTGTTTAAATCAAAAAACGGGTACACTATTCATGTCTGTTCACAATAGTCACGCGGCTGGATTTGTAATTAAAGTCGGGGAAATTACCTACTGTTTTTTTGATCATTGGAGAAATCATGAGGCATTACAACATATTAAAAATATTGCTTTAGCTAAATGTAATTTTTCCGAAAAAGTGCTATTTTCTTTCATTGATCACTCTACTCAATTGTCTACAATAAATATTTTTAATGAGTTAGGTTATACCTACGAACCTTTGCCAAATATTGCAGAAAAAGTCACACGCATATATCGCGGCAATATTGTATATAATAATGATTTTATTGAAGAAAATTTACCAAAAATCGCTGACCAATTATCATCAACAGAAACGAATGATACTAAAAAAGCCAAGCGTATTTACCGCGGACAAATTTTTTAGTTAATTTAACAAAATAACCCATATTTATCCAATTTTAATCGAAAGCGTAGAAAACTTATGTTATGGCAAGATGACGATCCTATTATCGAAGAAAATCCACCACAAATTTGTATTGATGTCGCTTTTAGCATTGATTGTCCGAGTTTACCCTTTGATCACGCATATGCCTTATCACAAGCGATTCAACGGGTGCTGCTTTGGTTTGAAGACGAAATTTATGCCGGTTTACATTTAATTCGTGTTGCAGAATCGGGTAATGGATGGCAACGTCCTGATACAACTACACTTTATTTGTCACATCGTACAAAATTAATTTTACGTATTCCACAACATCGCCTTGCTGATGTACAAATATTGACAGATCAAGTGTTAAATATTCAAGGACATACGTTACGGATTATTGGTAAAGGAATGGAAAAGGCTTTATTAAAAATGCCAGTATTGTTTGCACGCCATATAATTGCTGAAGAAACGCAAACAGAAGATGATTTTTTACGTACTGCGATTGATCAATTGGGAAAAATAGGCGTTAGTTGTCGTAAGGCATTGTGTGGCAAAACAAATTATATAAAAACTCCAACAGCCAATTTATTTACTCGCAGTTTGATGTTAGCTGATTTAAGTCCTGAAGATTCAATCACTTTACAGCAAGAAGGCTTAGGAATGGGGCGAAAAATGGGATGTGGCTTATTTGTTCCACATAAAGACATTAAAGCACTGGATGACGATCAACAAAAGAAATAAATGAGAAATGATGCGGCTTACCACCGCATCGTTACTAAATATTCAGTCAAATTTAATGCGTGTCAATCACATATGTTCGCGACAACAGTTACGTAAAAAATTTCTAAAATCATCAGATAATTCAACATGTTGTAACGCATAATTGATGGTGGCGGTTAAATAACCTAATTTACTACCACAATCATAACGTGTCCCTTCAAATTGATAACTAAAAACAGATTCTTCCATCAATAAACTAGCAATTGCATCAGTTAGTTGAATTTCTCCACCTGCGCCTCGTCCAATTTGTTCTAAATGATTAAAAATACTGGGATTTAATAAATAACGTCCTACAACACCTAAATTAGAAGGGGCATCTGCTGGTGCGGGTTTTTCTACGATACGATTTAATTTAGATATTTGATTATTAACAAAATCTGCTTTAATAATGCCATACTGATTTGTTTCATTTGGATTGACTTCCTCAACAGCAATGATACTATGTTGATATTCTTGATATTGTTCTACCATTTGTAGTAAACAAGGGCGATCTTTACCATCAATCAAATCATCTGCTAAGATAACCGCAAATGGTTCGTCACCAACAACAGGTTTCGCACATAAAACGGCATGTCCTAACCCCAATGCTTCAGGTTGACGAATATAAATACATGATACTTTTTGTGGCACAATGTGACGAATCATGTCCAAATATTGATTTTTGCCCCGTCGACTTAATTCGTCTTCAAGTTCTTGATTTTTATCAAAATGATCTTCAATTGCGCGTTTACTACTACTGGTTACAAAAATAAGTTGTTCAATACCCGCTGCAATTACTTCTTCAGCCGCGTATTGAATTAACGGTTTATCTACAATCGGCAACATTTCCTTTGGGCTGGCTTTGGTTGCAGGTAAAAAACGAGTACCTAAACCAGCAACGGGAAAAACTGCTTTACGAATCTTTTTTTTGTTCATAAGCGACTCTTTTTAAATATAAATAGATGGCTATTTTTTTCATTAATCGCAGGAGGCAAAATACAAGCCACTTAACTTAAACGCGCAGCTAACCATTGTCCAATATCAGCAATTTCTGCCATATTGATATGGTGTTCCATGGTATATTTATGCCATTCTACGTGATAGCCTAATGATTCCAAATATTCTTTACTTTTTTGTCCTTGTGCAACGCCAATAACGGGGTCGTGTAAACCGTGTCCCATAAAAATAGCAATATTATCGTTTTCAGCGCGTTTTTCAGCAACAAGTGTATCTGCCAATGGCAAATAAGTTGATAATGCCATAATTCCACCTAATGATTGTGGATAACGTAAACCTGTATGTAGTGCAATGGCACCACCTTGAGAAAAACCTGCTAAAATAATACGTTGATTGGTAATATTGGCTTGCAATTCGGTTTGAATAAAAGTATGAATTAACTGTTCAGATTCGCGAATACCCTTTTCATCTTGTTGTTTAGTCAAATTCATAGCGGCTACATCGTACCAACCGCGCATACGCATTCCCATATTGATCGTAATTTCACGCAATGGAGCATGTGGAAAAATAAAGCGTGTACGTTCAGTCACAGCGGGCGCAAAGTGGGTAATAATCGATTCAAAATCATGTCCATCCGCGCCTAATCCGTGTAACCAAATCACACTTGCATTGGCAGGCTGAGGTGGATTAATAATCACTGCGTTATTCATAATGAGATAAATTGCCTTATTGGACTGAAGTTATTTTTTAATTTAAGGGAATATTGATAATTATCAAGTGAATTGATTATTTTCACCCAATTTACTACAAAAAATCAAATCGATAACCGTGAATTAATTCTTTACCTTCAATCAGATCATTGGTATCTTGCAATTCTAGGCGTAAATGTATACTAGCATTTGGTAGAATTTCTTGAAGATTATCAGTACTTCCCATGTATTCAGCGGCGGTGAAAACGCGACGGGCAACGGGATTTTTTTCAGTATTTTCAAAAGTCAATTCTAGTTTGGGATAAGGCTGTGGAAAAGTTGCCGTATTGGTAAAAGTGACATCGGCTTGCAATGCATTCTCCATTGTTGGATGCACTTGTATTAAGTGATCTTCAACATGAAAAAGGGCGATATTACGGGTTTGTGGCAAATCACATAATAAAACATCACAAAAACGGATTAACCAAGGGCGCAGGTCTGAGTGTTGTAAAACTAAGTCTCGTTTTAGCAACCAAATTGCCTGTCCCACTAATAAGCCTGTCATCACAATAACAATTAATGTCCAGAACAAAAAACTGCCTAAACTACGCGATTTATAAACATCTTCATCTGATAAATCATGTACTTCGACATCAGCAAGCTGAGAATGGCTAGTGGGTTGTGATGACTCTTTAGTGAGATAATTTAATGCATTGAAAATACTGTGACAGCGACTACATCGCACATGTCCTTTGGCAATATTAAGATGTGCGGAATTAACGCGGAAAATTGTTTGGCAGTGGGGACATTGGGTATGAATATTATTTTCTTTTCGCATGACTAATCAACCGGATAATAACGATAGAGACATTGTCTATTTACCTTGAAAACGCGTTACAGATGATAAAAATGACAGCGTATAAAATATATGAGCATTGTAAAGGAAAGCAAGAAAATTACAAATTAGATTAATGATGAAACCTGCCAACTTAAAATATACTAAACTGTTACAAGGGTTTACTTTATTAGAATTGTTAGTTGTTATTGTTATCATTGGTATTATTTTAACTTTTGCGACATTATCAATTCATCAAAGTGATGCCAAATCTCAAATGACAGAAGCCGCGCAACGTTTAGCCGCGGTATTAACTTTAGCCAGTCAAGAAGCTATTTTGCAAGGACAGGAAATGGGCGTGTACTTTGAGCAGACTGGTTATCGTTTTTACCGTTTAGAAAGTGATGCTTGGCAAATACAAGAGGATATTATGCGTCCTTATGTTTTTCAAAGTTGTATTGAAGCACAGTTGGAAGTGGAAGGTGAAAGCGTCGTTTTGGAGTCAACTGTAAAAAAAATACCACAAGTTGTTTTATTTTCCAGTGGAGAAATGACGCCTTTTACAATCACTTTGACTTGTATAGTTGATGAACGCTATACGCATAATGTCACTGGTATGGCGAATGGTACAATAGAGATCGTTCCACATGAGAAAATTAATTAATGGATTTACGTTGTTAGAAGTGTTAGTTGCCTTAGCTATTTTAGCAACTGCGCTAACGGCTATTCTTAGAACAACTGCACAATATATTGATAATACAGCTTATTTACGCGACAAAACACTTGCCCATTGGGTGGCGATGAATGTGTTCACTGAATTACAAATTGCAAATCAATGGCTTGATATCGGCGAACATAAAGGACATGCTTCTATGGGAGGAATGGAATGGTATTGGAGGATAAAAGTATCAGAAACGCCCGATCCTGAATTACGTCAAATGAATATTCAAGTGTATAAACAAGCAGATGATAATACACCGATTGATATTCTAGTCGGTTTTTTAGGTGGCAGCCATCTTTAATTTTATGAAATAGATTGATAAATTAGGGGAAAAATAAAATGACCTGTCAATTTAACAACTTGGCAGGTCTTTTTATTTTAGATTACAATTATTTACGAACAAATTCCGGATAAGCTTCCATACCACATTCTGCTAAATCTGCACCTTCATATTCGTCTTCTTCACTGATACGAATACCGACGGTTAGTTTTAGCACAAACCAAACGATAAAACTAATAGTAAATACCCAAAGAAAAATACTGCCTAACCCTTTGGCTTGATTGATAAAACTAATTGTTTCTGCTTTATGGGTAATAGGCACAGCCAATAATCCCCACATACCTACAACACCGTGTACAGAAATCGCTCCCACGGGATCGTCAATTTTTAATCTATCCAAGGTTAAAATAGAGAATATTACTAATACTCCGCCCACAGCACCGATCAGCGTCGCATAAGCCGGTGAAGGCGTTAGTGGTTCGGCGGTAATTGCAACTAAGCCGGCTAATGTGCCGTTAATCACGACTGTTAAGTCAGTTTTGCCAAATAATAAACGAGAAATAATCATAGCGGCGATCAATCCACCTACAGCAGACATATTCGTGTTAACAAAAATGGCAGCAACCGCGTTGGCATCAATGACGCTAGAAATTCTCAGTTGTGAACCACCATTAAAACCAAACCAGCCAAACCATAAAATCATTAATCCTAAGGTTGCCAGCGGTAAATTAGCCCCAGGCATGGCGTTGATTTGACCATCATGTCCGTACTTGCCTTTGCGTGGACCTAGGAGTAAAACGCCTGTTAATGCAGCAATGCCGCCGGCAAAGTGAACAACACCTGAGCCTGCAAAGTCACTGAATCCTAATTGTTTTAAAAAGCCGCCCCCCCAAGACCAATAGCCTTGTACTGGATAAATAAAGCCCGTCATCACAATTGCAAAAAATAAAAACGCCCATAATTTCATCCGTTCTGCAACTGCGCCGGACACAATAGACATAGAGGTAGCAACAAAAACTACTTGAAAGAAGAAATCTGCGCCTTTAGAAAAAGTACCGCCCTGACCTGACATCACTTGTTCGGTTGTATCATAGCTCCCAGATGTACTCAGCATGAAGTGAAAGGCTTGATTAAAATCAGGAATGAGACCGGCAAAAAATTCAGGTATCATACCCATCGTTGGTGAGTTATACATCACGTCATAACCCACAAACATGTACATAACACAAGCAATTGCATAGAGTGTTACGTTTTTGGTTAAAATTTCTGTGGTATTTTTGGAACGTACATAGCCTGATTCCAACATGGCAAAACCTAATGCCATGAACATCACTAACGCGCCAGTCATTAATAAATAAAATGTATCTAACGCGTAATTAATTTCCAATAATGGATTATTAATCACTTCCATTGTTACGGTTCTCCCGAGATATGCCCATTTATAACTTACTACGAAGAATAACTTGCTATTCTTTAAAAGATTTTACTGATTACAAAGCATGAATTGTCGCTGGATCAACACAAATAAACCTCTGAAGCAACCACACTTCAGAGGTTTTAGTTTACACCAAATCACATTTTCAAGAAGGATAAAATTGTATTACAAGATGTAACCACGTTCATCATGCAGTGACATATCCAAACCTTGACTTTCTTGTTCTTCATCAACACGAATACCAATAATAAGATCAATTACTTTCAAGATAATAAAGCTCATAATTGCAGTGAAGACAATGGTAACACCCACACCGATGATTTGTACATAAACTTGTTCTGCTATCGTGTCTTTGGCAAGACCAACACCTCCTAATGATTCTGCTGCAAATACACCGGTCAAAATTGCACCGATAATACCGCCTACTGCGTGAACACCAAATACGTCTAAAGAATCATCATAACCAAATATCCGCTTGATTTTAGTGGCAGCGATAAAACAGCTAACGCCTGCTGCGGCACCAATCACTAAGGCACCCATTGGACCAGCCGTACCAGAGGCGGGTGTAATTGCGACCAAACCCGCAACTGCACCAGAGGCAATGCCTAATACGCTGGGTTTGCCATGAGTAATCCATTCGCTGAACATCCAAGCTAAAGCCGCCATTGCTGTAGCAATTTGAGTCACTGTCATTGCCATACCAGCAACGCCATCAGCTGCCAATTGACTACCCGCATTAAAACCAAACCATCCCACCCATAACATGGAGGCACCAACAACAGTTAACATTAAACTATGTGGTGGCATCGCTGTTTGAGGGAAGCCTTTACGCTTGCCAATCATGAGACAGGCAACAAAACCCGCAATACCTGCATTAATATGGACAACAGTACCACCAGCAAAATCTAATACGCCCATATCAGCTAACCAACCGCCACCCCATACCCAGTGACAAATGGGTGCATAAACCAAACTTACCCATAATGTCATAAAAATTAATAAAGCTGAAAATTTCATCCGTTCTGCAAATGCACCAACAATCAGAGCTGGCGTAATAATCGCAAAAGTCATTTGGAAGGTCATAAAAACACTTTCAGGAATACTTCCATGCATAGAATCAACTTTAAGTCCTTCTAAAAACAAGAAATCAAGTCCTCCAATCCATGGTTGTAATTCCGCGCCGCCGTTAGAAAAAGCAAGGCTATAAACATAAACAACCCATAACACGGTGACTAGGGAAGTAATTGCAAAACATTGCATCAGTACAGATAACACGTTTTTGCTGCGCACCATCCCTGCGTAAAATAGAGATAAACCCGGAATGGTCATGAAAAGCACTAGAGCAGTTGAAGTGAGCATCCAAGCAGTATCACCCGCACTTAATTCAGGCGTTGCAACTACAGTTGTTGCTTCGGCAGCCACAGTTGCTACTTCAGTAGAGGTTGTCGCAACTTCATCTGCAAATCCAGCATACGATAAAACGATTAATAAAACGAATAGAATATTTTTAAAAATACGACTTTGCATCATTGCCTCCCTGTTAAATTAAAGCGCGTCATTACCAGTTTCGCCAGTGCGAATGCGAATGGTTTGTTGAATGTCTAATACGAAAATTTTGCCATCACCAATTTTGCCCGTATTTGCCGCTTTAGTAATTGCTTCAATAACAGAATCAACTAATTCATTAGCGACAGCGGCTTCAATTTTCACTTTAGGTAAAAAATCAACCACATATTCAGCACCTCGGTATAATTCAGTGTGACCTTTTTGTCGCCCAAATCCTTTTACTTCTGTAACAGTAATGCCTTGCACACCAATTTCAGACAAGGCTTCACGTACATCGTCTAATTTAAATGGTTTAATAATGGCTACCACCAACTTCATACTGTATTCTCCTTAATATATTGAATCATTAGGGTGAGTCATTTAGTAAATTTAACATTTGTAGGATGTATGAAACTTGATATTTCGCGTTTATACACCCTACCGCTCATTCTACAAATCAAAATTGTAAGAAATGCCTAACACCATGGTATTATCTTGATCAACATCACCGCGATTTTTACCGCCAATCACGTATCGAAAACTGACATCAGCACCGGTATTTCCGATTGGATGGGAAAGTGATAAATCAACATGACGAAAACCTGATTTTTTAGTAGTAATCCCACAACCGGCTGGGGCTGGTGCACACAATTTGTTATTATCTGCGTCTTCATAGCGATAAAAGCCAGCAGTGGCTGAAAAAGTAAAGTTTTTGGGTAATTCAGTTTCATAACCAACTGAAAAATAAGCATCACCTTTATTTCCCCACCAACCATCATTTAACAAATAATACATTTCTGCGCTAATGGGTCCCGCACCCAAACCGAACTTAAATTCAGTTAAATTGGAATCATCCACATCAAGATAGTAATATTGGATTAATCCTAAGTCATAACTGGCGGTTTCACCCAGTGCACCCGCAAATCCCAAGTAAAAATCATTTTCAAAACCATTTCCTGTCGTAGAAGAACTGTCTGCACTATAGGTATAATCCAAGCTTGATGCCCACCAACCGGCATAAAAACCGCTATCATGCCCATAATCTAAGCCACCTTGTAAAACCGCTCGGTCGCTTTCTGAAGCGGGTGTCGTCAATCCACGTAACACATATTTAGAATAAACACCAATGTTACCAGTAAATTCTTCAGCACTACTTATACTGGAAACAACCAATATACTTAAAAAAGTACTCGCAAGCATCGTTTTTTGAATATTTCTCATTTTTATTTTCCTAATAGATGAAGAATTTGCAGGGAATTAATAGATTGAAATACAAGGTACTTTTTTCTAGCTTAAGCAGTTTGCAACTTAATTTTTTAACCAAATGGAATAATCACGCCAAAATATTGCTTGAGTAGTTTGGATACAAAAAATATGCCACTAGATAATTTATATTGTAATACAATTAATTAAGATGAAAAATGCAAGATTTTATCGTGTATCCAGAAGATACATGCACTATAATACAACCTGTATAGTTTCTATGCACCTGTTTTGTGCATTGCCAATATTAAGTCACAACATCACGCTTTTTAAAGTGCTAATTAGTTGATAATACATGGAAATTATTTGCAATCTAATGTGTTATGATCTATCATATTTTTTCTCTATCAATCATGCAAATCACTACATATATGCAACGATTTTCGTATTTATTCATTTATTTTCTATTAATATCCAATAGTATAGCAACAGATATGGCAACCACTATTTCTGTCACGCCTGAACAGTTAGCACAGTTGGAGTTACGAATTCGAGAATTACAAACCGCAATGAATTCCACACAGACTGAATATGATCAGCTACAACAGCAATTAAAAATGAGTGAGGAAGATATTGGTCAAGTGGCAGAACAATTAGGGATTATTAACGAAGAATTGGAGGATAAAGAAAATACGTTGAAGAATTTACAAAAACAGAAAGATAACGAACAGATTTCATTAGAAAAACAACGCCGCATTTTAGCACAACAAATTAATTCTGCTTATTTAATTGGACGACAAGATTATTTAAAATTATGGTTAAATCAACAAGACCCGACAATGATTGGGCGTATTTTGACCTATTATGATTATATTAATAAGGCACGAGCTAATAAAATTCAATTAGTTAAAGATTCAATTCTTAATTTACAAACACTAACCGTCACAATCACGCAAGAAACCGCTCATTTAAATAAATTACTCTCTTATCAAAATAAACATAAACAAGATTTAGATGTTAGTTATGATGAACGACAAGTTATTTTGGTCCGATTGAAAAAAACTTTGACTGATCAAGATAAAGAATTAAAGCGATTACAAGAAGATAAACGACAATTGGAAGCCCTATTAGGCGGTTTAGAACCCACTTTAAAAATAATTCCTCATCCAAATAGTCAAGAATTTTGGAAATTGAAAGGACAATTAGCTTATCCTACGCAAGGTCAAGTAGCCAAAAAATTTGGTGAACCTTTGATAGAACAGTTAAAGTGGCAAGGCGTGCTGATTGAAGCGAAACGCGGCGAAAAAGTGCATGTGATTGCAGCTGGGCGTGTGGCATTTGCTGAATGGTTTCGTAATTTTGGCTTATTAATTATTATTGATCATGACAAAGGTTATATGAGTCTATATGCGCATAATCAAAGTTTATTAGTAAAAACAGGAACTTGGGTTGAAACCGGTGATACTATCGCCACTGTGGGTGACAGCGGCGGTAAAGAACAAACTGCGCTTTATTTTGAAATTCGTCACCAAGGTATTCCAATCAATCCAGAGAATTGGTTGCGAACAAAATAATTAATGGGCATCAGATCATAAGAAATATCTGAATGCCCATTTTACTGCAATTTATTAACGATAGAAATTAATCATTTTTTCTAAAGAAATTGGCTTAATTTTTGACGCCATACCCGCGCAACCAAATGCTTCATAACGAGATTTACAAATTTCCATCATACCTTGAGTAGCGGCTTTGAGGAATTTACGTGGATCAAACGCTTTAGGATTATCATGCATAAACTTACGAATTGCACCAGTTGATGCCATACGCAAATCAGTATCAATATTGACTTTGCTGACCCCATGTTTAATACCTTCGACGATTTCTTCAACAGGCACACCATAGGTTTCGCCCATTTTACCACCATGATCGTTAATGATTTTTAGCCATTCTTGCGGTACAGAAGAAGAACCATGCATCACTAAATGGGTATTAGGAATACGTGCATGAATTTCTTTAATTCGATTAATTGCTAAAATATCACCTGTAGGTGGGCGAGAAAACTTGTAAGCGCCATGACTGGTACCAATGGCAATTGCTAAAGCATCAACACCTGTTTTAGCAACAAAATCAGCCGCTTGAACAGGATCGGTTAATAGTTGATCATGAGACAATATGCCTTCTGCCCCAGAACCGTCTTCTTTTCCTGCTTTACCGCTTTCTAAAGAGCCTAAACAACCCAATTCGCCTTCGACAGAAACGCCGCAGCTATGTGCCATTTCAACGACTTTTTTGGTAACTTCCACATTATATTCATAACTAGAAGGCGTTTTCATATCAGCCATCAAAGAACCATCCATCATGACGGAAGAAAAACCGCTTTGGATCGAACGTAAGCAAACACCGGGTTCTGAACCGTGATCTTGGTGCATGACAATAGGAATATGAGGATAGGCTTCAATTGCAGCGATAATAAGGTGGCGCAAAAAAGCTTCACCTGCATATGAGCGCGCACCCGCTGAACCTTGCATAATAACAGGACTATTAGTTGCGTCGGCAGCCTGCATAATCGCATGGACTTGTTCCATGTTATTAACATTAAATGCTGGCATACCATAACCATTTTCAGCTGCATGATCAAGGAGTTGACGCATAGAGACTAGTGGCATAGTAAAGTTCCTTCATAAAGTGATTTATATTAGATATATTAACTATTTATTATAAATAGAAACAATTGTAGAGCGGCTTATTGTATTCCATTTGAAACTGTTTCAATAAACATAAACAATGCAAGTACTTGATAATTCGCTTTCTGTTGATAAGCTAAAAGACTTACAACTAGAATTTTGGTTGAGTAGTTTCAACCCAATGGCACTGGTTCGTTTTAGCAATATGGCTTTAACTTGTTGAATTGAACCATTCCACAGCACTGTGATTCTAGTGGTTTTAGTTTGCAATATCAACTGTTTTGTCGAATGAGCAAGGCAACCACATTAAAAATTCAATCCAAAGATAAGGTTAGCGCGA
Source organism: Thiomargarita sp. (assembly GCA_020721045.1). Lineage (GTDB taxonomy): Bacteria > Pseudomonadota > Gammaproteobacteria > Beggiatoales > Beggiatoaceae > DYNN01. Next base: position 30,995 of record DYNN01000002.1, on the reverse strand, counting down.
TCTTACATTGTTTTTTAGCAAAACTTCTAGGGGTGCAATGATTACTTATTCTGTTTTACCAAGCCTAAACCGACAATCTGCATACTGACCGCGCGTCCATCTTGAGATTGGATATCATATTGTTTTATCTGGTAAACTTGTTGAACTTGTAACTGAAATTTAATCCACTCAGTCACAAAATCGTTTTTAATTACCCAATGAACTTCTTGATAACCTGCTATAATTAAATGTTCAATTGAAAAAACCTGTTCATCAATCATTAATACCAATTTATTATGATAATTTTCCCATATTTCAGGCACATATATTTTAACTAAAAAGTAAATTTCTGCCTGTTCTGTTGATAAAGTCGCTAATTTGCCTGACAACTGTTGTCCCATCCATAAATCGGAATAAAGCCCACGTAAACGATAACCAAATAAATCCGTTTTCTCTAAGAAACTTTTTAATTCAATTTGGTAAGTTGATTTTAATTTTTGATTAAGTTTTAATAAATTAGGATAAAAATGTTTCTTTTTACCATAGATATCAATTACCCCATTTTCTTGGCAAATCTGATATAAATAAAAATGACTTAATAAAATATCAGCTTTCCCTTGATAAATTATTTGTAAATAACAACCTATCTCAAATTGAATTCCAGTTAAATGAATGTTTTGCCAGGCTGTTGTTATTGTGGTAATCGTGTGTTGATAAATAATATTATTTTCTTTTAAAATCAAAATATTAATTGAACAATTATTTATTTCTGTTGCTTTTAATTGAAAATCTAATTTAAATGGCTGATTTTTAACTAAAGCAACACCAAAACTTTGAGTGACCAATTGGCTTAATTTGCCTTTATTTTGCAGACAAACAGCATATTTTTGCGCTTCAGCATCAAAAATCACCTGACCGTGTTCTATTTCCCAACTAGGATATTGTTGAGTAAAAAGCCCGTTACGCAGTAAATTCGCGGCTACATCACGTAAAGTCCATAATCCATAACCAATGGTATTATTTTGTAATAAAGTTACTACATTATCTAAAAAATCAGCAAGTTCTTCTTGTTGAATACGGGTATTAGCTTCAAAACCTGGTGTATTATCGATAAAATTAAATTGATCGATAAAAATACTATTTTGTGTTTGTGCATGAATATGGTCAAACATAAACTGCATACGAGTTAAAATCGTTTGTGCTGAATCACATTGACCTTCATTAGGCGCACCCCAAGCAGGTGAATAGTAAATCATGGAAATATGCGCATCAGGTGTTAAATCAAAGGTCTTTTCATGGCAAATTAAAATATCTTGCTCACCTTCAGTATCACAATCTATTCTAACTTCCATACTTAACAATGGAAAGTGGTTTTTAGACGTGGTAAAAATAGTATTTATCAGCATTTTATCCCAAAATTCACAAAATAGCTGTATTCCTTGTGTTTTAGCTGCCGGAATGGGAATGCTTTGGTAAGTGGTAAAAGTTTGGGAGTAATGTTGTGAAATGATGTCTAAAGTATAGTTTTCAGTTAAATAACGCTGATAACCAGTTTTTTGTGCATACTCCAGTCGTCGTGCCAAAGGAGTATGGGTTAAATCCATGAAAAAGAAATCTTCCCATGTAATGAAACCACCTAATAAATTTGAATATTTTTTGCTAATTTGCCATAATTTATCCAAATAATCACACCAAGCAATTAATGTTGTCTTATCTTCGCCAATCACTACTTGTCTTAAGTAACCTTCGGGTGTACTTATCGGTCCATTATCGTGGGTATAACCTAGCCGTAATATGACTTGTAAATTGTATTTTTGTATTTTCGCTAGTAATTGATCAAAAAATTGAAAATAAGCTTCATAATAACAAATAGGTTCTATCGTCGGTTGAAAACCTACCCAAGGCACTAAAATGATAATTGTGTTAAAGTCAAGCGACTGAATATAAAGTAATTCTTCGTCTATCTGATGAATATTTAAGTAACTCCAGAAATTAGGCGCCCATCCTTCAGCTAAAAAATGGGTTGCGATAATTTTTTGATTAGGAATACGAAAAGCGAGTTTGTCAGTGGCTAAGCGAAAAGCGGCTGCGTCCGGTGAACAGTGGGGTGGCGGTGGAAAATGGGTTGCTAATACTGTTTCCCATTTTTGCTGAAATTTTTCTTGATTGATGCTTTGGTAGCGTTTGTAACCACTTTGTACATCAGTACCGGCGGTTATACCTTCGTGATGAATGACTGTTGAATTATGGCAATACATAACGTGATAACCGGCTTGACGTGCGGCGAAACATAGATCGGTGTCTTCATAATATGCCGGTGCGTAGCGTAAATCGAAACCACCCAGTTGTTGCCATAATGCTTTACGAATCATTAAGCTCGCACCAGAACAATAATCTACAGGGCGATCTTGATTAAATAAGTTATGTGTAATTTGTTGAAAACGCCCATAATTCCAGCCAGTTGCATCGTTAAAAATAATGCCACCGGCTTCTTGTAAACGTCCGTCTGGGTAAATTAATTTTGAGCCTACAATGCCTACATTGGGTTGTTTTTGCATAATAGACAATAAGTTAGCTAACCAACCGGGCGTCACTTGTGTATCGTTATTTAACAAAACGATAAATTCGCCTTGTGCAATGTCAGCACCTTGATGACATGCTTGGACAAAACCTTGATTTTCTTGATTATTAATGATTTTACATTGATGAGAAAGATGAGAAAGTAATTGGGTCGTTTCATCGGTAGAGGCATTATTGATCAAAATAATTTCTTGGCTAATCTGTTGATCGCATTGTTGTAAGCTTAATAGGCAATTGTAGGTATATAATACATTGTTAAATATAGGAATTATAATGCTTACTTGTGGTTGTTCAGTAAAAGGTAAATCTAGTAGATCAAAATTTAATTGGTAAGAAAAAGGTAAAATATTTTCTGCACACCATAGAGCAATCGCGTTGTTTTCAGTCGCATCATCGGAATAAATCGTAATTTCTATCGATTTTCCAGCAATACAAGTATAAGGTGTTGAAAAAGTAAAGTGAGTATATTCGTTGTCTTTGATCTGACTGACATTAAAACGTTGAGTAAAATTTTCTATTTTGATAATTAAATGTGAATGATTAATACGACAGTAACTACTTAATCGTAAACTAATTCCTGTTATTTTATTGGTTTGAGGAATGATGAAAAAATGCGCAAAAATGCCCTTTATTAAGCATAATGCAATATTTCCATCAGAAATGAGTTTACTTGCTGGTTGCTGTCCATTGAGTAAGGTGAGCGCAGGAATTTTATGATAAATATGGAGGGAATTAATAATATGTTTTTGTTTTTTTAGAAAAAGATTTTTTAATTGTTTAATGAGTTTCATGTTAAAAAATATCCATAACCTTTCAGTTATTAAAATTGAGAATTGTTGAAATTAGACTATCTCTATAAAAAGAAAAATAAATAGTGTAGAATGCCATATCTAGTTGCTATTTAGAAGTTTATTCTATAAATTTTATTGTATATAGGTAGGAAAATATGATTATCTTTCAACTTTCCCTGAAGATGGTGAGAGCACGTATCAATCACAGTAAATAATCACTCATGGCTAAATTTCATTATACACTTTTCATTGTAATTATCACCACAATGATGGGGCTGGCATCTGGTTGTCGCTCTTTTTTTCCTAAAGCAGAAACTATCAGTAGTACTTGTGGTATAGGTGATACAGAATTTGCTACAACTGACAATTTAAAAAATACGACGCGAACGACTGAGTTAGCAATGAATGATATTAACAATTCTTTGCAAGCACTCAATGAAATAACGGCGGTTATGCCTGAACATGCTGCGTTAGAAACCATGGAAAAGGCGCTGACTCAAGCAGAAAGTCAAAAAGATGAGCGGGAAATTAAGGGGTTACAGGATTTAGCGCAAAAAAAATCAGAAGCCGAATTAGCTTTGCGTGAAGCCGAACAAACGCTCATGCAAGCACAAAATGCTAAAGATGCCAGCGATATGCGTTATATTGCTTATCTAGCACAGCAACAAGCTCAAATTGCAGCGCGTGTTGTGCAACGAAAATTAATCGAATCCACGAAGGAAGAGAAGGTAAGTGGACAGGTTAATTTTTTGAAGGAATTACAGCAGTTAGAAGGAAATATGTTGGGTGAGCAATTGACTGTAGAACAAGAGAAGAATCAACAATTACAAAAACAATTAGAGAGTTTACAATCTGGTAATGTACTGATTTTAGGAGATGTTTTGTTTGAAACTGATCGTACTACGCTGATTCCTATGGCTTTGCAAAATCTTAAAAAATTAGCCACTTTTTTGCGTGAACATGATGATCATAATATTCTGATCAAAGGTTATACAGACGACGTCGGCAGCGTGGATTATAATACTAATTTGTCTTTACAGCGTGCTAATGCAGTGCGTCTTGCGCTAATAAGAAGCGGTATTGCGCCTGAGAAAATTACGGCAAAAGGCTTTGGAAAAAATTTCCCGGTTGCAGACAATACAACGCCGATGGGTAGACAGCAAAATCGCCGTGTAGAAATCTCTCTTATTAAAAATGATGAAGGATAAATGGTTAATTATAATGAAATTACCTCGGGATGATCACTTTTTTATGCCAGCTGAATGGCATTTGCATCAACGTTGTTGGATGGGTTTTCCTTGTCGCCCTAATAGTTGGCCCTTTGAACTCAGTCGGGCACAAGCCAGTTATATCGAAGTAGCTCGCGCAATTGCTCAGTTTGAACCGGTGACGATGGTTGTACATCCCGATTATGTGACCGAAGCTAAACGGCTGAGTGAACAGCAGTTTGAAATTTTGTCTTTGCCGATGAATGATGCTTGGTTACGTGATACAGGTGCGACTTTTCTCGTTGATAAACAAGGTCGTGGCGCGGGTGTGAGTTGGCAATTTAATGGTTGGAGTGGTAGCCATGCCGATCATCAGTTGGATAATGAGTTAGCTGATCGTATTTTACACAGCGTACAATTACCCTGTTATCAAGCACCACTTACTTTGGAAGGTGGGGCAATTCATGTTGATGGAGAAGGCACGTTATTAACTACGGAACAGTGTTTATTTACTCGTAATCCGCATCTTACTCGTGTGGATATTGAATATTATTTTCGTCACTACTTAGGGATTAATCAAATTATTTGGTTAGCCGAAGGATTAGAGGATGATGAAACCACCGGACATATTGATAATTTAGCTTGTTTTGTACGTCCGGGCGTTGTGGTTGCTTTATCTTGTCGTGATCCACAAGATAGCCATTATGAGATTTTGCAAGATAATTTACAGCGATTACGTACTACAAAAGATGCATGTGGACGAACTTTAGAAGTGATTGAAATTGAACAGCCTAGTCGACGAGATCATCCAGAATTAGGACGTTTAACGCTGTCTTATATTAATTTTTATATTGCTAATGGTGGGATTGTGATGCCCATTTTCGCAGATTCTGCAGATCAAGCTGCGCAAGAAATTTTACAACAATTATTTCCCCAACGACGTGTTGTAGCGATAAATACGCTTGATTTGATTCACGGTGGCGGCAATATTCACTGTATCACTCAACAACAACCGCATCTAAAAATTCATGAAAATATTTAAAGTATGCTGCATTTCATGATTAATGCGTTTCCTGCATCAGTAAACTTGCACTTAGACTGAGTATCAAAAATTATCACGTAAAATGCTCACCCACTCTGTATCATTAATCCATTTCTGTGTATCATAGCGAATCTGGCTCTCTTGCGCAAAAAGTTTATTTATCGTATTTAATCACTCAATTTTCGGAGAAGAATATGCGGGACAAGCACTGTGAAGACCACAGCAGTTACGGTTTAGAAAATCATGGTTTAACTAATTTAAGCGATGTTTATTGGAATTTGACAACACCCGCTTTGTATGAACAAGTTATCGCACGTCACGAGGGTTCGTTAGCCCATTTAGGTGCGTTGGCTGTGCGTACTGGACATCATACTGGACGATCAGCCAATGACAAGTTTGTTGTGGAAGAAGCAACGACCAAAGATCAAATTTGGTGGGGAAAAATTAATCGCCCTTATTCCAGTGAAAAATTCGATGATTTGCATAAACGTATGGCGTTACAATTACAAACACAAGATGTTTTTGTGCAAGATTGTTTTGCGGGTGCTGATCCTAACAATCGTTTACCGATTCGCATTATTACGCAATATGCTTGGCATAATCTGTTTGCCAGAAATATGTTTATTCAAGCAACAAAAGAAGAATTGGTGAATCATGTCCCTGAATTTACTGTCATTGATGTGCCCCGTTTTCATGCAGTGCCCAAGGCAGACGGCACTAATTCCGAAACTTTTATCATTCTTAATTTTGAAAAACGCCTAATTTTAATCGGTGGTACTAGTTATGCCGGTGAAATTAAAAAATCAATCTTTAGCGTCATGAATTATTTGATGCCACAAAAAGATATTTTACCCATGCACTGTTCAGCAAATATTGGTGCAAATGGTGAAACTGCACTTTTCTTTGGCTTAAGTGGCACGGGTAAAACGACACTTTCTGCTGATAAATCAAGAGTGTTAATTGGTGATGATGAACATGGGTGGAGCCAAGAAGGTATTTTCAATTTTGAAGGCGGTTGTTATGCCAAATTGATTAATTTATCGCCTGATGCAGAACCAGAAATTTATGGAACGACGCGCCGGTTTGGTACTATTTTAGAAAATGTGGCTATGAATGCAGCAGATCGACGGATCGATTTGTTTGATAATTCTTTTACTGAAAATACGCGCGGTTCTTATCCTATTTCTCACGTACCCAATGCAACACGTGGTGGTCAAGGTGGACATCCTAAGAATGTTATTTTCTTGTCAGCCGATGCTTTTGGGGTGTTACCGCCCATTGCTAAATTAACCAAAGAACAAGCAATGTATCACTTTTTATCTGGTTATACAGCTAAAGTTGCAGGTACAGAACGTGGTGTGACCGAGCCTACGCCTAATTTTAGTGCCTGTTATGGTGCGCCTTTTATGCCTTTACATCCACAACGTTACGCTGAGTTATTAGGTCGCAAGTTAGATGAGCATAATGTTACAGTCTGGTTGATTAATACCGGCTGGAGTGGTGGACCTTATGGTGTGGGTGAACGCTTTAAAATTGCGCATACCCGTGCTATGGTCAATGCAGTGTTAAATGGTGAATTAGCTAATGTACCTACGGAAAAAGAACCTTTCTTTGGTTTACAAATACCAACCAGTTGTCCTAATGTACCTACAGAAATTCTTAATTCTCGCAATACATGGCGTAATCCTGCTGATTATGATGCCCAAGCGAAAAAATTGGCTGGTATGTTTGCTGAAAATTTCAAAAAGTATGAAACAGAAACGACAGCAGAAATTCGTGCAGCGGGTCCTAGCGGTAATTAATTAAAATGATGTGATTGAGATTGTAGCATTTTACAGTCTCATCACGACATTGTATGAAATGTGCCAAATAAACTAAAATGACTGTGGCGTTATCCAAGGTGACGGGATTATGTTGAGAAAGAAAAATATGGCATAGCAGATGCATCCAGAAATAATGATATAAATTAAGCGGATAGTTAAAACATATATCATTATTAGGAGATTATAGTGGCTTTCATGGAATGGACAGAAGATTTAAGATTGGGTATTGAATCTATTGATACGCAACACAAAAAATTAATTGATTTGATTAATGCGTTAGATACTGCAATTGCAGCCGGTTATGGTAATGAGGCATTAGGTAAAGTTTTGGGAGGCTTGCTAGACTACACGATAGAGCATTTTAGTTATGAGGAACATTTACTTGAAAGATGTGATTATCCCTCTTATCCTTCACATAAAGCAGAGCATGATTCGCTGACTGAAAAAGTTGAATTCCTAAGTCACGTATTTGAGCAAGGTCAGTCAGTGAATACCGATCAAATTATGCAGTTTTTAAAGATATGGTTGCAAGAACATATTCTCGATATCGATAAACGCTATGTACCTTTTGTCAAAGAAAAAAGTGGACAGCTATCTCAATATTAGCTAGTATTCCCTAATGTAAACTAACGGTTATTACAAGCTAAAAAATTCTGTGCTAATGAAGACTAAAATATTTATTCACTAAAACAAAAAGTTAGAATAAATCTGTACAATCTTGCTTCATTTCTAAGATGGCAGTTTCTGACAATGGAATTTATCCAACAGTATTTGGCAACGAGTTGAAATTGTTAGAATCTTTGCCATACGATGATCAGGAAAATACTTCCTCACTATCCCTACGAAACAACGTATATCCTATGGCAAAAATCAAGCCCGTGTTGTTGCGATTGCGCTTGGTGTTAGCGTATTTTCTAAGTTTTATCCAACAAAGGGATCAATGCGAATGAGTTATACCATTACTATTATTGGTGCAGTCGGTGGAATATCGCCTTATAATGATGATGATATTATCCGATTACTAAATACACAACAAACGGCTTTATCTCATGGCGAAACTTTCACCGGTCGTCCTGATACTAAAGTTTATATTGACATCAATAGCGTATTAAAAATACGTAGTGAAATCCGTTTAGATGCGCTTTCTGCCATACGATGGGCAAAGCAAGCATTAGAAAAAGAAATACGCTATCAAGTACATCATCCTGATAAAACGTGGTTTGTTGCAGAATACAGTCATCAAGAAAAATCAACAGTAGTGATTGGTAATATTTGCCCTAGATTGGCACCTCTACATGAAATTGTTGTCGATCAAAAGGTAAATCCAGAAGATTTTTTACACTATTTTACCCGCTTGTTTCATCACTATTTTCGTTTAGCAAAAACTTTACAAATTAGGTTAGATGAAGGCTTGTCCAATTTTGGTATGACAACCGATCGCCAGTTATATTACTTAGATGATGACATCTATAGTTGGGATCGTTTTATCTCTTGTGCCCAAATGTTAGGCGTTTATTTTCGCTCTTTGACTTGGTTGACGCCGTCTCTTGCTAAGCAATTAGGATATGCTATACGTCAACAGATCATCGAACATTTTGCTGATGTGCAATATCTTATTGTATTAGAAGAGCAAATGAAAGATGTCTTTATGCCTGCTCAACATCAACAAAAGTTAATACAAGAATTTATTGCTGGATTAAATGAAGGCAATAAAAAACCACAAGTGCCACCGATTCACTTACATCATAATCGCTACTTAGCTATTTTAGCCGACATTCATGCTAACTTACCGGCACTACAAGCTGTACTTGCATTTTTAGATTCAAATAATATTAAGCAAGGCATCATGGCAGGCGATATCGTTGGTTATGGTCCACATCCAAGTGAATGTATTGAATTAATTCAAAAAACTGATTTCTTAGTGCTAAAAGGTAATCATGATCATGGACTGGCAACTAATAATTTTCAGAAAGGTTTTTCAAGCACTGCTTCATGGGTACTCACTTGGACTCAACAACATACCAATAGTGAACATATTCAATGGTTAGTTGATTTACCGCCATTGGCTCACGAAGACAATTGGTTAGCTTTGCACGGTGCACCGATTGACCCCACTTTTTTTAATGCCTATGTGTATGAAATGACTTATCAAGATAATTTGGATGTACTAGCACGGAAGAAAATACCTATTTGTTTTCATGGACATACACATCAACCGGGTATGTATGCACGCAAAGGTAGAACAGACAAATATTATCTTGAAGATGAAATTGCTTTACAACAATTTGATCATAGCTTGATTTGTCCTGGTTCAATTGGACAGCCACGCAATGGTAAAAGTGGTGCCCAATTTGCCATTTATGATCAGAAAGAACATAAGGTTACTTTTCATACTATACAATATAACCTTGAATTAATTGAAAAAAAAATGCGTGAAGAAGAATTTCCAACAACTCTGATCAATGTGTTACATGGAAACAGAAATTAAGTTGATTTTTGATTATCTTTTATTTTCAAAGAGTTATTTATATATTTATACAAATATTGCCTAACTATGTATAAAATTTTAGTAAAAATTAATTTTGAATATGCGCATCGTCTACTTCATCATTGTGGCAAATGTCGTCATGTACACGGTCATAGCGGAGAGGCAACAATTGAATTAATGTCACCTACATTGAATGATAATTGTTTTGTTATGGATTTTAGTGATATTAAAACGCCGCTCAAACAATGGATTAACGAATTTTGGGATCATGCATATCTGGCTCATGAACAAGACCCACTGTTACCTGCTTTGCGTGCGGAAGGTATGAAAATTTTTACCTTTCCAGCCGAACCCAGTGCAGAGATAATGGCACGATATTTATTTGAACAAGTTGTCAGCTTAGAACGTCCAATCAATGTCCAAGTAATGCGCGTAACTATTCGAGAAACCTGTACGGGTATCGCTTCTTACCAACGAGATGATATCGAGCAAGTTTATGAAATATAGCGAAATATTTTATAGTTTACAAGGTGAAGGACAATTGATTGGGGTACCATCGGTTTTTTTTCGCACCAGTTTTTGTAACCTCAGATGTCAATGGTGTGATACGCCTTATGCCAGTTGGACACCCGAAAATAAAGACATTACCGTTGAAGAAGCTGTTCAACAAATTACTCAATTTAAAGTTAAGAATGTAGTGATTACGGGTGGTGAACCTTTTGTACAAGGCAAAGATTTTGTAGCTTTATGTCAACAATTGTATGAAAATGGACATCATATTACAGTTGAAACAAATGGTACATTTTTCAGTCAAATAGCTGCGCACCTGATTTCAATTAGCCCAAAGTTAGCTCATTCAACGCCAACAGAAGATAAACGTTGGCAAATTTTACATGAACAAAATCGATTAAAGCCTAATATCATTCGCAAACTGCTTGATCATTATGAATGTCAACTCAAATTTGTGATCACACAACCCTCTGATATTAATGAAGTTGAGGAGTTAGAAGCGCAATTAGCTATTCCTAAAGAGTTGATTATCTTAATGCCGCAAGGGCGTGAATCTGATGAAGTAAATCAACGACAACAGTGGTTAGCTGAAATTTGTAAGGAAAAACAATACCGTTATTCGCCTAGACTTCATCTTACTTTATGGGGAAGCGAGCGCGGATGTTAAAATTTAGATTTTGAATCAATATCATTAAAAAAATTTGTTTCTATGAATTGCTTTATGTTGTTGTGATTATTATAATCTGTGACCTCAATGAATTGTTCTTTGTCTCTTTCCAATATAAGTAAGTCTTGCAAACAAACTTTGTACGAAATCAATAGAGTAACAGAATTTTCCCACCCATTTCACTCTATGCAATAATCTCGCTATGCCAAAAACAATTAGCCATGATGTCATGAATGAACGTTCGCAACATCTACTAAAATTGCTGATAACCCGTTATATTCGTGATGGACAGCCAGTGGGTTCGCGCACTTTATCACGTGATGCTGAGTTAGATTTAAGTTCAGCAACTATTAGAAATATAATGGCTGATTTGGAAGAAATGGGATTAGTACGTTCGCCGCATATGTCCGCCGGACGGGTGCCTACTGCTCAAGGTTATCGAGTTTTCATCGATTCTTTATTGCAAATTAATCCGTTGAATGGTGCAGAAGAAGCCCTTTTGCGTAAACAGTTGACCCAATTATATGGTGGACAGCGTTTAATGGAGCAAACTTCGACTTTACTTTCTGAAATTACTCATTTAGTTGGTGTTGTCATGCTGCCACGTCGAGATTCTAATATGTTGCGCCATGTAGAATTTTTGTCTTTATCTAACAAACGCATATTAGTTATTTTGGTTGTCAACGAGCAAGAAGTGCAAAATCGCATTATATATCCATCGCGCGGTTATTCTGAAAGAGAACTCCAACAAATTGCCAATTACTTAAATACCGAATTTGCAGGTAAAGATATTAAAACAGTTAGGAAGCATTTACTACAAGAACTAAAAGCAGTCCGTAAACATATTGATGAAACCATGAAAGCAGCCATTGAAGTTGCAGATCAAGCCTTTGCAACTGAAGAAATGGTGGACGATTTTGTATTATCTGGACAAACGAATTTGATGGATGTGGCTGAATTATCTAATGTTGAAAAGTTACGCGATTTATTTGCAGCATTTAATCAAAAACAGGACATTTTACATTTATTTGATCAAGCCATTAAAGCGCAAGGAATGCAAATTTTCATTGGTGAGGAATCGGGCTATGAAGTCTTGGGTGACTGTAGCGTGATTACCTCTCCTTATGTTCTAAAAGGCGAAATTTTGGGTGTTTTGGGTGTGATTGGACCAACTCGTATGGCTTATGAACGCATCATTCCTATTGTTGATTTAACTGCAAAATTATTGGGTTCGGCGTTGACACAAGGTTAATGGGTGCGACCATATAGATCATCGTAACGCACAATATCGTCTTCTTCTAAATAGCTACCTGATTGTATTTCAATAAGTTCTAAAGGCAACTTACCGGGATTCTCCAAACGATGTTTAACGCCAATAGAAATATAAGTAGATTGATTTTCAGTTAGAATAAAACTTTCATCGTTACGCGTAATTTTTGCGGTACCTTTTACCACAACCCAATGTTCCGAACGATGATAATGCATTTGTAGTGATAAGCCCGCACCCGGATTGACAATAATGTGTTTTACTTGAAAGCGTTGTTCCACTGTAATTGTTTCATAACTTCCCCAAGGACGGTAAACTTTTCGATGTAAATTTGCCTCACCCCGTTGACGATTTTTTAGAGCAAGCACAATATTTTTGACATTTTGCACTTGCTCTTTATGCGCAACCAACACTGCATCGGCAGTTTCAACTACAACATGATCTTGCAAACCAACTACCGCCAATAAACGATGTTCTGACCGCAAATAACAATTTTGTACATTTTCAGTCAACACATCGCCTAAAATCACATTTCCTTGCGTATCTTGTTCACTGATGTCAGCCAAAGCACTCCATGAACCGACATCGCTCCAACCTGCTTGTAATGGAATAACCACAGCGGCATTGGTGTGTTCCATCACTGCATAATCGACAGAATCACTAGGACAAGTTTTAAAAGCTGCTTCGTCTAAATGTAAAAAATCTCTGTCTTCTAAACCATGATCAATAGCTTGTCGACACGCACCTAAAATATTGGGCGCAAATTTTTCCAATTCAGCTAAATACCGTTTTGCTTTAAACAAGAAAATACCGCTATTCCAATAATAATTACCTGATTCAATATATATTTTTGCTGTTTCTAAAAGCGGCTTTTCCACAAATTGCTCCACGGCATAAGCAGGCGTATCGATCACTGGATAATCGGCTTTGATATAACCATAACCGGTTTCTGGTCTATCGGGCACAATGCCAAAAGTCACCAAATAATCGGTTTCAGCCAATGGAATACCCGCAATTACGGCTTCACAAAAACGAGCGGCATCCACTATCACATGATCAGCCGGTAAAATCAACAACACAGCTTCCGGATCACGCAATACTGCACGTAAAGCCGCTACAGCCACAGCCGGTGCAGTATTACGTCCTATGGGTTCGAGCAAAATGGGTGAATGCCTAATACCAAGAACCCGCAATTGTTCCGCCACTAAAAAACGATGCATTTCATTGCAAACAATCAGTGGTGCTGTTTTATTAGGCAGACCATCCAAACGTAACACCGTATTTTGTAACAAGGTATACTGCCCTACTAACGTAAGCAGTTGTTTTGGATAATATTCACGCGATAGGGGCCACAAACGACTGCCAACGCCACCTGAAAGAATAACAGGAATTAACATATTGATTCAATTTGATGATAAATAGGGTATGCCGTAATACGCCAATCACAACCAACTGCACGTATATCTTTAATATTCAGAGATATTTTTTGCTCAAGCAATTCAAGATGCGGTAAATCAAACAAACCTCTGGCTCGATTACCCATTAAAATAGGTGCCATATAAATAATCAGTTCGTCAATCAAACCTTGTCGCAACATCGATCCCCCTAATGTCGCCCCCGTTTCCAGTAATAATTCATTGACTTGATGTTCTTGAGCTAAATATTGACACATCGCATTTAAATCAATTCTTCTATCGCGACAGGGTAAATGAACGACTTTTACGCCTGTTTTCTCCAGCATCATTTTCACACTTTCACTACTTGATGCGGTAAAAATCACCGTTTGTCCGGGCGCTGTTAATATTTTTGCGTCAGGAGGCGTGCTTAAATGTTCATCAACAATAACACGTAATGGCTGTCTGATTTTAGCAAATTGTAACAGGTGATCGGGTAAATCATCTTCCCTCACTGTCAACGACGGATTATCGGCTAAAATAGTGCCTGCGCCGGTCATAATTGCCGAACTACGCGCTCGTAATATTTGCACATCCATTCGCGCATCTTTAGACGTAATCCACTGACTTTCGCCCGATGCCATGGCGGTGCGTCCATCTAAGCTCATGGCTAATTTGCAGCGAATATGTGGACGATTATGGCGCATTCTTTTGAAAAAACCGATATTTAATTGTTCCGCTTCATGTCCTAAAATGCCGGTTTCCACCATAATTCCTGCATGTAACAATTGTTCAATGCCTTTACTAGAAACTTGCGGATTAGGATCAACTACTGCAATTACGACACGAGCAATGCCCGCTTTAATTAAGGCATCAGTACAAGGTGGCGTACGTCCGTGATGACAACAAGGCTCTAAAGTCACGTAACATGTGGCACCAGCGGCTTTTTCTTTAGCCATCTTCAAAGCATGAATTTCAGCATGAGGTTCACCAGTCACCTGATGCCAGCCTTCACCCACAATTTGACCTTCATGGACAATCACACAACCAACGCGTGGATTAGGGTCAGTTGTCCACAAGCCGCGTTCTGCAAGCCGTAGCGCATATGCCATGTAATATTGATCATGATTATTGAGAGAATTATTCATTTCAACCATAGACAGGAAAACGCTGACAAAGTGTAATTATTTGTGATTTAACCGTGGCTTGAACAGCTTGATCATCAATATTATCTAAAATATCACAGATACAATGAGCGATTTGTTCAGCTTCTGTCGTGCCCATACCGCGCGTTGTCATAGCGGGCGTACCAATACGAATTCCACTTGTTACAAAAGGAGATTGTGGATCATTGGGCACCGCATTTTTATTTACCGTAATATGCGCATTGCCTAACGCTGCATCTGCTGCTTTACCGGTCAATCCTTTATTAATCAAATCAACAAGAAATAAGTGATTATCCGTGCCGCCAGAAACGATATTATAACCGCGTGATAACATGACACTCACCATTGCGCGTGCGTTATCAATAACTTGCTGTTGATACGCTTTAAATTCAGGTTGCAAAGCTTCTTTCAATGCAACAGCTTTAGCAGCAATCACGTGCATTAACGGACCACCTTGTGTACCGGGAAAAACTAGGGAATTCAATTTCTTTTCAATGTCCGGATTAGATTTGGCAAGAATTAAACCGCCTCTTGGACCGCGCAATGTTTTATGAGTCGTTGTTGTTGTGACATCAGCAATTGCCACCGGACTGGGGTATAAACCAGTAGCCACTAAACCTGCGACATGTGCCATATCAGAAACCAAATAAGCACCGACTTTATCAGCAATCTCATGCAACCGTTGCCAATCAACCACGCGCGAATAAGCACTAAAACCGCTCATGATCATTTTTGGCTTGTGTTCAAGGGCTAATCGTTCGACTTGTTCATAATCGATTTCACCGGTCGTAGGATTTAAACCATATTGAATAGCATGATAAATTTTACCAGAAAAGTTGACTTTTGCGCCATGGGTTAAATGTCCGCCATCGGCTAAACTCATACCTAATACCGTATCACCGGGCGATAATAATGCCATGTAAACGGCTGCATTGGCTTGTGAACCAGAATGGGGCTGCACATTAACATAATCGGCATTAAACAATTGCTTAGCGCGATCAATGGCTAACTGTTCAGCGATATCGACAAATTCGCAACCGCCATAATAACGTTTGCCCGGATAACCTTCTGCATATTTATTAGTTAATACAGAGCCTTGAGCTTGTAAAACACGTGGACTGGCATAATTTTCTGAAGCAATGAGTTCAAGATGTTCTTCTTGACGCCTAACTTCGCTAGTCATTGCATTCCACAATTCACTATCAAAATCAGCAATATTCAGTTGATTGGAAAACATGGATTACCCGTTGATTAAAGTTAAATTGTGAATCATAGCATATTACACGGGCGTGATGTTAGCACAGCGCCAGATTTTCAGTAATTCTCAATTTAAACTCTCTCAAACAATGCTTATTAACTGCTATTTTAAAGAAATATCGCTATTGGCTTGATAATACAAAAATTTATTCTTAAGGTACGGATGATTATTATGAAAATAATTGACTTAAAAAAGCATTCAGGTTATTTTCTACCAAACCAGTTGAGTGCTTAGATATGTCTTATAAAAGAAAAATTATTTACCAATCTAACTATATTAGAAAATTGAAGAAAACTAATCCGAGATTAAGTCGGCTGTTACAACTGAAAAATCCTTGTGTGTTAGGTGATGTGGATACTTTGCAACATCCCGCTTTACCAGACCAAATAACGCAATCTTATAGTTATTCAATTGAGAAGGGTCTGGTCTTACACCATATTTCACTACGTCATTATAAATGGCTAATGATAAGTATTATGATCATAATTTTTCCCTTACTATGGTGGTTAAATAATTCCAATGCCTCGCTTTTAGAATCACCACCGAATACTTCGTCCAGTAATGCTTCTATTGACCAATTGAAGCAAAAAACATTATTTAGTTTATTGAATAATAGCACATCGAGTTCTATGTTACCCGGTATTAATTCTATGTCAGTATTGCCCAGTATTGCATTGCGCAGTGCTTCATTATTTGCCAAAAGAACAGAAGATTCTTTGACCACTTCCCTAGAAAAAGTGCAATCAACCTTGACTAATATACAAGTCAAATTACCTCAATTACCTCCTTCTCCTTGGTTGAAAATTGTAGTGCGCTCGGGTGATACCTTGTCAACTATTTTTCAACGTAATCGCTTAAATAAAGACCACTTGCATCAAATGCTGGCACTTAAAAAACAAAGTGAACAATTACAAAATCTTTATCTGGGTCAAAAAATACGTATTAAGCGTGATCCAGAAACAGGCGATGTGGAAGAATTGATTGTAGGTGTTGATTTTGAAACAGAATTGCGTATTCATCAGACTAAAAAACGTTTTGTTAGTGAAATACAACCGCGTGATCGTGAAATTAGCATCATATCTACCCAAATTACTGTGCATAGTTCCTTATACAAAGACGCTAAAAAAGCAAATGTTTCACAAGATTTAATTAATAATTCTCTGCAAATATTACATTTAAATAAAGATTTTATAAATAAGTTGCATCGCGGCGACCAATTTAATATTTTATATGAAAGATATACCATTGATAAAAAACAAAAAGATGGTAATATTTTAGCAGTTAAATTTGTTACCGGTAAAAAGAAACATATCGATGCGGCTGTGCGTTATACTAATGAAAATGGTGTAACCGCTTATTACACACCAGAAGGCGACAGTTTTGAAGAAGCATTTCTGAAATCTCCTGTTCCATCAGCGCGCATCACTTCCTATTTTGGTGTGCGTGAACATCCCATTTTCCATTTACAACGTCAACACAAAGGAATTGATTATGCTGCGCCCAATGGTACGCCGGTGTTAGCTGTTAGCGAAGGTAAAATCACTTCTGTGGGTTGGCAAAGTGGTTACGGTAAAGTAGTGGAAATTAAGCACTCTGATAAATATAGCTCTCTTTATGCTCATTTATCTAAATACGCGAGTCAACTAGCAGAGGGACAATCAGTAGAAAGAGGGCAAGTAATCGCTTATATTGGACGCACGGGCGTTGCCACTGGACCACATTTACATTTTGAACTTCATATTGATGGCACAGCAGCAAATCCATTGACTGCTAAGTTACCGAATACAGTTGCAATTGCAAAAAAATATCGTACAGATTTTCTCGAAGAATCAAAATCATTGATGGCACAGTTAGAACCACTTACAGTAGCAAAACAAGAAACAGTGGCTGTTGCCAACACTGATGCACCATTATCAACACCAAGACAATCAAAATTAGCACAACTCGTCAATGGAAGTCGCTAGTAAAATCTCCATAATATCAAATAAATAAAAGACGCTCGACTGTTGAATAAAGGCGATCAAACGAGAACTTTCTTCATCCGCTATCTAATTCTATGAAAGAAAATTTTATCACAGTTGATACAGAAGGTAGTGATGCGATGACAGAAATCGCCATCATTGATCACAGTGGAAAATTGATTTATGAAGCATTTGTGCAAGAACAATGGAAAAATACCCTAGTTAATACACAAGTTAAACCCCTATTAACTATAGTAACTTATTTTCTACAATATGCACAAGATAAACTGATAATCTGTCATTACGCTGAACACGATATACAAATTTTAAAACACAGTTTTCATCAAGTAGGCATCCAATGGTCCAATTTGAACTTTATCTGTAGTTTGCAATTAGCCAAAGAAGTATACCAAAATTTAGCAAGTTATTCTTTAGAATATCTCAGTAAATACCTACACTTAAAACATGAAACTTATTATTTTAATCCAAATTTAGCCCATAGTGCTAAATATGATGCAATTTTTACTTATTATCTCTATTGCCATCTTGTGGAAATAAAATTAAGACAAACATTACAAGGAAAACCCAATCCCTATGGCGACAGTCGTGTCGACACGCCATTTCAACATCATATTGATTTATCAGAAGTTTATCATGACGAATTTTTAATATTAACTTCAATGTTAAATGATATTAAACAAGATAAAAATCATCAAAGTAAAGGTGTAGTAGTCATTGGAGAAGCGGGTAGTGGTAAAACTCACCTGATGATGCGTTTGGCTAATCACCTACTGAAAAGCAATCGATTATTATTCATTCGGCAACCCAATAATCCTGATGCTGTGCTGTATCACACTTATAGTCGCATGTTGGAATCATTTGTAGAAAAAGTACCACACACCGACTATTCCCAATTAGAACATCTACTAGCAAAAAGTTTTTCTAAATTAGTAATTGATTTTATTAAACAAAAAGAAATACCGACCAAACGTGAACAAGAAATTTTAGAAATATTATCCGAATCTTATTTGGCGATTTACGGCACTTTAGGCACTGAAGGTACAGATAAAAAACGACGCAATTGGGAATATATTGAGAAAAAAACGGTTGATTGGTGGGACAAAACTTATGGTTCTGGCGGTTATTCTAACTCTATTATCAAAGGGTTAATTAAGTTTTGTAGTTATTCTGACTCAACAAGACGCGAATTAGTCAGAAGATGGCTTTCTGGTAACGAATTGGAAAATAGCGAATTGGAAAAATTAAAGTTACCTAATTGGAATGATGAAATCAGTCAAGAAGAATTTTCTTTAGAAGCCATCGGTGTTTTCAGTAAATTATCAATTATCGATGAACCCTTAATTATCATTTTTGACCAGTTAGAAGGCTTAAAATACAATGAACGACTATTATTACAATTTGGTGAAGCAGTTAAAGAAATTTTTACCCATGTACCCAATAGTTTAATTATTTTGAACCTCTTTCCAGATCGTTGGGATCATTTTCAGTGCGTATTTGATGGTTCGATTATTGATCGAATTTCCCAGCAAAAGATACGGTTACGCGCGCCGACTTCTGAGGTGTTACGTGAGATTTTATCACTACGTGCGCAAATGAACGGTATTACTTTAGAAGAATTGTTTGAGCAAACAGAATTGGCATGTATTTTAAATCATACTTCTATTCGTGCCATGTTAAACAGTGCAGCAGATTATTATCGCCTTAAAATCAATAATATACAATTACCTTATATTTATTTAAGTTTTGAAGAAACGATTAAACACGAATTAGAAATAATTAAAAATGACATTGCTTTATTAAAAAATAAGTTAAACTTACCAAAATTACCTTTAATTGTTGAACAAGCAGAAAATAGTGAACAAGAACTCATTGATTATATTACATTACAAAAATCAATGCTGGTAGAAGATTATCACAAAAATACAATTATCAGTGACACTGATGATGTTGGCAAATTAACTACAATTATTCAAGCAATTGAACAGTTTCATTTACTAGAAACTGATTACTTGAGAATGGGCAAAAAGAAGCTGCCAGAACACATTTTATTTAAATTATCGGTTAAAAACACCACTGAAACTTTTTTGATAGGTTTCTTGCAAGTAAGCGGCGTGTCATTTGCGGCACGAATAAAAAATATCAGTGAATTAGCAATTAATCATAGAAATGTACGTTTTGGTATTTTTAGAGATATAAGGGTTGCACAAGTCACTGGTAAAGCAGCAAAAGATCAAATTGAAAAATTAAATAATACCGAAAATGCTAAATTTATTTATATGGGTGAAGATGACCGGATTGCAATGGAATTAACTTATAAAGTGATCACTGATATCTTTAACCAAGAAGTAGAAATTGAGCTAAAAAATGGTTTATTGGCTTTAAAGAACTATTTTGAGGATCATTGGTTTGTCAGTACTCCATTAGCTAAAACATTAAAATTATTAATAAAAATTATCGAGTAATACCCTAGGTAATTCGCCCATTCTTAAAAGGATTTTATAGAACTATGGAGAGTATCGTTGCAAAATTTTATCTGCAAAAAGGAAACTTTGTTTTAGACCTTGAATTTAACGCGCCAAAACAAGGTGTTATCGCAATATTTGGTCCTTCTGGTTCTGGTAAAACGACGTTAATCCGTTGTATAGCTGGCTTAGAACGTACACCAATTGGTTTTTTAAGTATTAATGAACAATGTTGGCAAGATGAGAACCGTCATTTTTTTCTACCCACGCATCAACGCTCATTAGGCTATGTTTTTCAAGAAGCTAACTTATTTCCACATTTAACCGTTGAAAAAAATTTACACTATGGATGGCGACGCACACCCGCACGTAAAATTACACCAGATGAAGTCGCTGAATTATTAGGTGTTACACCGTTATTAAAGCGGTATCCTATCCATTTATCTGGGGGAGAACGCCAGCGTGTTGCTATTGCGCGTGCTTTGTTGATCAGTCCGAAATTATTATTGATGGATGAACCATTAGCCGCATTAGATAATCAAAGTAAAATAGAAATTTTGCCCTATTTAGAGAAATTACATACTGAATTCTCCATTCCTATCTTATATATCACTCATTCTCTTACAGAAGTCATGCGTTTAGCTGATCATATTTTAGTAATAGATCGGGGAAAATTGGTTGCTAATGACTCACTATCTATGATTTTAACTCGTTTAGATTTGCCTTTTACTAAAACTGAGGAAGCTGGGGTTGTTATTGAGGCAAAAATCATTGAACACGATAAAGATTTTCATTTAACTTATTTAACTTTTGCTGATGAAAAAATCACGGTCCACAAAATTAACTCACCGATTGGGCAATCTGTGCGCGTCAGCATCAAAGCCCGCGATGTCAGTTTGGCTTTGGTTAATGAAACTTCCAGTATATTAAATATTTTTCAAGCAATGATTACGCAATTAGTTGAGGAAGAACAAGCGGTTGTCATGGTTCAATTGAGTGTAAAAGGTTATCCATTGTTGGCTAGAATCACTCGTAAGTCAGTTAATTTACTGAATTTAACTGTGGGTATGGTGGTTTATGCGCGGGTAAAAAGTATTGCTTTGCTTTAATAATTTTCCAAAGACCGTAGGTCCGATTAGCGCAGCGTAATCAGACGCATGTTTATCAGATTAATAATCTCACATCTCAAAACAAAAAAATCATTAAATCATGCCCAATCACGCAAGGCATTTATTTACTAAATTGATGTAGTGATATAGATATTTCGGTTAGTGGCGGCGAATAACATGCGTCCGATTACGCTTCGCTAATCGGACCTACGGTCTTTTTCATTAAAAGTGAGCAATTTCATAAAAAAGAATCGACTGATATACAGGGCATATGCGCGTTAAATTCCCCTATATTTACTTGTTAAATTTTTAACGACGATTTTCAGTTTCTGGTAAAGCAATATTGACTTCCAACACTTCATAATCGCCATCTTTTTCAATATGCACCTTAATATGTTCATCTTCTACCACAACGTACTTTCTAACGACTTCTAGCAGTTCTTTTTGTAGCAAAGGCAAGTAATCCGGTTGTGGATTATTACGTTTACTACGCTCATGTGCCACGATAATTTGTAGTCGTTCTTTGGCAACGTCAGCCGTTTTTCTTTGATGAGATGAGCGGAAATAATCGAAAAAACTCATGTTAATTTCCAAATAACCGAGTTAGAAAATTCTTTTTAAAAGATGTCATAAAACGATGTGGACGATTTTCTCCCAAAAAGCGTGCGACAACGTCTAAATAAGCTTGTCCAGCATCACTTTCTTTGTCTAAAGTAACGGGTATACCTGCGTTGGAGGCTTGTAATACTGAGGTGGATTCTGGGATAACACCTAATAATGGAATTGCCAAAATTTCTTGAACATCTTCTGCACTGAGCATTTCACCACTATTCACCCGTTTTGGTGCATATCGTGTGATTAATAAATGTTCTTTTATGGGTGTCATATTATGTTCAGCACGATAAGTTTTACTCGCTAACATGCCGATAATACGGTCAGAATCGCGTACAGAGGATACCTCGGGATTGGTGACGATAATCGCCTCATCTGCAAAATACATTGCCATGATAGCACCGTGTTCAATACCCGCCGGAGAATCACAGACGATAAAGTCAAATCGCTGTTTTAATTCAGTTAAAACGATTTCCACACCTTCTTGTGTCAATGCTTCTTTATCGCGAGTTTGTGAAGCGGGTAGGATAAAAAGCTCTTCGATGCGTTTATCTTTGATAAGTGCTTGATTTAAATTGCTTTCACCATTGATCACATTAACAAAATCATAGACCACACGGCGTTCACAGCCCATAATAAGGTCTAGATTACGTAAGCCAATATCAAAGTCAATAACAACGGTTTTATGTCCGCGCATTGCCAATCCTGTAGCAACGGCAGCACTGGTGGTTGTTTTCCCAACGCCACCTTTACCGGATGCAATAACAACAATCTTTGCCATTTTACCTGCTTTTAAAACGTGTCATAAGAATTTAACACGGTTGTGAATGAATATATTTTCATATTGTATATCGATATGCATAGAATATAAATATGAACGCTATCATTTTTTACCGCAAAAATCGATCAACGCGGTATAGAATCAAGCGTTTGAATTTTAAGCATTTCATCTTCTAAATAAATTTGGGTGGGTCGTCCGCGCATATTATCTTCAAGTTGTTCATTGAGTTGATAATGTCCAGCAATGGAAACGAGTTCAGCATCAAAGCTTTGACAAAAAATACGGGCTTCTTTATCGCCATTCACACCTGCCAGCGCACGCCCACGTAAGGTACCATACACGTGAATATGACGTTGTGCCAATACTTCAGCACCTGGACTGACTGTGGAAAGTATCACTAAATCTCCTTTTAAAGCAACGACTTGTTGACCAGAACGAATGGGTTGTGTGACAACTTTAGTTGGTAAAGAAGACGGTGAAGAAATGGGTTTTTCAGCACGTGTACGCGTTGGTTTTACCGGCACATTGGGAAATAAACCCAATCCTTGTGCAATTGCCATTTCACGATGTTTTTCATGCCCTCCTCGTATGGCAATGGGCATAAAGCCGTGTGTTTTAACTAAACCAATGATGTAGGGCAAATCCAAGTCATTATCAGGCAATGATTGTAAATCAATGATTAAAGGCGCATATTGAAAAAAATCAGGTGCTTGCGCTATCTTTTCAGCCAATTGTGTTGTAATGTTTGCAATGTTTGCATCGAATAATCGCAAAATCATGACAGTCAGTAAATTGCCTTTTAATTCAAGTACGGATGTTGACATAGCACTAGAAAGAATAGACACGAGACTAAAATTTCCTCTTATTTTTCATGAGATACAAACTCTTATTATCTTCTCTTATGAGGATAAGCAATTTTAAATGGACTTGGTAGAGAGTATTGCTTGCTTATTAACACTGTTCCCATGGCAAATTATGAAAACGCCATCCGCCTAGCATGCTACGGTGGTGATCACTGTCTAAATCGCCTTCAAACCCTTCTATGATATTGTGGACGTGCTTCAGTCCTTCTTTAACTAATAATTTACCCGCTTCTAAGGAACGCCGCCCACTACGGCAAATTAACAATATCGGTGCCCCTTCTAAAGAAGTTGCTTCATCATCAAAATCTTCAATCACACCGCCTAACAATACTTTACGTACTTCAGCGGCAAAATGTGGATTTATTTTCCATTCAGGTTCGTTAATCCAAGGAATATGTACTGATCCCTTAGGATGTCCAATAAATAAATATTCCATTGTTGAGCGAATGTCAATGAGTACTGCTTTGGGGTTGTCTTGCAGTAATTGCCATGCATCTTTTGGATGTATTGATTTTACACCGTGTTCGCTGTTTTTCATAATGATTTCTCGTTAATAGGTCAAAAAATAATTAAGGAATGGGTTCAACTTGTAAACGGGTACCATTAACACCAACTACCTTGATTTTAGTGCCAATAGGGCAATCGACGCCTTCTACTAACCAACTATTATCACCGGCTTTAACCCGACCTGTACCATCAACAATGGGGGCAGTCAAAGTGAAAGTTTGATCAATAAATTCAGAACCACGTCGATTGAGAGTGGGGTGATCACTCATCGCAGAATATCGATGCAGAAGTAAACGACCAAATACTACAATTGCAATAGAAGATACTGAAAATAAAAATATTTGGTATTCTACTCTCATTGTAGGAAAAAAATACAAAGTACTACCTACCCCCATTGCAGCAATTGCCAACCATAGAAAAAAAGTACCTAATTCAAGGATTAAGATGTCTAGCAAAAATAATAATGCGGCTAAAATCCACCAATGCCAAAAAGTAATATTAACGGGTATAAAATCCATCGTATCCGCCTTTATTCGTTAGATTTAAATGCGTGTTTTGCAATTTCACCGATGCCACCTAATGCACCAATGACGTTGGCAGCTTCTAACGGCATTAAGATTAATTTTTGGTTATCTGCACTGGCGATTTGTCCTAACGCTTTTATATATTTTTCCGCAACAAAATAGTTGATCGCTTGAATATTGCCCTCGGCAATGGCTTGTGATAAAACCAATGTGGCTTTAGCTTCAGCTTCTGCAAAACGTTCTCTGGCTTCAGCATCTCGATAAGCTGCTTCTTTCCGTCCTTCTGCTTCGAGAATAGTGGCTTGTTTTTCGCCTTCAGCTTTGAGAATTTCTGCTTGACGTTGTCCGTCAGCTTCTAACACAATGGCGCGTTTTTCTCGTTCTGCCTTCATTTGGCGTGTCATGGAGTCAATCAAATCTTGTGGTGGACGGATGTCTTTGATTTCAACCCGTAATACTTTGACACCCCAAGGATCGGTTGCTTTATCAATGACTGTTAACAAACCCTCATTAATTTCGTCACGATTTGATAACAATTGATCTAAGTCCATTGAACCGACAACGGTACGAATATTCGTTAAAGCTAAATTTTCCATTGCATAGTTTAAGTTACTGATTTCATAGGCTGCACTGGCTGCTTTAACAATTTGAAAAAACACCACACCATCGACTTTTACTGTTGCATTATCTTTCGTAATCACTTCTTGGGGTGGAATATCCATAACTTCTTCCATGACACTGAGCTTTCTACTCACAGCATCTACAAAAGGAATAATAATATTAAGCCCAGGCGATAAAGTACGCGTATAACGTCCAAATCGTTCAATCGTCCATTCCATCCCTTGAGGAACAGACTTTACGCCCATCCAAATAATGACAATTGCTAATACAAATACCCATAAGGCAAGTCCACCTAAACCACCAATAATATCAAAAATTCCCATTAATATTCTCCTATTTTTACCATTATATTAAGTAAGTAGTTGTGCATCAATAACTGCGCCACCTAAACATTGCGCTTGTTGATAAAATACAATTGACTGACCTGGTGTAACTGCACGTTGTGGTTGATCAAATTCCACACAACAATGCGCCTCAGTCAATTGCGTGATAGTACAGGCTTGATCGGTTTGGCGATAACGTACTTTTGCTGTACAACGATAAGGTAGTGAAGTTGGTTTTTCCGCAATCCAATGAACTTGTTGCGCAGATAACGTTTTACAAAATAATAAAGGATGTTCATGTCCTTGTACCACAATTAGACGGTTATTAGTCACATCTTTCGCTGCAACATACCAAGCTTCACCACTACCTACTGTTTGTCCACCAATACCCAAACCTTGACGTTGTCCTAAAGTATAGTACATAACGCCTTGATGTTGTCCTAAGTGTTGACCTTCTGGCGTTTCAATTGAACCGGGTTGGGCAGGTAAAAAGCGAGCAAGGAATTCTTTAAAAGGACGTTCGCCGATAAAGCAAATACCGGTGCTATCCTTTTTCTGATGCGTTGGTAATTGAGCTTTTTCTGCTAAAAAACGTACTTGTTGTTTTGGTAAATCTCCAATAGGAAACAAGCTGTTAGCAAGTTGATCTTGGGTTAAAGTATATAAAAAGTAGCTTTGATCTTTATTTAAGTCGCAACCTTTTAAAAGTTGATGATATTCATTTTTAATTGAACGGACATAATGACCTGTAGCAATAGCAGAACCGCCCAATTGTAAGGCATGTGCTAAAAATACTTTAAATTTAATTTCTCGATTACACAATATATCAGGATTTGGGGTGTGTCCGGCTTGATATTCTTGCAAAAATAGGCTGAATACGTTATCCCAATATTCGGTTGAAAAATTGACTGTATGTAGTGGAATATCTAATTGTTGACAAACCAGTTGTGCATCATGCAAATCTTCTGCTGCACTACAATAATTATTTGTATCATCTTCTTCCCAATTTTTCATGAACAAGCCATGTACTTCATACCCTTGCTGCTTGAGTAATAAAGCGGCAACGGAAGAATCTACGCCGCCTGACATGCCAACGATAATTTTTTCAGTCATAGTACATAAAAATAAATATTATAAAGATTTTTCATCAAATAATGCAAGTGCTTTCAAACAATTAGCACGATGCTGCGATCCAACATTCAGTTCAATTTGTTGATGAGGTAGTTGTAAACCGTACTGTGCATTTTGTTGATCCGCCAGTAATACCCATAAACAGAGTTGAGACAGTGCTGTTTCTACCGTTGTTGTTTGGGTATTTTCCCAGTTAAGCCAAATTTGTCGAATTGTTTCCCCGCCACCAAATTGTTTAATTAACCAACCTTGCTGGCGTGCTACGGCTTTCCAATCGATATGACGCGGCGAATCACCTACTTGATAGTTGCGATAACCGATAAAATCATCACCACTACCTACAGAGGTATCACCTTGTAAATTATTGTCCGTTGATTGCGTTTGTGGCAGTTTATCATGACCTTGTGGTGCAGGATAAACAAGTCCAGAAAAATCCAGTTGAATATACGCCCATGCGCGAAATAATCCTAGTGGAAATTGCGTACTGATCATTATTTTTCCCAGAGCGATATGACCGCGTTGTTCAGTGGGCACAGCAAAATAAATGGGAATTAATCGATTTTCTGGGACATCGACAAGATGATATGCAACAGTTTTTGGTCGCCAAGAAGTGGTTATTAAACAGCGTTCAAATCCAAGTACGTGGCGAGCCGCATGATTTTGATTATCTAATAAGAGTTCAAATTGGATGGTTTCGCCCGCAAATACAGGTGTGACTTTGCCCGTTGTTATGCGTAAACCCAATAAATTGCGGTGAGTATGTAAAGTTGAAACAATTGCCATGCTACCCAATAAAAATGTCAGCATATATCCCATACTATTATTGTAATTCATTGAGCCTAATAGCATTAAACATAATACCAGTGCGAATAAAAAACCGGAGCGAGTGGGTAAAATGAAAATTTCGCGTCGTTTTAAGATTATTTCAGTTAATAGCGACTTTTTTTTGAGATAGCGCGGTAAAATCATTTTCCAATGAGTCAGATAGGAAAGCGAAAATTTAGCGTTATTTGTCATAAAAATGCGTCATTCATTTCATTGATTAGTAAATAATTAGGCGATGTCAACGTGTCCTTTACCTTGTCGCACAATTTCTGGACTATCTCCTGTAAAATCAATGACTGTCGTGGGTTCAACGCCACAATGACCGCCATCAATAATCAGATCAACGTGCTTTTCGAGTAATTCGCGAATTTCTTCAGGATCAATTTCTGGTATAGTTTTCCCCGGCATGATGAGCGTTGATGTTAATAGTGCTTCATTTAATTCGGTTAAAATCGCTTGAGCAATGGCGTGATCAGGGATGCGCAAGCCAATGGTTTTACGTTTTGGATTTTGTAGACGACGTGGCACATCATGACTTGCCTTTAAAATGAAGGTGAAAGCACCGGGCGTTAAGGTTTTCATAAAACGAAATGCAATGTTATCCACTTTGGCATAAGTACCTATTTCTGATAAGTCTCGACAAAGTAAAGTATAGTTGTGTTCATTATTTACTTGACGAATGCGCGAAATTCTATCAAGTGCAGTTTTGTCATCAAGATGGCAACCAATGGCGTAGCAAGAATCGGTTGGATAAACAATAACGCCACCGTCTTGAATAATGGAAACAGTTTGTTTAATTAGCCTAATTTGTGGATTATCAGGATGTATGGAAAAATATTGACTCATAAAATTTTAAAAATAGCTGGGTAGTAATTGGTTTATTGTTGCTTAGAATCATGATTGGGTACGATGATGTAACCTACGCCGCGCACGGTGCGAATTAAATCTTTACTGAGTTTTTTACGTAAATTATGAATGTGCACTTCAACGGCATTACTTTCTATTACTTCGTCCCAACTGTATAAACTTTCTTCTAGTCGATTGCGCGATAAAACACGCCCAGTATTTTCTAACAACATCTGTAAAATAGCAAATTCACGTGGAGATAAAATGATCACTTGTCCAGCTTGAGTCAAAGTATGGGCGGCTGGGTCTAATTGGAGATCACCATATTGAATAATTGGCATTGCACGTCCATGATAACGTCGCAATAACGCGCGTAAACGTGCCATTAGTTCATCTAAATCAAAGGGTTTGACTAAATAATCGTCTGCACCACTGTCTAAGCCAATCACTCTATCTGTTACGGTGTCTCTGGCAGTTAGAATCAAAACGGGTAAACTATCACCGCGTTTGCGTAAATCTTTTAAAATAAGCAATCCTCCCTTTCTAGGCAGGGTTAAATCTAAAATCAGTGCTTCATACGTTTCAACTTTTAGCGCATGTTCTCCCGCTTCACCGTCGGTAACCCAATCGACAGCGTAATTTGCTTGCATCAATCCAGTTTGAATACCATTGCCTAGTAAAGCATCATCCTCAATAATAAGTAGTCTCATGATATTAAAAGAAAATTAGCGGTTAATGATTTGCTTGCCAGTTGAGGTCATTGATAAAGTTGAATGTAATACGCCTTTGGGTTGTTGTAATAAGTCAGCTAACGATCGGATTTCACTGGCTTTTCCTTTAACCATGATCATTTCTGCACAAAGATGTTGGTCAAGATGCACATGGGTGGTTGCTAAAACTAAAGTGTGATGATGGTGTTGCACGTCGGTCAATTTTTCATTAAGTAATCGTGCGTGATGATCGTAGATAAGCGTAATTGTACCTAATGCTTCCTCATTATTTTCCCATGCTTGCTCAACTAATTTTGCCCGAATCATATCACGAATAAATTCAGAACGATTACTATAGTTGTGTTTTTGCACCATATCTTCCAATTTTTCAACCAGCGGTTGTTCAATTGAAAAACTCAATCTGACAAGTTCTGGCATAACTATATTGTAATCCTAGATCATCAAGTTGATTTATGAAGCAATTTTAAGTCGTTGCGCAATTTTACTAAATAGACCTGATTTTTCACTACTTTTGGTTATGGCTGTTGGTAAATTAGTGGGATTAAGAATTATCAAGCCAGTTGCCATGGCGGCATTATAAAAACCGACGACTTTTTCCCAAGGTACTTTTGTCTTTTCAGCCAATTGCTTTAACGTCAATGGAGATGATGTCATTATAGTCGTCATTTTCATATGTTCGGGTTCAAATTCTAACCGTGAAAAATTGGGCCACGCTTTCATTTGTACAGGCATATCAGCCGTGTGTCCTGCGACCAATTGACCTTGTGAGCCATATAATGCCGCACTCCACAGTATATTTTCTAATGGTATAATCAACTGTCCCTTAGATAAAATTTCAAAATCAGCATCTGATACTTTGGTATCTTTCACCGGTCCCGTTTGATTACGGGTAATTTTGCGTAATATATCACGTGAAGCTGTGGTTGCAATAATCCCTTTTTCTGGATTGACAAATAAAGGTGAATAAGGTGGACAAAAAATTTGCGTAATTTGCTTTTCTTGTTTTGCTTTCAATAAGGTAAAAAATAAAGTTTCTTTGAAATTAACTTTAACTGTTGCTTCAACTGTATCTGCCGTTTTGTTTTTAGAAGGTGAAGTCGGTGTTGAACCTGCGTTAACACTGACATCTAGCAATACATCTCGTAATGTTTGTACGCGAACAGGTTTTTTTAATACAATATGACGCTGATCATTAACTGTTTCATGGGTTAATATTAATAAAGTACGCTTACGATCAGTAAAAGTTTCATAAAAAGTCTTACCCACAGGCGTATCAATATCAACAATCGTCACACTACCTGTCGTGTTTGACTTATCTAAAATTTCCGCTTTGACACCGTTTTTTGCCAATAAACCAATAACAACTTTAAGAACAGAATGATCGGTGTTACTTAATTCAATATGAGAAATGCTGACATGTGACATTGTTAACTTCCTAGTAGGGTGTGGAAAACCTGCTTCAAAAAACATATTTAAATGTATGTATTTGATAATTCGCTTTCTGT
>DYNN01000037.1 GCA_020721045.1 Thiomargarita sp. | reverse complement strand
GATTATCTCAATCCACAATTTCGGACTGCCGTCAATGCGTAAGTCCTATAAATAATAGTAATATTGAGGATTGCTCAATTCATTGCTTTCATTATCAACAAATGTTTGAATGTTTATTTAAGTCTATTTTAGAAACAAAAAGTAAATTTGGTTCTTATTCTAAAACACATAAATTAAATAATTTATTAGAAGAAGTTATTGCATTGACTGATTTCAAAGTTGATAAATCAAAATATCGTAGTGATTTATTGGTGATTACGGTTTGTGCTGAAGAGTACCGATATAATTTTGATATAGATTGCAAAGGTTATCAAGAAAGCGTGAATATTTGTGATGAACTCTTACCAATGCTGATTGATTTTAACAATCCGTAAGCTGCTGCCGGTAACCCGTAAGGCGGATGACGCTACGCTTATCCGCCCTACGAGCCCGTGTAGTAAATAAACGATTTCACAAACGACAATTAGGTCGCTTACCGGCTGCTTGTGCTTGCGTTGCTGTTTGCATTGCACTTGCCATTGCCCTATTTAAATCAGTAATCCGAGTTTCATGTGAAGGATGAGTTGAAAGAAATTCCGGTGATTGAGCACCGCCAGCACGTTCCATATTCTGCCACAAACTCACGCTTTCTCGTGGATCAAAACCGGCTTTTGCCATCAATTGTAAACCCAACATATCAGCTTCGCTCTCTTGAATACGGCTAAAAGGTAAAATCACTCCAAACTGTGCGCCAACTCCTAATAATCCCATTAACATTTGACCGGTTTCTGTCTGCACATTAGCCAGTGCTTGAATCAAAGCTAAACCTTGTTGCACGGCAAATTCTTGTGAAACTCTTTCATTACCATGTTGTGATAAAACGTGAGCCACTTCATGCCCAATGACTGTTGCTAGACGATTTGCATTATCGGCAACAGGCAATAAACCGGTATGCACCCCAATTTTACCGCCGGGTAAAGCAAAAGCGTTAGCAGAATCATCTTGAAAAACAGCCACTTCCCACTGTGGAACGTCGCTTTGACTGACTTGAATAATCGCATTGGAAATACAACTCACATAATTATTTAAATTGCGATTATGCTCAACAGGCGTTTCTTTTTTTAAATTTTCAAAAGCTTCAACGCCCATCGTATTAATTTCATCAGAGGGCATAAACACAAATTGAGAACGTCCAAGCGGTGAAACTGCACAACTGACAATGATAAAAGCCAATGTTGTGGTGAAAAATAAGTGTTTTAACATATTAGTAATCCTAGATGATGTAGACGGTTAATGATTTTCTAGTAGAATTAGATAATTGTAAAGCATTTTCTAGTGATGTGAGAAAGGTTAAGTGCACGCCCCTTATGATTACTTTATTATCAATAAAATTAACCATTTTCAGTTAATCGCATATCAATTACAGCGGTTACTTGTGAAGGCAATTGAGCAGTGAAGACAGACCCTTGCCCCGGTTCGCTGGACACCAGAATTTTCCCACCCATCATCCGCGAAAAACGATCACTAATTGTTAGTCCCAATCCTGTTCCGCCATATTGACGTGTTGTCGAATTATCAAGTTGGTTAAAGGCTTCAAAAATATGCTCAATTTGCTCGGGCGGCATACCAATACCGGTGTCCGTAATCTCAAAATGTAGCCAATCAAAATTCTGCGCATTTCCATCTAAAGCCGCACTATGTCGAGTGACTGCGAAAGTGATTTTACCGTGATGAGTAAATTTTATCGCATTACTGAGTAGATTTAATAAAATTTGTTGTACTTTTACTGCATCGGCGTGCATAGTACTCAGATTATTTGCACAAGTGACTTGTAACGTATTATCTCCTATAGAAGGTTGGATAATCGTCACTACATTATTAATTAATTCTGTCACATCAAATACATCGAGATTTAAGCCCATTTTGTCTGCTTCAATTTTAGAAATATCAAGGACATTACTGATGATTTCTAGTAATTGTTTGCCAGCAATTTGAATTTTCTCTAAATCAGGCAGAACTTCTTCATAATTCATGTCAACAGCACTTTCTTGAATCAAATCTGAATAACCCAAAATGGCGTTGAGTGGCGTGCGTAATTCGTGGCTCATGTTCATTAAAAATGCGCTTTTTGCTCGATTGGCACTTTCTGCAGCTTGGCGCGCTTGTTCTAATTCTGAATAGACAAAGGCATTTTCAATTGAAATCGCAACTTGCGTGGATAATAATTTGACTACATTCAGTCTGTCAGAAGTAAAAGCGTTAGTGATTAAGTTGTTTTCTAAATAGAGTACGCCAATTAATTTACCTTTATTAATCAATGGGCTACATAAAATTGATTTGGGTTGATGACGAATAACATAAGGATCGTTAATAAACATACCTTCATGGCTGGCGTCGCTGAGTACAATGTATTTTTGTAGTCTGGCAACGTAATTAATCAGTGTCACTGGCGCAAGCAACGGTTTGTTAGTGTTATCGCTTTCTTCTCTTTCTATGACTTCAAGCTCAGTTGATTGTAGAATTACTTTTTCAGTTTGATTTGCGTGCACTTCGGCTTCAATAAAAAGTTGTCCTTGTTTTTCTAAAATTAATAAACATTCTTGCGCCCCTACATTTTCAATCACAATATGCAATAATTTTTTAAGTAGTTGTTCTAATACGATTTCCCCAGAAATAGCTTGTGCAGCTTTCATCACCGTGGCTAAATCAAAGCTGTTACTTTGAATTGTGCCAGTAGTCGACGTTACCGTGGTTGCTGTCGTTGTTTGCGTTAGCGTAAGGTCCATACTCTCATTGCGATGGTGACGATAAGCGAGTGCGGGATAATTACCTTCTAACGCTTTGACTTTGGCATTTGCCCCCCAAGTTAGGTAGGCGTAGTGAGCATCAATCAGGTAAATTTGTGCGGCTTTGTTGATATTGAGTTGCAAGTAAAATTCTGCGGCAAGTTCGTTTGCTAAGGCTTCTTCTTGAATATAACTATATTTTTTCGCTCCTTTGATCGCTTGTTCATAGGCTGCTAATGCTTCTGGTATGTTGCCCAAAACGCGCGCCTGTTCAGCTGCAACTAAGTCATATTTATGTTGAAAATTACAGGGCGCATGTCCAGCCCATTGTTTCATAAGCGATTGATTCGTTTCGACTAAATTTAAATAATTAGTTTTAGTTTGTTCATCAACACCAACACAATTTGCCAATAAAATCAAAGAGTAATAAAATTGATAAACGACATATTGTAGAAAAGGATTCGCACCGTCAACGTAAAGTTGGGCTTTATTTGCGTGTTCTAAAGCTTGTTGAGGTTCTTTAAATAGGTAACATAAGTTGGCTTTGGCAAAATATACTGAAAATAATGCGGAAATATTATTTTTTTCAATCAATATCGGCAACAAAGTATCTTCATTGCAACCATCACCTTCTAAACGACAGGGTTGTTGGGCAATACCTTGTAAGTTTAATGCGAATTGATACCAAGGTTGAGTTGAATAAATTTGATAGCTCTGTTTAGAGTTAAACATAAATTCAAGATAATATTCATAGCGTTCGCTGACCGTCTCCAAATCTATACCCACTAAAAAGCTGTAAACACCGTAATAAATTGCCGCATGACAGGCATATTCAACATCGCCAATTTCTAAGCCGCTTTGAATGGTATTAGATAAAGGGGTTAATAAGTGCTTTGCAGATTCTTTCCAATGACGCGTACAAGTATTGACTGAAGTGAGCACTTTTGCAGTATAGTCTTTATTATCAAAACGTTCGAGCAGTTGAAGTGCAACTTGTCCAAGTCGATAGCCTGCATCGGTATCGCCCAACTTACTACATAAGAGTATGCTGTAAACTGCGTAACTATAGGCTGCAAAAGGTGAATTGCCATATTGTACGCAAATTTTTGTTTGTGTAAAACCAATCAGCGGATATAAATGCGGTGCAACCACATAAGCTGCGTTGGAAATGTGCATTAAAATACGTAAGGCGGCTAATTTGTGTTGATCTTTCATTTCTGGTAAATCAACAAGTTCTTCAATTTGTCGCCCTTGCATCAGTTTTTGTAATTCGTCGAAAGAAGCTGCAAAATTGTCGTTGTCTGCTGAAATGTGAATATTAAGGAGTTGTAAGACTTTTAAGCCGGTTTCTACCGCAAGTAACATTTTGTTTTGTGAGATAAAAAACAATATTTTAATTTCATAGGCTTTTACGTGATCCAACAAACTATTGGCATTGTGTAAGACGGCTTCAAATAATTCGTCGGCATAATTGAAAGCCCCGGTGAGATAACCGATTTCCATGGCTTGAATATGCACAGCTAAAGTCAGATGATATTGTTTTTGCCAACTGTCTGATGCTAATAGTGACAAACCGATTTTTAAATAATTATGCGCAACATCGTAGGCACTAGAGGCTTTGGCACGTTTACCTGCTGCTAAATTTAATCGTGCTAAATCATAACTTTCTGGCTGATTTTTGATCAAAGCAATCCCTAAATTAAGGTGATTGACTATATCAAATAAATATTCTTCTAAGTGACTTGGATCGGTATTTTCACGCAGTAAACGCCCTAATTGGTAGTGAATTGCTTGTTTTTGTTGATCGGGTAATAAAGCATAAGCGGTTTGTTGAATGCGATCATGGATAAAACGATAGCCGGTTTTGACCAGATCAAGCTCTGCCGTGTGGGTTATGGCAACATCCAAATCCGCTTCGTATAACATTTGGAAGGTGTCGCTTTGAGGAACGACTAAATTTTCTTCTACAGCTTCCCACAACACTTCAGTCGTAAGGGTTTCAGACTGGTGATATAGTTGCGCTAAAGTCCCAATATCAAACTGAATACCGATACAAGCCGCTAGTTTAAGCAGTTCTTGAGTGGCTTCCGATAATTTTTGCATACGGATATGCATTAACGCAACGACATTATCCGTCATATCCATTTCTAAAATCTGTTTAACATCCCATTCCCATTTTTTACTATTGGAATTAAAACGCAAACATTTTTCTTGATATAAAGTTTTTAAGAACTCTTTAATAAAGAATGGATTACCATCAGTTTTACTACGGACTAATTCAGCTAAACTTTGCCCATGCAACAAACTGCAATGTAGGGTATCGGCAATTAATTGCTTGACGTGTTCCAATTTCAAGGGTGCCAAAGTCATTTTTTCAATAGTAACCGAAGCTTGTGATAATGTTTCTACGGTTTCTAACAACAATTGTCTCTGAGTCGAATCCGGTATATCGCGATAACCACCGATAAGCAATAATGCACCAATATTTTGATCCGAAGCCACGGCTTCTATGAGTTTTAAACTGGCAGTATCCGCCCATTGTAAATCATCTAAAAAAATAACTAGCGGATGTGAAGGTTGTGCAACTATTTGAATAAAACGGATAAATACCATATTAAATCGATTTTGAGTTTCTATCGCGCCCAATTCGCTGATGGAGGGTTGTTTGCCCAAAATCATTTCCATTTCCGGAATAACTTGGATAAGTACTTGTGCATTTCCCCCTAAAGTGGCAAGTAACTTTTGTCGCCAAGTGTCAATTTGTGTAGCAGTTTCAGTAAGTAATTGTAAAATTAATTCTCGTAAGGCTTGAATAATTGCGCTATAAGGTTGATTTTGCTGAATAGAATCAAATTTTCCTGCAATAAAAAAACCGTGATTGCGCATGACGGGTTTTTGTAAATCTTGTGCCAACGCTGATTTACCCATGCCAACATCGCCACTGAGCAACACCATAATCCGTGAACCTTGACTGACTTTGGAAAAAATGGCAAATAAATTAGCGAGTTCAACAGAACGTCCATAAATTTTTTGTGGTAATTGAAATTTGTCGGCAACATCTTGTTGTCCTAAGACAAATTCTCTGATCTGTCCTTGAGTTGTCAGCTCATTTAAACAAAGCTGTAGGTCTATTTTTAAACCATAAGCACTTTGATAACGATCATCAGGATTTTTAGCCAGTAATTTCATGATGATATCTGATATTTGTTTAGGAATATCAGGATTTAGATCATGCGGCGCAACTGGAATTTTGGCAATATGACTGTGAATGAGTTCCATAGGATCGCTGCTTTGAAAGGGCAACCAACCTACCAACATTTCATAAAACGTGATGCCTAAAGAATAAAAATCGGTTCTATAATCAACGGGGCGGTGCATTCTTCCTGTTTGTTCAGGCGAAACATAAGCCAGTGTCCCTTCCAATTTGTTAGGCGAGATAACTTGTTGACTTTCTATAGATAAACGTGTGGATATGCTGAAGTCTGTAATTTTTATCCGTTCAGTTTCTAAATTGGCAATAATATTAGCGGGTTTTATATCTTTGTGAATAATATTATGTTGGTGTAATTCCCCTATTGCGCTTGCTAATTGTA
This sequence comes from Thiomargarita sp., assembly GCA_020721045.1. GTDB lineage: Bacteria > Pseudomonadota > Gammaproteobacteria > Beggiatoales > Beggiatoaceae > DYNN01. The sequence goes on along the minus strand of DYNN01000037.1, from coordinate 21,668 downwards.
ATGCAATTTTAATAAATGTTGATAGATTAATTTTTTTATTAGCAATAATATTTTTAAGTGAATCTCCGCCAATATCTTCTAAAACCAATGCTAATCCATTGTTATATTTTTGTAATTGATAAGGTCTAACTGATCCGGTTAAATATAATTCTTTAGTAATTTCATATTCATGTCGAAATTGTGCTAATTCTTTGGGCGTAGGGTATTCAGTTTTTAGAGTTTTGATAATAACATTTGTGTCATTTTCAGTATGATGAATGCCACGATAAATAACAATTTTATCATCAGCATAGATTTCAGCAGTGATGGTATAACCTGCAAGCGCGATCATATTTCAATTTCCCTATTTTATAAAATTAGCAGTAGCGATATACACGTTACAAATTATGAAACATTAAGGTATTAATTTTACACTAGAAGTTAAAAAGCAGTTTTATTTTACTTAGTGCTTAAATGTGACAATTGCCTGCGACGATTTGGAGGTTTATCAGTCGCATCTTGTGAACTTAGCTTAGAAAATATTATAGTGTACTCCTTTGTAAATGCATTAAGAATAATTTTGCGTATTTTGATGCAATTTATTGGATGAATTTTAAATTAATCGTTATCAACTAATGAGTTACAAAAAAATAAGCGGTATAGGCGATGAATTAATATTATTGATTTTAAAGACTATTAATAATAATAACACGATGGTTTGATCTTTATAAGATTTTACTAACGTTGTTATATTTATAGTTTTGGATATACTAGGCATGGCAGTTTTTGCTGCTAGAAAATTATTTGAACACGCTTCAGAAAAGTGACAACGGACGCCATATAAGAAATAACCAATTTCCTGAAATTTGGCGCGATATTGAGTGCCTATATAGCACTTTAAAAAGGGTAATTCTACGTAAAAATAATATTAATTTCCATTAATTATAAAAGCTTAATTGGAAATAGTATATATCACTTTTAGAAACAAAGAAGGCAATCGTAGTCACTCATTTTTAATGAAAAAAGAAAGAAACGTAGGTGTACAAACGCAGTACCGTGCACCAAAAGTAATACTCTTTCGTATTGGTGAAAAATCGCTATTGTTATCAAAATCGTCACTGTTTTACCAAAAATTATTCGCCATTAACAGAAAATCGCTGTCAATCAAAATAACACGGTTTACTAACAGATTGACGCAGTACGAAATACAATGATAACAAAGATAAAAGTTAGTTTCACGCTAACCTTAAAATCAGTCATCACAAACTGATAAGCATATTCACCGTAACACAAACTTATTCATCATTTACCAACAGTTAATCGTAATGATGATACCAATGATGGTAAAAATAGCGCACCTAACTTTGATTTTTGGCATTCAATGAAACAGCACCTGCATTCTTTGAAAAATAACAAATAACTGCTGTTAATAGATTGAATCGCCGTGAGAGCGAATTCATCCAACAGATTGTTCTCCAAATATTTAAAGTTAGTTGAGCGCATTTAGCGCAGAATTTAAGGACAACTATGAAAAGAATATTAATTAATGCCAAGCAACCAGAGGAATTACGGGTTGCTATGGTTGATGGACAGCGATTAGACAATTTTGACATTGAAATTGCCAATCGCAAACAAAGTAAATCGAATATTTACAAAGGTAAAATTACCCGCATTGAACCCAGTTTAGAAGCGGCTTTTATCGACTATGGTGCTGAACGACATGGTTTTTTACCGCTAAAGGATATTTCACGCGCTTATTATTCAACAAACGATAACCTAGAAAATATAGAAGAAGGGTTTAATCGCCAGAATATCAAAGAGATGCTCAAAGAAGGGCAAGAAATTATTATCCAAGTTGATAAAGAAGAACGTGGAAACAAAGGTGCAGCATTAACTACTTACATCAGTTTAGCGGGGCGTTACCTAGTCTTAATGCCCAATAATCCAAGAGCAGGTGGCGTTTCGCGTCGAATTGAAGGTGATGAACGTAACGAAGCCCGTGAAGTAATGAACTCTTTAATTTTGCCAGACAGTATGGGACTCATTTTGCGCACTGCTGGCGTGGGTAAAACAGCCGAGGAATTAAAATGGGATTTAGAATATCTGCTACAACTATGGAAAGCCATTGAAGATTCTGCAACGCATCACAAAGCACCTTTCCTGATTTATCAAGAAAGCAACATTATCATTCGCGCAATCCGAGACTACTTGCGAGAAGATATTGGTGAAATTTTAGTTGATGATGAACAAATTTTTGCCGAAGCCAGCGAATTTATCACCCGTGTCATGCCAAGTTATGTTGATAAAGTGCATCACTACAACGACAATGTGCCTTTATTCACACGTTATCAAATTGAAAGCCAAATCGAATCAGCCTTTCAACGAGAAGTAAAATTGCCCTCTGGCGGTGAAATTGTTTTAGATCATACTGAAGCATTATTATCGATTGATATTAACTCAGCACGTTCCACTAAGGGCGTTGACATTGAAGAAACCGCTCTAAACACGAATCTTGAAGCCGTAGAAGAAATTGCGCGACAACTGCGTTTACGTGACGTAGGCGGCTTGGTTGTGATTGATTTTATTGATATGTTAAGCCACAAAAATCAACGTGAAGTTGAAAACCGTCTTAAAGATGCACTAAAAGTTGATCGCGCTCGGGTACAAGTAGGACGCATTTCACGCTTTGGCTTATTAGAAATGTCACGTCAACGATTGCGTCCATCGCTGGGTGAATCCAGCCAAATTGTCTGTCCACGTTGTCGCGGGCAAGGCTCAATTCGTAGCGTAGAATCTATGGCATTGTCCATTTTACGCTTAATCGAAGAAGAAGCCATGAAGGAAAAAACCGCTAAAATTATTTCTCAAATTCCCGTAGAAGTCGCTACTTATCTGCTTAACGAAAAACGACATGCGATTAGAGAAATTGAAATTCGACAAAAAATTGATGTAGTTTTAATCCCTAACATTCACATGAACACACCCATGTACGATGTGCAACGCGTGCGTTTAGATGATAGAACCAGTGCCGATAAACTCAGTTATACTTTGCCCGTGATTGTTAATCCAAAAGAACAAGTAGGCGAAAACTACTTGCATCCAGTCAAATTGCCCCCCATTGAAGAGCCGGCAGTTAAAGGCATTGCACATCCCAATATGACTGATTTTATGCACAAAAATGAAGAACAAAGTGGTTTATTCTCACGATTTTGGCGTAGTTTTTTTGGTGAAAAATCAAGCAAAGCAGAACAAACGACTGCGACTGAAGAAAACAGATCAATTGCACCAAAAAACTCAACTAGAACAACTTCTCATCAGACTAAAAAAACATCAGCAACCTCTTCAACAACAGATAGCGCAGCTAAAAAAGTTGACGCACGTCCTCATGTACGGCGCAGTCGTCGTGGCGGTCGTCGTAAACGTCCTGAAGGTGCAGGAACATCCGTACAAGTGCAAGCTAAGAACGACGTGAAAAAACCGGCAACAGCGGAATCTGGCGAAAATATTGCCAACATACCAACGTCACAAGTTGATGAAACTAACTAACACACACGAGTTTGAGTTAAATATTTCAACTAAGTAATCATATAGGGCGCAATAGCTTTAGCGTGTTGCGCTCTATGATCTATTTAAGATTACGCCCCACCTATCGTATTGATAATAACCACTTTTATACTGTCATTGTGCGATACAACCGTGCCATCTGATAAACGATATTTCAAATTAATATCTAACAATGCCGGATTGACAAAATAACCATTGTACAAAGTAATATCTTGCGTTGCTTCTAAAGTAATATGTCGAAAAGGTACCAGCGATTCAATTCGTTGATCCCAAAGTAAAATATTATCATATTCATCTAACATCAAATAAATCGGTGCACTGTCTAACGTCGAAAATAGTTCTTTAAAAGCAGCCACTAACAAAATATCTGCCGTCTGTCCTACATGTTGTGGATCGGCTGTGATACGACCAATAATATTAACGGGCTCAAAAGTCGGTATTACACTGTTTTCTAACGCTAATTCACCCATTAACATAAGTCCGCCATTGAAAAGAGCCGCTGTGGTGATTGGATTGCCTAAACTGTCAATCGCACTGACTGTGCCTAACGATGGTAGTGATAACGGCATTTGCAGGCTCAATGGACAACGTTCAGGTGATTGGGTATATAACCAACCCGGATTTTTACGATTTAGATAATTACGAAAATCATTATCGTGAACTGCATTTAAATGATTATTGTCTATATCAAGTATTATTAAATCTGTCAATTGTTGTAAATTACTGGGCACATCACCACATAGATGATTGTGTTGCAATTGTAAAAAACGTAGTTTAGTTAAACTGCTAAAATCTGGAATATCGCCAGAAAATCGATTATTAAATAAACTTAAGATTTGTAAATTTTTAGGAAAATAACTCGCAGGTGGTATATTTCCATCTAAACGATTATTATCTAAAATTAGGAAACGTAACTCACTTAAATGACTTAAATTTGGTAATTGCCCACGTATATTTTTATAGCGTAATTTAATTTGTGTTACATGACCGGCTTCACAGGCAATCCCAACCCATTGACAAGGGGTATTATTGCTTTTCCAACGATAATTTTCACTGTCCACCCACCAAGAATTACCCTGTGTATAATCATAAAAAGCAAGCAACGCCAAACATTCTTGTTGAGGAATTTCAGTTACTTGTTCGCATCCATTGGGAGTGATTTCAACAGCTTGAGTTTTAAAATACGCATTAACTGTTTTAGTATTGCCTTCTTTAAACCAAATACTGATACTCCATTGATACCATTGATTAAATTTTAGCGTGCCACATTGATTGGCTTCATAACTTTCTCGGATACCAACATTGATATTTGCACATTGACCGACGTAAACCGGTGTTGTCGGCACAGATTGATAATCTAAAGCTTCTTGCAATGAGAAAGTGATGTGATCGATAACCGTATTAATATTGTTGTTGTACCATTGAAATTGAATATCTGTGACTGTTTGTGATTCAGCAACGGCTGTTGGATTTTGTAAAGTCGGTGCAAGATAGTTATTATTAACAACCGGTTGCTGAGTTAAAGGCAGTGGTGTTTGCCCTAAATAATTTGCTAATCCAGCATAAATTGCCCAACCATTACTTTTCAAATAGTCGGCTTTTTTCAATCGTTCGGCTTCTTGAGGATTGGTAAGAAAGGCTACTTCAGACAAAACCGCAGGCATATTAGTTTCTGCTATCACTACCGCATTGTATTGAAAAACACCGGGTTTTCCGGTGCAAGGAACACTACTACTTTGTCCACCTTTCATTACGTTTAACCCGCTATTTTTAGTCATTTCGATCACGATAGAGTGAGCCAGTGTGCCGGATCGTGCGGGTGGATCACAGTCTCCGCGGGCAATATAAGCTAAGACGCCATTTGCAGCGGGACTGGCAGAATTATGATGTACAGAAATCATGTATTGTACACCTCGACTATTGAAAAAACGGGCTCGTGCGGATAATTCAGTTTGTCCAGAGACGGCACTGGTAACGCTATTGTCGCCGGTGCGTGTCATTACAACGGTTGCGCCATCGGCTTCTAAGTAATCTCGTAACGCTAATGCTGTGGCTAAGTTAATATCGGATTCTTTTAAACCATTGGCTTGTGCGCCCGGATCACTACCACCATGACCGGGATCAATGCCGATAATGTAACCGGTTAAATTAGCATAAGTATTTGTATTAATAAATATTAACAGAAAAAACAGACTAGATTGAATCCATCGTTGCATGATTAGTGACTCCCCAATGTGATATCTGCAAGGTAAATATTTTCACCATCATCAAATGCAATCTGTTGATTATTAGCATTAATTGAAGGTCGTCTAGTAATAATATTGGTATTGGCAGTTAGATTAATCGGTTTGCTACCGTCGTAGTTGACTAATATAATATCTGCATGAGTAATGATTACGCCGTTGTCTTGAGTGATTTCATAGAGCAGTTGTTGGCTATTAGGCGTCCAAGAAACGCTGGCACCTTTACCTAAATGAAAGGTACGATTTCTTTGTATATCATAGACATAGATACCTTGCCAACATTCAAAACTGACTTTTTGTGCATCAGGTGCAATAGTGGGTAACCAACATTCAGTTTGTGGAAAGTTGACACTTCTATCATTGACGATGATATTGCCGTTTTTTTCAAACACAGTGAGACGATTAGCAACAGATTGGCTACGCATTCGATCGGTATCCAATTTGACTTCATTTTTATCTTGAATAAAGAAAATGCCGGAGTTATGTACTGTGGGGAGAGATAATTCAACGGCTTGTTCGGATAAGGCGGTGTATTTTTTATTAATTGTATCAATACTGACCGCTTGTTTTTTGCCATTGGTTTCAAAACGGGCGACAATTTTGGAACCTGACCAAGCAAAACCAAATCCTGCGCGTTCATTATCAGTCAATTTATCTACGGATTTATTGACCGATAAAGCGCGAACACCGGTTGAGGTGTGGAGTAGATAAATTCCCTGATATTTTTGACGGGTGAATGCTAATAATGTAGTGTCAGATGGTGAAAAAACGGGCGCAATGCTATTATTATCTTGAGTTAATTTTTGAATATTAGAAAGATAGCTCGATTCTCCAGCGATAACGGGTAAGGCAAAAAAAAAGTATAATACTATCAATATTCGATAGCGAACAACAGATAGATTGAACATGATAAGTCACTCTTGTGTTGATAGATGGTAAGTAGAATTCGTCATCCTACCAATTTATTAAATCATAAATTTATGGTTTTTGAAAAGCATAAAATTAGCAATAATATAATCAACATATTACAAAAATCGAACATCGTATTTATTATTAATTGAATGAGAGCAAAACATATGCTTGATTTAGCAATCGTTTTTTTAGTTTATGGCGGATTACGTGCTTATGAAAAGTATCGCCCAAATACTCAAAAAAAAGTGTCAGAAAATCCGTTGACACCTACTTTAACCAATGAAGAGGAAAGGCGGCGAGATTTACACTATATGAAAGCCAGTGGTGTTGCTGTAGGTCTAGGATTGGCACGCGCCTATTATGCACCCATTGCCGTGTTAAGCGTTGGGGTATTTACTTATGCGGCAATTCCCTATTTACGCCAAATCGAGACTTCTTTGCTCAAAGATAAAAAAGTCGATGGTCATGTATTATACGGGATTGCAGATTTTATGACTTTGGGATTAAATCGTTATGCCACCGCTGCTTTTTGTCTAGGGTTAGTCCACACAGCTAGATTTATTATCAGTAATGCACAAGATAAATCGAAAAAAATGCTGATTGATGTTTTTGCACAACAACCGCGTGAAGTTTATTTGTTTAAAGAAGGTGTAGAAATTCGCGTGCCACTAGAAAGTGTGCAAGAAAATGATATTATCGTTGTGACAACTGGGCAAGTTATTCCCGTAGATGGCACGATTGTTCGAGGAGTAGCCGCTATTGATCAACGGGCATTGACGGGCGAATCTCAACCAACTGAAAAAGAAGTCGGTAGTTTGGTGTTTGCATCAACTATTTTAATTACTGGACATATTCACATTAAAGTCAGTAAATCTGGTCAAGACACGACGATTGCTAAAATTGGGCAAATCCTCAATGATTCAGTTAATTTCCAAACCAGTCAACAATTACGCGGACAACAGTGGGCAGATAGTTGGAATTTGCCAATTCTCGCGCTTGCATTTGCCAGTTGGCCCATGATGGGTGCAGTCAGTGTGGTTTCAATTCTCAATGGACATATTGCGCAAACAATTCGTGTGACTGCGCCATTAAGCACATTAAATCATCTAAATATTGCTTCACACAAGGGTATTTTAGTTAAAAATGGTCAAGCATTAGAAAAATTAAGTCGAATTGATACTTTAATCTTTGATAAAACAGGAACTCTGACCAGTGCTCAACCTAAGGTGGGACGTATTATTCTAACGCCCAATACCACTTATACTGAAAATCAAATTTTAGCTTGGGCAGCCGCGGCTGAACGTAAATTAGCTCATCCAATTGCACACGCTATTGTGGAAAGTGCTGAACAACGTAATTTATTATTGCCCGAAATTGCCGATTCTGAATTTCATATTGGCTATGGCATCACAGTTAATATTAATGGACAAATTGTGCGCGTAGGCAGTCGGCGTTTTATGGAATTAGAACAAGTGGTTATCCCCGCTTCATTGCAAACAATCTTAGTTGAATCACACAACGACGGTCATTCTATGATCATGATATCGATTGGTGAACAAGTACAAGGTGCGCTAGAAATGCACGCCACTGTACGTCCCGAAGTGAGAAAGATGATTCGCCAATTGCGACAACGTGGTATTAAACATTTGGCAATTGTGTCTGGTGATCATCAAAATCCAACCCGCAAATTAGCTGAAGAATTGGGCATGGACAGCTATTTTTACGATATTTTACCGGAAAACAAGGCTAAAATTGTAGCAGAACTCCGGCATCAAAATCGGTCAGTGTGTTTTATTGGTGATGGAGTAAACGATGCAATTGCGATGAAAACAGCCGATATTTCAATTTCACTCAGTGGTGCAACTTCGATTGCAACTGATGTCGCGCAAATTGTCTTTATGGACGGTTCACTCAAACATTTAGTGGATTTATTTGAAATTTCAGATAGTTTGGAAAAAAATCTACAAAACTCGTTACTTATCAATGTAGTGCCAGGTGTTATCACGATTGCATCAACTTACCTTTTCCATATTGATATTCTAATCGCAGTTTTGATCAGTCAAAGCGGATTACTTATCGGCGTAGGTAACGCGATGTTGCCATTACAGCAATTTAAGTTGAAAGAAAGAAATGAGTTATTGGTTGATCGCGAACAACAATTTGAACTGCTATATCATGAACAGCAATTGCGTGTAAACTAGTTTAATAGAACTTGACAACTCAATAAAACTCATCAAGTTGCCAATTTTTTACTACACACAACCCGTTGGTTTTGGTAAACCGGCATAGCGTGATGCTTGTTTGCCTGGTCCATAGGGAAATAGGGAATACAAATATTTGCTATCACCTTTTTCATTACCTAATTCCGTCTTAGCCAATTTGGTCAGCACTCGCATAGCCGGTGCTGTGCCGTGTTCTTGATAAAAACGGCGTATCATGTTGATAACTTCCCAATGCGCTTCAGTTAGCTCTAGCTCGTCATTTTTTGCTAAAATACGCACTAAATCTTCACTCCAATCATCCAAATTCACTAAATAACCTTGTGGATCAGTTTGAATTGATTTTCCATTAACCTTAATTTCCATTCTGCTAGATTTCCTTAAATTTGTTGACATTAAAGAATTGTATCTATGGGAATAGTTTGGGTATTTACAATTATTATCAAGGGCAAACGGAATTTTTTTGAAATATTTAACACTCATTTAAAGATTGATAAAATTTTGTTTTTAACTTATGTTATTTGGTAACATATTTATAATTTATATTGAACTTGTAGGAGAAAACACATGTTACCGTTAAACAAATTGATGTATTTGTTCGGAATGACTAGTTTATTATTTATAATGAGTTGCACCACTGTCGCACCTCATAAAGGTTGCTATGTTGCTGATCCTTATGTGAATGGTGTTTACACTGGTGAATGCAAAAATGGAATTGCTGATGGTAAGGGAAAAGCTGTTGGACGTGATATTTACGAAGGTGAATTTAAAGACGGTCAATTTGATGGAGAAGGCGTTTATATTTGGGAAGGCGGCGATCGCTACATAGGTTTATTTAAACAAGGATACATGAATGGTAATGGCGTAGTGATTTATACTAACGGAGAGCGGCTTGTAGGCACATGGATGAATGGTAAAATAGTAGATAGAGAAGTAGTTAATTATTATTAACCGCGTAGGGTGTATTGGAATGGTACGACGCTATTGCACCCTATTGCGCCAATAGAATTAAGTTAAGGAAATTTTGCTTCCCCCTTTACCAAAGGAGGATTGAGGGGGATTTTTTATATTTCAACTACTTAAATCCACCTGCCCCCTTTAAAAAAGGGGGGGAAACGCTTAACTTATGTGTTGGAATTGTACGACGCTATTGCGCCCTACTGCGCCAATAGAATTAAGTTAAGGAAATTTTGCTTCCCCCTTTACTAAAGGGGGATTGAGGGGGATTTTTTATATTTCAATTACTTAAATCCCCCCTGCCCCCTTTAAAAAAGGGGGGGGAACGCTTAACTTAATGGCATTGACCCTACTGCGCTTGATATTACTGTGATAAATAATACGATTTTTTTTGTAATTTGCCTAATTAAAATTCCCAACGAATCTGTCCATAAAAATTGCGTTTTACTTCACTGACTAATGGATTAAATGCGCCTGCGTAAAATTCCATTTGTTGTTTATCTAATAAATTTTGTCCAATCAAAGAAAGTTCAATATTTTTAGTGAGTTGCCACGCTAAACGAATATCTAAGTTAATATAACTATTCACATGGTTATCAGTGAGTGGTAGTGCATCCATATAACGTAACCAACCATCTAATTGCCAATCAGGCATAGGTTCTGTCATAAGACGTAGTGAAATTTGGTGATGTGGATTTTCTTGTTCTACATTTTCAAAATTCGATATAATATTGTTATTAATGTGCATTTGTAGTCGTAAATAACTGTAAGCCAGTGCTAATTTCCAATATTCTTGAGTAATATTTGCCGTCGCTTCAATACCGAAACTATGCCCTTCCATACCGTTGTGATAGCGACTTAAAACGAGAATTCTCTGATTAGCTAAATCGGGCATAGGAATATCGCTTCTAACGACTAAATCATCATATTGATTATAAAATCCGGCAATATCCCAATTATACTGCTTATTTATTTGATTTCTAAAACCTAATTCATAGGAAAATATCGATTCTGCAACTAAACTATCATTTCCTTGTAGTGATAATATCAAGGGCATGGGATAAAATGGGTTTTTAACCGCGGGTGTGGCGAGTTCCCCAAGGATATGATCAGAAACTTGTGAAGGTGTGCGCACTGCTCTTGATAAAGCTGCCCAAGTAGTGACTGTCGTTGAAGGAATCCACAATAAGCGTATATTGGGTTGGATTTCAAAGCCAGTATAATCGTTATGTTCAAATTTGCTGCCTAAAATTAAATGTAACTCATCGGGTAACAAACGCATTTCGTCTTGAATAAACGCACTAAAGACTTGATCATAACGATCTAAATTGTCTCTTTTTAAATCAGAATTTTCAGCCACACGACTGAATAACCAACGATAGCCAATTCCAGTTAAAATTTCATGAGTTTCATTGATATTAAATTGATATTGTGTTTCAAAGTCAATAAAGTGATTATCTACACCTAAATTTGGTTGTATATGTCGATTAAAATCATAGTATAATTGAGTTGAAAGTTGCGCATCATTTGTAAAGTGATGTTGCCAACGAGACAATAAATTGCTACCCGTGGTTTTGCCATCACCAGCCGCTAATGTTTCCCAATCAATCTGATCCTCTTGCAATTGATAGATATCACCTTGTAATACCAATTGATCAGCGATGGTTGGCTCGGCATCAATGCGGAAGCCAGTCTGATGAGCTTGCCAATTATCAGGTTGGATACCATTGGCTAAGCTGTCTCGCGCAGTCGTTTTACCATAAACTCGCCAAGTGGTATTATTCTCCTCATCCAGTACGCCTCCATGTCGAAAGCGTAAAAATCTCTGTTCAGTGATACCGCCGCCTACTACTAATAAATTGCCTTGTGTTTCTTGCGATTGTTTAGTAATAATGTTTACAACGCCGTTAACCGCATTTGCGCCCCATAAAGTCCCACCACTTCCACGAATAACTTCAATGCGTTCAATATCTTCCAATATAATATCTAATCTATCCCAGTAAGTACCAGAAATTTGTGGATTATAAAAACTACGTCCATCAATCAAAACCAGTAATTTATTGACATAAACCCCATTAAAACTACCGCGTGCAGCAATTCGCCAACTATAAGAATTAAAACGTTCAACTTGAAAACCGGGCACCATACGCAACAATTCAGCAACTTGTGTTGCGCCAGAACGACGAATATCTTCTTGTGTAATCACGAAAATAGCGGCGGCTGAATGCGAGAGTCGTTGAGTTTTTTTGGCAACTGATGTGACTTCAAGATTAAATAAGTCTTCAAGATTGAGTTGAAGCAATTGCTGTTGTTGTAGACGTAAGCTGTCAGTTTTCGATAAAGTTTCAGCAAAAGAATTATAAGATAAACAAAGAGATATAGTAAAAATACTATAGAAAAAAATAGAGCTAACTGTTAAAAATAGCGGCATAATCTTTTATTTTTTTTTGCATTAATAATGTGTTGGAGACTATCCAATACAACGTAAATAAGCATCTTCAAGCGTGGATGCCATGAATTGAGTACAACAATCCGCTGGCGTACCCACAAATCGTACACTGCCTTCATGTAAAATTGCCATACGATCACACAGTATTTCGACATCAGCAAGCAAATGAGTGCTAAAAAATAAAGTTATTCCTCGTTTTTTCAATTCTAACAAGTATTGCTTTAGATAAGCTCGCACTTTTGGGTCTAATCCAGTCATAGGTTCATCTAAAATTAATATTTGTTTATTACTTAAAAAACAAGCAGCTAATCCCAATTTTTGCGCCATTCCCTTGGAATAATTGCTAACAGATTGTTCTAACGCTTCAATGTGTATGTCTAATATTTTAAAAATGTGATGTACCTTACTGTCATCGTAAGCATGACCATAGAGCTTTGCCATATACAGCAAAAAATGTTTACCCGTCATGTAGTGAGGTGGTGTAAATTGTTCGGGCAAAAATGCAATGTGTTGACGGGCTTGTGGTAGGGTATGTGTCACGCCTAAAATATGTATACTTCCTTGATTAATATCGCAAAAATCTAAAGTACTTTTAAGTAAAGTCGTTTTACCTACGCCATTAACGCCCACTAATCCAAAGAATTCTCCAACTTCAATTTGAAAAGTAATTTGTTTAAGTATAGATTGTTGACGATAACTTTTAAAAACTTTATTAAAATCAATTGCTAACATATATTGATGACTGAGTGGTAAGTGCATATTGTCATTTTCCACAGGTATGTGTGAAGATAGACAACACACAACCTGCACACATTTTATTTTCGCAATTTTTCGGTTAAATGAGGCTGAATAGTTTGTAAAATACCACGTAACACTTTGGGATTGCCAACTACAATGTTACCTGTGGATAAATGATCACCGCCCCCATTAAAATCAGTCACTAATCCACCGGCTTCTTGAATTAGTAATACGCCCGCTGCCATATCCCATTCTTGTAAACCAATTTCCCAAAAACCATCCAAACGTCCAGCTGCAATATAGGCTAAATCTAATGCGGCTGAACCTGCACGACGAATATCTGCTACTTGCAGAAATAGTGCCTTAAACATGTTTAAATAAGCGTCTAAATGTTGTTGTTTCTTAAAAGGAAATCCCGTACCTAATAAAATTCCATTGATAGATGCGGCATTACTTACCCGAATACGACGATCATTTAAAAATGCGCCTGCGCCTCGGGTTGCGGTAAAAAGTTCTTGTCTAGTGGGATCGTAGACAACAGCTTGTTCTAATTGTCCACGATGTTTTAAAGCAATAGAAATGGAAAACTGTGGATATCCGTGCATGAAATTGGTGGTACCGTCTAGCGGATCGATAACCCATTGATATTCATTACCATCATGTAAACCACTTTCTTCAGCGAGAATAGCGTGATCGGGGTATGCCTTATGTAAAACTTCAATAATCGTTGCTTCAGATTGTTGATCAATTTCTGTGACAAAATCATTATTTCCTTTACTATCAACACGTAAAGTATGTCCCCGATTAATAGCACGTTCAATTACAGTACCAGCCTGACGAGCAGCGCGTACTGCTATATTTAACATGGGATGTTGCATGAAAATTTTTTGACCTCATCTATGTGTTAGAAATTGCAAGTTTAAACAACACTCAATTTTAACACTTTTAATAGTTTATTCTAAGGCGTATGCATGATGATAGCAAATGAATTATTATATCTCGTTCCCACATGCCATGTGGGAACGCAGGATCATTAATTATGCCCAGCCCACGTAGGTCCGATTAGCGTAGCGTAATCGGACGCATGTTATTCGCCGCCTCTAGCTGTTATATCTATATCACCACACCACAAGGTAAATAAATACCTTGCGCAACCTGTTGGTGAAACGTGGAATACAGCCAATCCAATCCACTGGGCATAATTCTGCGTTCCCACATGGCATGTGGGAACGAGATAACGTGTTGATCTGCGTTCCCACATGGCATGTGGGAACGAGATAACGTGTTAACAAACCACTTGTATGATTAAGCAACTTAGATTATTATTCAAACGTGTGAACGAAAACTAAGTTCACATATAACTGTGGTCGTTATAATTACGATTAGCAATCTTTGCTAACCGTCGCTAGCAGAAATGTAACAATGACTCAGTTTACCCTCCTTGCTTTATAACCGCAAATAAAATTGTAGTATAAAGCTGTTTAAATCCGTAAGGAGTATTATGCAACATTATGAAGTCGTTTTTTTAGTTCACCCTGATCAAAGTGAACAAGTCCCAGCGATGATTGAACGTTATCGTGGAATGCTCGAAAGCAAAGAAGGGCTTATTCATCGACTCGAAGATTGGGGTCGTCGTCAATTAGCTTATCCAATCAATAAGATACATAAAGCTCACTATGTATTGATGAATGTTGAATGTCACAGCGAAGTGATTGATGAACTTAGCAGTGCCTTTCGTTTTAATGATGCGGTTATTCGCAATATGATTGTCAAGCAGAGAAAAGCCATGACAGAACCTTCTCCTTTACTAAAAATCAAGGATGAAAAGCCAGTCAGATCAGATGATGATAGCTATGATGGTGATGATGATTATGCCGGTGATGATTATGTCGGCGATGACAGTCAAGATCATGTCGATACTATTTGAACAACCCATTCATTAAAACAATTTACTTAGAGAGGCAACTATGTCACGTTTTTTTCGCCGTAAAAAATACTGCCGCTTTACCGCTGAAGGTATTGAAGAGATTGATTATAAAGATATTAATCTACTTAAAGGCTATATTACCGAAACCGGTAAAATTGTACCTAGCCGCATTACCGGCACAAAATCAAAGTATCAACGACAATTAGCAAAAGCGATCAAACGCGCCCGTTATTTAGCGTTATTACCCTATTCTGACTCCCACGAGTAAAAAATAAGGATTTTAACAATGCAAGTTATTTTACTTGAAAAAATCAAACATTTGGGTCAATTAGGTGATACGGTTAATGTGAAACCAGGTTATGGACGTAATTACCTAATTCCTCAAAAAAAAGCGGCACCCGCAACGCCTAAAAATATCAAGGCATTTGAAGAAAAACGTGCAGAATTGGAAAAAGCCCAATTGGACGCGCTCGATTATGCTAAGAGACGTGCAGAACAACTCAAAGAATTGACCGTTGTGGTTGCAAGCAAAGTGGGTTTAGAAGGCAAATTATACGGCTCTGTAACCACTTCAGATATTGCACATGCTTTAACTGATGCAGGTATCGAAGTTTCCAAGCAAGAAGTTCGCTTACCCGGCGGTTCTATCCGTCAAATGGGCGACTATGATGTTGGTATCCACTTACATCCCGATGTCGATGCAAGCGTGAAAGTGCAAGTAATTGCTGAAGATTAAGATAGTGATGAATATTTCCCCCTATCATAAGGGGGATTGAGGAAAATGCACTATTTAATTGATTTCGCTTACTATCATGCCAGAGTCCACCTACCTTAATCCCACCTACAGTGCACTTATTCCTTTTGATAATGCCGTCGAAAATCTAAAAATTCTCCCTCACTCCTCAGAAGCCGAGCAGTCTGTATTAGGTGGCTTAATGTTAGACAATCAGAAATGGTTTGATGTTGCTGATTTACTGATTGAAACCGACTTTTATTACCGCACTAACCAGCTTATTTTTCGTGCTATCAAAGAATTATCAGAAAAAGGGCAACCATCTGATTACACAACACTTTTAAATTGGCTGACTACACACGCATTACTTGAGCAAGCCAGCGGAACTATTTATCTGATTGATATTGTTAGAAATACTCCCAGTGCTGCTAATATTCTCGCTTATGCCAATATTGTTCGTGAACGCTCCATTCTTAGGCAATTAATTCGTGCTTGTAATCAAATTATTGAAAATACTTATAATACTAAAGGACAAAATGCAGACGAATTACTCAATAGTGCAGAAAGGCAAATCTTTGAAATTGCAGAACAAGGCGCAAATCGTAAAGGTGGATTTACCAAAGTAAGTGACACATTACCCGCAGTTTTAGATCGTATTGATTTTTTATATCAACACGGTGGTGAAGTGACGGGTATTGCTACAGGATTTACTGATTTTGATAAAATGACAGCAGGTTTACAACGTTCTGATTTAATTATTGTTGCAGGACGACCTGCGATGGGAAAAACCACTTTTGCGATGAATATTGCTGAACATGTAGCGATTAACAATAAATTACCCGTTGCAGTTTTTAGCATGGAAATGTCTGCTGAACAACTAGTAATGCGGATTTTATCTTCTCTTTCTAGGGTGAATTTACAGAATATTCGTACCGGCAAACTTGTTGAAGAAGACTGGAATCGATTTACTACCGCAATCTCTTTATTGTCAGAAGCCCCTTTATTTATTGATGAAAGTGGTGGATTGAATCCGACTGAATTACAAGCACGCGCGCGTCGTTTGATGCGTGAACAAGGTGAATTAGGTCTGATTGTGGTTGACTATGTCCAATTGATGCAAGTTCCAGATATTAAAGAAAATCGCACAGTAGAAGTTTCTGCAATTTCCCGTGCACTTAAATTACTTGCCAAAGATTTAAATGTGCCCGTGATCGCTTTATCTCAATTAAATCGTGGTTTAGAACAACGTCCTGACAAACGTCCACGCATGGCTGACTTACGTGAAAGTGGTAGTTTAGAACAAGATGCTGATATTATTGTATTCATTTATCGTGATGAAGTTTATCATGAAGACAGTCAAGATAAAGGCACTGCTGAAATTATCATTGGAAAACAACGCAATGGACCCACAGGTAAGGTAAAATTAACTTTTTTGGGCAACATTACTAAATTTGAAAATTATAGTGATAGTTACTATTACGGTGAATCATGACGGATAGCCTAGCTAAAATACAATCCAAAGTCGAGATAAACAGCCTATGAATCAATACTGATTTATGGGATAATGTACCGTAATTGTTATCATAAATAAATGGGTTTAACACAATGAATGATGATAGAAAAAAAGCTTTAAGCACCACTTTGAGCCAAATTGAAAAACAATTCGGTAAAGGTGCAGTGATGCGCATGGGTGATGCCGGTGTAATACGGGATGTTGAGGTTGTTTCTACAGGTTCACTGGGATTGGATATTGCGCTGGGTGTAGGTGGTTTGCCGTTGGGGCGGATCGTGGAAATTTATGGACCAGAATCTTCTGGTAAAACCACGTTAACGTTACAAGTAGCGGCTGAAATTCAAAAGAAAGGCGGCATTGCTGCTTTTGTTGACGCTGAACATGCATTAGATCGAAAATATGCAGAAAAATTAGGTATAGATATCAATAACCTATTACTGTCGCAACCGAATAATGGGGAAGAGGCACTAGAAATCACCGATATGTTAGTGCGCTCTGGTGCTGTTGATTTAGTCGTGGTTGATTCCGTTGCAGCACTCACACCTAAAGCCGAAATTGAAGGTGATATGGGCGATTCACATATGGGTTTACACGCGCGTTTAATGTCGCAAGCATTACGTAAACTGACCGCAAATATCAAACGTTCCAATACGCTGGTTATTTTTATCAATCAAATACGGATGAAGATTGGCGTGGTCTTTGGTTCACCAGAAACCACAACTGGAGGTAATGCGCTTAAATTCTATGCGTCTGTTCGCTTGGACATTCGTCGTATTGGTAGTATTAAGCGGGGCGATGAAATCATTGGCAATGAAACGCGTGTTAAAGTGTTAAAAAACAAAGTGGCACCGCCTTTTAAAGAAGCCGTATTTGACATTTTGTATAACGAAGGTATTTCTCGAGAAAGCGAAATTATCACTTTAGGGGCTGATTCAGGTATTATCGACAAAGCCGGTGCTTGGTATAGTTATAACGGTGAGCGGATTGGGCAAGGTAAAGAAAATGTGCGCAATTATTTACGTGAACATCCCCAAATGACTGAAGCGATTGAAAAACAAATACGAGAAAAATTATTAACTTCAGTAGTGTTATCAGAAGGTGTCGCCGGTGAAACTGTGATCGAAGAAGATGGTGATTTACCGCCTATTGATGATAAGTAAAAGCGAGATTTGCAAAAGCCAGACACTGTATAAGTTGATGACTTAATTTAAAAAATTTATTAATATGAGTTTTTCATGAGTAGCAATCATTGGTTTAAAAATTTAATTATCTTTCGTTTTGAACAACCTTTTTCTTTGACCACTGAGCAACTACACGAACAGTTACACACTTTTCCTTTTCAACCCTGTCCTTCTTTTGCTTGGTCGAGCATGGGTTGGATTTCACCGGCTGAATATGAAAATGAAACCCAATTAGTTTATGCTGCAAATCGTTGTTTTTTAATTACATTGCGCAAACAGGAAAAAATTTTACCTGCAACGGTGATTCGAGATTTTGTTAACGAAAAAGTAGAACAAATTGAAGAAGAACAACAGCGTGAAGTGCGTAGACGTGAAAAAGACGCGATTAAAGAACAAATTATCGAAGAATTATTGCCGCGTGCTTTTGTAAAAAGTAGTGATATTTCTGCTTACATCGATTTAGAACATAACTGGTTGTTAATCAATACTGCCAGTCGTAAAAAAGCGGATGAATTGGTCAGTTTCTTACGTAAATGTTTGGGCTCATTGCCCGTTGTACCCGTTGAAGTTGACCAATCACCCAGTTATACCATGACGGGTTGGTTGACGCGACGCAATTTACCCAAACCGTTTACTTTGGGAGAAGATTGCAAATTAGTTTCCACTGAAGGTGAATCTGTAACTTGTAAGCAATTGGATTTACTATCGAATGAAGTGCAAGAACATTTAAATACTGGCAAAAATGTAAACTATCTCGCATTACAATGGCAAGATCGCATTAGCTTTGTCATTGATCAAGAATATACTATCAAACGGATTCGTTTTTTGAATATCAGCGAAGATCAATTGGAAGGATATGGTGCAGATTTTTCAATTATGTCATTGGAATTTAGACAATTTATTACCCAATTGCTACAAATATTTGGCGGATTAAGACAAACACCTTAATGCTAATAAACCAAACAACACCGTTCGATCCCAATTTTTGTCGAAATGAACGTGAAGTAGAAAGTAAACTTATTGTAAGCTATCTACTGCCAGCTTTGGGTTATGAAATTAGTATGTGGCAACAAGAGAAATCTTATCATCGTTTTCGCCTAGATTTTCTGGCAATTGCTAATCAACAAAAACATGAGACTGACAATGTAATTATTGAAGCAAAACATCCAGATAAAAATTTAAACGATCATATTGATCAACTCAGTCAATACATGCTTCATATCAATGTAAAGTACGGCTTGCTTACTAATGGCAGAGAAATTAGAATCTACCAGAAAGTAAACGATGAGATACAAATTATATTTCACTGTTTTGGGCGTGGTATTGAAGGCAAAATTGATGAAATAAAAGCGTTAATTGGCAAAAAAACACTTACCATTCAATCAAAGGACAATGGCGTAATGAAAATAGTTGCCGTTTATCACAACAAAGGTGGTGTTGGCAAAACAACAACCGTGATTAATCTTGCTGCAACTTTAAGCAAGCAAGGTAAAAAAGTTTTAATTATTGATATGGATAGTCAGGCAAATACGACGTTTGCAACGGGTTTGGTCAATTTTGGTGATGAAGAAAAAGATACTCTAAAAGATAATAACATCTACCACGTATTGCGTCATGATGAATTATTTTCAATCAAAGAAACGGTTAGAAAATCCCGTTTTACCAGTTATGACATGGACGTAATCCCTTCTCATATTCACTTGATGAAACACGAAAACGAACTAAATCAACTGGATTACAGCAAAGTTATTCTGATTCAAAAATTAAAAGCAGTGCAAGAACAATATGATGTAGTATTAATTGATACACCGCCTTCGCTTAATTTGTACGCGCGAGTAGCCCTCATTACCACCGATTATTTATTAATTCCATCTGATTTAAAACCTTTTGCTAATGAAGGGTTAGAAAACGTGAAAGAATTTGTTAAAGAAATCGATGGTTATCGAAAATTTCTTACGCGTTCACCGATCAAAATATTAGGCGTACTTCCTACAAAAATTTCTACCCACGCCAAATTTGGACAAAGCACGCTGCAAAATCGCATGAATACAGTAGAAGAACGTTATCAAATTGAAGTATTAAGAGATTGTATCATTTACGAAAGAGACGATTTAGCCAAATGTGTTGAACAAACTTTAGAAGTGGGTGAGTTAGAAATTGCTGATCCGCGCGCTATTTTTGATTATAATCCTAAATCAAAATCAGTAGATGAATTTGAGACACTAGCCCAACTGATTAGCCAACGAATAGGATTAACCTAAAATGAGTCGATTATCTCCCGCTATTGTGTTAGTTAAAAACATTCGCTGCTCGGTTCCTCATACTGATTTTGCCGACGCACTTATAGAAACTGGCGCACAACTTATTTTACAATTAGAAGGTGTCATTACCCCACTTATTCTGCGTCGTGAAGGCATTGAACATTACCACGTAGTTGCAGGGTATTTAGAATATTACGCTGCACTAAAAGCAAGAGAAATCAACCTTAGCCGTGGCGAAACCATTAATGCTTTCATTATCGATCCTGATAATGAGGCAACTATCATCCAACAAATCGATCTCTTTAAGAAGACTCACACTATGGCAAAAAAAACACCTCAAACCAATGACATGAATCCCATAACTTCCGATCTTTTAGACAAACAATTACAGCATTTGAGTCAAATTGTGCAATCTATGGCGGAATTAATGGCGACATTTACTAACGAAATCAGTGAATTAAGAGCTAAATTAACTTTGACAACACCCGCTGTAACAGAAACGCCCGCTCCAACAGTAAAAGAAGAGCAACCGGTTGTAAAAGTACCCACTAAATCTGCAAGTAAATCCGCCAAAAAGGATAATGCGAAAAAGACGCCGGTAAAGAAGAGCGCATCCGCTAAAAAAACGGTGACTGCATCAGAAAAAACAGAAAAAATTCAACCCGTTGAATCAGATAAAGTTGCTTCTACTACAAACGTTGAATGGCTTGTTCAACTCAATGCATTATCAGAACAGGACTTAATCAGCAAACTGACACGCATTAAGATCAAAGGTGATGTGATTAATGCTATTTTAAAAGCAAGACCCCTTGGCTCAGTTGCAGAAGTAGAAAACATAAAAGGGTTGGGCGCTAAAACCGTTGAAAAAATCGAAAAAGCAATTAGATAAATAGCCTTGTTCCCATGCCACTGAGTATGGGAGCAATCAGACCGATGATAACTGCTTCAAAAAACATATTTAAATGTATGTATTTGATAATTCGCTTTCTGTT
>DYNN01000036.1 GCA_020721045.1 Thiomargarita sp. | reverse complement strand
CTTTGTCTGCCATTTTCCTCACCTTTTATATATTTCATAATCTAACATGAGATTTGTATCTTATGGTAGATAATTATTTACTATCTGTCATCCTTCAAAAAGTTTCAAGAAATTCTTATTTATAACGAACAAATGTCTGATATAGATGAGCAATTATCTATTGTTTATGATGAACCTAAGCGCATTGATCAGATAGCGGAAAATGCTAGAAAGAAAGTTTTATCCTCCTATTCTTCTTTGAAATTTGCAGAACAAGTCCTGAAGGACTTACAGTTACTCTCTCAAAAAATAATACCTTAATTAGTTATAAAAACATTGTTATTGTACACAATTAAATTGAGAATTGCTGAAGAATTGACGTGTAGAATCATCTCGTTAATGGAGATGCCATTGAGTTAATTCCACCAATTTTTCTATAACAAGATGGGGCGGTTTAGCGGGAAAAATGATCTTTTAATAATTGTTGAAAATCATGTGCCGGCATCGGTTTACCAAGTAGAAAGCCTTGTATATAATCACATTTATGGTGTTGTAAAAAATCCAATTGCGCTTGAGTTTCTACACCTTCAGCAACCACTTTTAACCTCAAATTATGCGCCATCGCAATAATGGCTGCAACTAGAACACAATCATCATTTGTCGTATTGATATCTGCTACAAAACTTTGATCTATTTTAAGAATATCAATAGGAAAGCGTTTGAGATAACTGAGTGATGAATAGCCGGTGCCAAAATCGTCAACAGAAATTTGGACACCAAGACGTTTTAGCGCACGTAAAGTTTCTATCGTATCTTCTGCGTTGGGCATAATTAAACTTTCAGTCAATTCTAGTTCTAAATAGTGCGGGTCTATTTGTATTTGCTGAATTAATCGTTCAATGCTGCTCAGTAAGTCTTCTTGGATGAACTGTCGCGCAGATAAATTCACTGAAACATGTAATCCCGTGTAACCCTTGTGTTGCCAATTTAAGCTTTCTTCACAAGCCGTTTTTAATACCCATTCGCCAATAGGAATAATTAAACCTGTATCTTCAGCCAATGGAATAAATTGTGCGGGAGGTACAAGATTAAATTCGGGACTACGCCAACGAATCAAAGCCTCTGCACCCACGATACGTCGCGTCGTGACTTCAAAACGCGGTTGATACCATACTTCAAATTCGCAATATTCCAATGCTTGACGTAATTTATTTTCCATGTTTAAGCGAGTAGTCGCAGCAATATGTCCAGCATTGGTAAAAAAGCGATAATTATTACGTCCTTGCTTCTTCGCTACATACATGCCAACATCCGCATTTTTCATCAAATAACCCACATCTTCACCATCTTTAGGATAAATACTAATACCGATACTTGGGGTAATATATAAATCATGCTGATTAAAACGAATTGGCGTGGTAAGAATTTTAATAATACGTTCGGCGACAATGCCCGCATTTAATGGGTCTCGAATATCTCTCAGTAATAAAGTAAATTCATCACCACCCAATCGTGCTACCGTATCTTCAGGATGTCGGATACACATGAGTAAACGTTTAGCGACTTCTTGTAGCAAATGATCACCCGCGGCATGTCCCAACGTGTCATTGATGTTTTTAAAACGATCTAAATCGATGAATAACATTGCCAACATTTCATGACTTGTTTGCGCATGAAAAATCGCTTGTTCTGTGCGTTTGATAAATAAGGCTCGATTAGGCAAGTTAGTTAATGCATCGTGATAAGCTTGGTAGGTAAGTTTTAAATTGAGTTTTTTTAATTCTGCCGTTCTTTCTGCAACGATTGTTTCCAAGTGGTTACGATGTTGTTCTAACTGATTATCACGCTCCTGAATCGTGGTAAGCATTTCATTAAAACCTTGATATAAAACACCTATTTCATCTCGGCTGTCGGTGATAACCCGTAAATTGTAATTTTTATGCGCAGAAATATTATGCATAGCTTCTACAAGCTTTAAAACAGGTGCACTAATAATTTGTTGTAAACGCGAAGATAGCAAAATGCCAATCATTGCAGAAACAAAAACAATGATAATCGCAATCGTGGAATAAGTTTTTAAACGCGCATAAACTAATTCACGATCTAGCATAAGCACGATTGTACCAATTATATCACTATCTCTTGAGAATATTGGCAGTGAATATTGTAAAAAATTATCAGAATATTGTGGTTGATACTGTTGAATATCTCCTAGTAATAACGGTTGCTCAGTTTGATCTACGCGCAAATAGCTATATACTGGTGGCGTTGATTGACCATCATTACTAAATTTTGCCTGAATTTGCGCAAATACAATATGTTTATCTTCAGCAAAGACCTCAAAAATATCCTTGATGACGTCCTCATCTTCAAACTCCACTGCAGAAGCCGCATAATTTCCTGCAATTTTAGTCTGCATCTCCAAATTGGAAATCATCATTTGATTCAACATTTGTAAATCGTTCACTACAAAAGCTGTGCTAGAAAGCAATAGCACAATACCACTGATAAATAGAGTCATAGTGATTAACTTATAGCGGATCGACATATCTTTAAGATGCACGCTGTTTTCCTATAAAATCAATATATTTTCTTAACTAACTTTATAAATTGAGAACTAAATTTCAAGCCAATACGACTGGCTACAGTCTTATTTAGATGAAATCGAATTTTACCATCTATTTCTACAAAGCTGATAATGCCGCCATTAGCCGCAAAATCTTCAACATCACTTACAGTTAATACATGTTTTAACCCAATGAACGACTTGATCTTCTTTTTTTGTGCTTGTCCAATAAAAACAACTTCACACTTCCCTGCTTGTTTAGCATTAGAGATATACTTCACTCGTAACGCACGTTTTTTTAACGATTTATCAGTGACAATATGACTTAATTTATTACCCACTTCCTTGCTACCAACAACACAGAAAATAAAATCACCTTCATTTTTTTGTGGCCACTCCTTGACATAGTTGGTCAACTTGTACAAGTAATTAGCTTTTATATGAGCTTGTTCATCAACCGCCATAACTGTTTGATGAAATGAGATAAAACATCCTAGCAAAAAGTATACCCTAATAAATATTGTGCGCATTATCATCTTAATAACCCACCTTTGATAAAAATTAAGATTGACTGGAAATAGGGCGATTTCATATTAATTTAATAAAAATATAAAATATAAAATATATCACAAATTACCAAGCCCGATGGTAGGCACTCACAGAAGTACTCTGCTTGATTATTTATTCCTACCTT
This sequence comes from Thiomargarita sp., assembly GCA_020721045.1. Classification (GTDB taxonomy): domain Bacteria; phylum Pseudomonadota; class Gammaproteobacteria; order Beggiatoales; family Beggiatoaceae; genus DYNN01. The sequence goes on along the minus strand of DYNN01000036.1, from coordinate 24,982 downwards.
AGAATTTAATTTTAGTGGGTTATAGACACATCACGCTAGTTTTATTTATCGTAAATTACAAATTTCTAAATAGTAGTAGTGATTAAACTGGAAACGAAAAATAATATCGTGCAAAGAGAACTTTTTGACTATAATTAACTTTTAATATACTCGACTTAGTCGTTGACGGACAGGTTGAAAAGGTTTTTATAAGTTATAAATACCGTTTAAGCCGTGTGGATTTCGGTCTTTTTAAACATTTATTTTCCAAATTTGGAACAGAAATAATTGTAGCCAATAGTCATGCTAATGAAAAACTAGATAGTGAGGAAATAATGAACGAAATAATTACTTTAATTCATTGTTTTTCAATGAAACACTATTCAAAGTGGCGCGGTGATTTTAGTAAGCACATTAGCAGGTGCAGGCTTTGGCAGTTTGGTTTCAGCCTTAATTGCCAATGATATCCCAAATCATGAATTGGAACTCTTTGAACAAGAAGTAGAAAATGGGCAGATTTTATTAATTTTAGATATTGCAACCAAAGAAGTTGAAAATATAACTCGTTTAATCAAATCTACCCATCCAGAAGCTGTGATTGGCATGATTAAACCAGCATTAATGAAAATTTAATGAGTTGTCATTTCTGGCACTAAGGTTGTTAAAATTTCCATGATTTGTTTATCCGCGTACTGATCAACTGCTAGTTTAAGTGCATCCAGTGCTTGTATAAGTGACTGATAATCTGTTGGTCGGTGATCGGCTAATAAAATTTTATTATGTTCAGTCGGTTGCAATTTCTCTTCACTATGAAACAATTCTTCGTGCAATTTTTCACCCGGACGTAAACCAGTATAAATTACTTTTATTTCTTTATCAGGCACTTTACCGGATAAGCGAATCATTTGTTCTGCTAAATATTTGATATTAATTGGTGAGCCCATATCCAACACAAAAATCTCGCCGCCTTTACCCATTGCACCGGCTTGTAAAATAAGCTGACATGCTTCTGGTATCGTCATGAAGTAGCGTGTAATCTCGGGATGAGTGACAGTAATTGGTCCGCCGCTGGCAATTTGTTTTTTAAATAAAGGCACAACGCTGCCCGCTGAACCCAATACATTACCAAAACGAACTGTAATAAAACGGGTGTGATGGTTTTTATTCATTGCTTGACAAAAAATTTCAGCGATTCGTTTAGTCGTTCCCATGATATTCGTTGGATTGACTGCTTTATCCGTAGAAATCATCACAAAAATTTCACAACCTTGTTGCACTGCGATTTCGGCTAAAATTTTCGTACCTAAGATATTGTTTTTAGCGGCTTCTCTTATTTGAGTTTGCAACATAGGCACATGTTTATAAGCAGCGGCATGAAAAATGACTTGTGGGCGATAATGTGACAATAAATAAGACACAGCAATTGGATCAACAATATCACCTAAACAAGCATGTAGTTGCAATTGAGGAAACTCTTGTCGCAATTGCATTTCCACCGTATACAAATTAAATTCAGTACGTTCTAAAATAACTAAAGCTGTTGGATTTAAACGAGAAATTTGACGACATAATTCAGCACCAATTGATCCACCGCCACCACTGACCAGAACTGTTTTTTGTTGCAATCCGGCTTGAATAATTTGCCAGTCCAATTGTACTTTGCTACGCCCTAATAAATCATCAATATCAACATCACGTAAGCTATTGAGATTGACTTGATTAGCAACAATATCGTCTAATTTTGGTAAAGTACGAAAGGGTATTTTGCTTTTTTCACATAATTCAACGACTTGCTGCATTTGTCGATCGGTGGCAGAGGGCATCGCAATTACAATTAAATGAATTTCTAATGATTCAGCCACTTCTGTCAATTGCGCTAATGTGCCTAAAATCGGTACGCCTTGGACTTTGCCGCCATGTAAACGTTTTTGATCATCTAAAAAACCTACGGGAATATATCCGCCATCAGGGCTACGTAACATATCACGCACTAACATATCGCCTGCGCGTCCAGCACCTAAAACTAGGACTCGTTGAGTATTTTTGGTCGTTAATAAGAACGAGTGTTCATACCATAGTCGATAAAATAAACGCGGTACACCTAAGAAAAATATAAGAAAAAATGGATAAAAAAGTAGTGAAGAGCGCGGAATAAATTCTAATCGATTAAATAAAACCAAGATTAAAGCAATTGCTAACGTACCAATGATAGCTGCACGAAAGATGATCGCGATGTCTGGAATGCTAAAAAAACGCCAAATCCCTTGATATAATCTACTGTACCATAAAATAATGCTTTGAATTAATATAACAATAGGTAGTGATTGCCATAAAATACCTTGTATTTCAGGTGAAAGCGGCAAATCATAACGCACAACAATTGCCAGCGTCCAAACCAAAGCAACGATGATGCTGTCATGAATAATGATGGGCAATCGATAGATAAATAAGAACATAGGAAATGGTTAATTACCCACAAGAATACGTTTAAATGTTTTAAAAATTAAATAGATATCTAATAATAAAGAACGTTCACTGACATATTTTTGGTGATAAGCTAATTTTATGGGCAGAATTTTTGTAATATAATCCGTTTCTGGATGTATTGATGTGGCTAATAGTTCGCTTTCATTGTGAAATTCAATCGAAGCATAATCAGTCATACCCACGGGTACTGAAAAAACATATTCTTTAATAGTGTTAGGATATAAATCAACATATTCTGGTACTTCAGGACGTGGACCGACTAAACTCATTTCTCCTCTTAATACATTGATTAATTGAGGCAATTCGTCAATTTTATATTTGCGCAAAAAGTGCCCGCAACGAGTAATACGGTTATCACGCCCAATGGTTAAATGTATACCCGATTGATTAAAATACATAGTACGAAATTTAATGATTTTAAATGGTTTTTCAAATTGTCCAATTCGGGTTTGGAGAAAAAATACAGGACCCCGACTGTCTAATTTTATCCACGTAGCAACCAGTAGGAATAGAGGAGTCAATACGAGCAACCCTATCAACACACAGCAGATATCAAAAATACGTTTGCTAAACATTAGTTGAGTTAAATAATGGGGAGAGAAAAAAGGTTAGGTGCTTATTCTAACATGGCTATCATCAAATAAGAAAAATAATGGTGCCTAGTTTCAAAAATCTTGAAGTTATGTAAAGTGTACTAGTCAGTACTCAATATTAATTTGTAAATGAGAATTGTCGAATGCTGCTTTTTTATCCAAAAACTGTTACAGTAATATGATGTTTTACTATACCTAAAGTTAATTTTATAGTAAACAATTTACTACCAGTTTTGCTAGAAAAAAGGATCGGTATAACAATTATGAAAATAACCACAATCTCTTATCTATTTTTATATGTAACATTCGTCTTAGGTGGCGTCCCCGCCTTTGCTAGTGATGACAAATTTTTGCCTAGAAGTGTAACCGCAGAAGAAGCTAATGCTAAAATCAGCAGCGCCGCTTCAGTTTTAGAAGAAATGACTGCAGCCAGCGACAAAGGCATTATCCCCTCCGCATTATTAAAAAAAGCAGGCGCAATTGCCGTTATTCCTGACGTCGTTGAAGCAGGTTTAATCATCGCTGCTAAATTAGGTCGTGGCGTTTTAGTGATTCGTGAACCAGATGGCAGTTGGAGTAACCCTATTTTTATGAGTGTAGAAGGCGGTAGTTGGGGATTACAAGCCGGCGCACAATCCAGTGATATTATCCTCGTATTCCAAAACCGTAAAGCAGTAGACGATATGATCAACTCCTCTTTCAAATTAAGTGCGAAAGCAGGTGTTGCTGCCGGTCCAATTGGGCGCACAGCTGAAGCAGGCGTTAATTTAAAATTTGAATCACCTATTTATTCTTATTCGCGAAGTTCTGGACTTTTTGCGGGTATTTCCCTAGAAGGTTCCGTTATCGAAGTCGATCATGCGGCAAATAAAGGTTTATACGGTAAAGGTACAAAAGACATTTCCGTTCAAGATGTATTTAGTGGCAAAGCAGTTGTCAATTCTAAGCAAATTGAAAGATTACACGGTGCTTTACACGATTATGTAGCACCTGTTACCCAATGAGTGATGTACTACAACAGCTAGAACAAGTGCTTGAACAACGTAAGAGTGCTGATCCTAATCATTCTTATGTTGCCAAATTGTATGCTAAAGGCTTAGATGCAATTTTAAAAAAGATCGGTGAAGAAGCCACTGAAACTGTGATCGCTGCCAAAAATGGCGACACGGAACAAATTATTTATGAAATGACTGACCTTTGGTTTCATAGTTTAGTCTTACTCACGCATTGTAATATTAAACATGAAGCCATTTTAACCGAACTCGATCGTCGTTTTGGATTGTCAGGTTTGGAAGAAAAAGCGCAGCGTAAGGATTAACATATGACGACAGATACCAATTGTCTTTTTTGTAATATTGTAGCCGGCACTATTCCCTCAACTCAAGTGTATAGCGATGAATTGGTGATTGTTTTTAAAGATATCAATCCAAAAGCGCAGATACACTTGTTAGTCGTGCCGCGTGAACATATTATAAGCCTGAATGAAATAGAACAACGTCATGACGTGTTAATCGGACATATCATACGTTTACTACCTAAAATAGCAAAAGAACAAGGGCTAAACGACGGCTTTCGTACAGTAATCAATACCGGTGCTGGCGGTGGACAAGTCGTTTTTCATTTGCACGTACATCTACTCGGTGGCAAAGGGCTACACGGTGTAGGTTTTGTCGAGTAAACATTTAAACAGGAACTTTTATGGGTATTAGTATTTGGCAATTACTTATTATTTTACTGATCGTTGTGGTACTTTTTGGTACTAAAAAATTACGTAACATTGGTGGTGATTTGGGGGGCGCAATTAAAAATTTTCGTCAATCGATGCGTGATGGTGAAAATGAAGCCGCTGAAGATAATCCACAACAATTAACTAAAGATGGTGTGGTGATCGAAGGTCAAGTCACTAATAAACAACAAGATAATAAAGTTTAACAATGCTATGTTTGATATTAGCTTTTGGGAATTGGCGTTAATTTGTATTGTTGCGTTACTTGTATTTGGACCAGACAAACTACCCGGTGTCGCACGTAGTGCTGGCTTATGGATTGGTAAAGCACGTCGTTTCGTTAATTCTGTCAAACAAGATATTGATCGCGAACTACATGTTCAAGAAATGCAAGAAACCATGAAAAAGAGTAATCAAACCGGCTTACATCAATTTTTAGAAGAAACTAACAACGGATTAGAAGAATTGAAAAAGCCCGTGATTTCAACTCAACCAACACCACCGACGACTAACAAATCAGATTCATCTGTTACGCCTTAGTCAAACGTCACCCTATATTTATACGTTGAATTGCTACTATGACGAATTCGTCAAAATCACCTAATAATCAACAACATGCGATGCCATTTATTGAGCATCTGATAGAATTACGCAATCGTTTATTAAACATTGTTATCGTTGTGATGCTAGTATTTTTAGCATTATCACCTTTAGCAAATAACCTATTTACAATGCTAGCCGAACCTTTGCAACGTTTTCTACCAGTTGGCACTCAGATGATCGCTATTGATGTGGCATCGCCTTTTTTTACCCCATTTAAATTAACCTTAGTACTGGCGATATTCATTGCAATACCGCATATTTTACACCAATTTTGGTCATTTATTGCCCCCGGACTTTACAAACACGAGCAATCTCTGATTTTACCTCTATTGGTTTCCAGTACTCTGTTATTTTATTTAGGAATGGCATTTGCTTACTACGTTGTTTTTCCACTTGTTTTTGGTTTTATGGTTTCTATGACACCTGATGGTGTGGCGATGATGACTGATATTTCACGCTATTTAGATTTTGTGTTGAAAATGTTTTTTGCCTTCGGCATTGCTTTTGAAGTACCCGTTATTACCGTGGTATTCGTCTGGTTAGAAATAGTTACACCAGAAGCATTAGTTGACAAACGACCACATATTATCGTAGGCGCTTTTATCATTGGCATGTTGATGACACCGCCAGACGTGATTTCACAAACATTATTAGCAATACCCATGTGGCTATTGTTTGAAATTGGCTTATTTTTTTCCCGTATTGCATTAGCAAAGAAAAAAGCACATGAAACAGAGCAAACCACTCCAACAACAGACAAACCATTGACTTTAGACGAAATGGATGCAGAATTAACGCGTATTGAAGCAGAAGAAGATGACAAAAAATCGAAATAAAAATCGCGTTGATTAACTTAACAAATTTTCCCTTTATCAATTTACTTTCCCGAGTCGATTGATAAAGTGGAGTCTTCTTCAGACCAAGTGACTTAACATGTCCTGTGATATTATTGTTCCCATTTATAACAGTTTATCTGCCGTTAAAGCCTGCTTAAACGCTGTTTTTAATTGTACCCAATCAAACGATTATCATCTTTACTTAATTGATGACGCTAGTGATGCTACTACACATCATTATTTACAAAATCAACTAGTTAAACATGAAAATGTTACCTTACACACACATAACGAAAACTTAGGTTTTATCAAAGCTTGTAATACTGGTTTTACTTTAGGAACAGCACCTTACGTATTATTGCTTAATAGTGATGTCATCGTCACACCAAACTGGCTGCCACGTTTACTCCTATGTATGCAAACAGATGAACACATTGCCGCTGTTAATCCTTTGACTAATCATGCACCGCAAATTGATTTGCCAATGCTACCCGGCTGCAATTTTTATGATATGGATCAAGCTATTAGCAAAAATACTCACTGTCTTGATGTGGTCACCAATGTTGGATTTTGTCTATTACTGCGTCGAAGTGTATTAGCGCAAGTCGGTGTTTTTGATGAAATTTACGGGCGTGGTTACTGCGAAGAATCCGATTTGTGTATGCGCTTAACAACGCACGGATTTCGCACCGTAGTGGCAAGTAATGTCTATGTTTATCATCAAGGAGGTGCCACATTTGAGGATGGTTTATCCCGTTATTTGCACAATCGACAAATTTTTGATCAACGATGGAAACAAGAATATTGGCGACAATTTTATGCGTTTAAACGTAATAATCCATTAAAATCAATTCGTTCACAATTCACCGCGCCACGACGTTGGTGTCCCACGCCCGCAATGTGGACAACTTATCGAATTTTATTAAAATGTTGGCAAAATCGTCAGTGGATTAATTTAAGTTTCAATGCGTTACGCGGTATTAAGCGTTTAATACAATCGACTTGTGCAGAACCTGATTTGGAAAAAATAGCCAAAGTAACACGCCAAAATCGCTTAAAAGTCACGTACTTGCTGAATAAATTAGTAATTGCAGGTGGCGTGTTGACCGTTGTACAATTAGTTAATGAATTGATTTTATTAGGTATAGAAGCTAGAATCGCCACATTATTTGTCGATCCAGAAATTCACCATTGGCGATTATTAACCGAACCATTAGTTTTTAAAAATGAACAAGCCTTAATTCAACACTTTCCATCAACTGACATTGTGATTGCAACCCATTGGCAAACGGCAGCTTGGGCAACCGAAATTGTTAAGCAAAACAAAGCGGCAACCAGCGTGTACTATTTGCAAGATTATGAAGCTTGGTTTACTCCTAATGCTACGCAACAAGTTATCGAAACTTATCAATGGATTAGCAACAAAATTGTCACTTCTACGTGGTTACAAAACTTATTACAGCAAGCGAATTATACCAGTGAAAAAATTGTAATTGGTACAGACATCGATACCTTTTATCCACGGCAAGTTACTAAAAAATCTCATTTAACTTTATTAACAATGGCACGCCCTGGAACACCTTGGCGGGGATTTACAACGGTGATTCAAGCGTTAGAAAAAGTTAAAATGAGCTTTCCTAATTTAGAAATCGTATTTTTTGGTGATAATCAACTGGTAAAACAGAAAATTCACTTTGATTACAAAAATGAAGGAATTATATTTCAACAAAATAAGCTGGCTCGTTTATACTCAACAGCAGATATTTTTTTAGACGGTTCTGATTATCAAGGCTTTGGTTTATTAGCTTTAGAAGCCATGGCTTGTGGAACGGCTTGTGTTTTAACGCATATCGGTGGTGTGAATGAATACGCAAGACACGGTGAAAATTGTTGGTTAGTGCCTCCGCGCAATCCACAAGCAATGGCGGAGGCGATTTCGCAGTTATTGACCCAAACTGAATTAAGGCAAAAATTAGCTGCTGTGGGTTTGATGACGGTTAAAAATTATTCTATTCAACAAGTTGCTCAACAAACTTTAGATTATTTGACTACGCTTATTCATGGTCAACAGGCGTGATTTGCCAAATCTCATTCGCATATTCCCTAATCGTTTGATCTGAAGAGAATTTTCCCATATTAGCAACAGTTAAAATTGACTTACGAATCCAAGTAGATTGATCGCGATAAACCTCATCAATGTGATTTTGACAGGCAATATAGTCTGCATAATCAGCCAGTAACATAAAATGATCACCTTGATGGGTTAAAATATCAAAAATCCCTTTGAAACGTTGCGTGTCTTCTGGAGAAAAATAACCGGAATTAATCATATCCAATACTTGTTTAAGCGAATGATTATTATGATAATATTCCCAAGGATTATAGCCACGTTGTCGTAGTTCTAATACTTCTTGAGCAGTTAAACCAAAGATGAAAAAGTTATCTTCACCGACTTCATCACGAATTTCAATATTTGCGCCATCTAACGTACCAATTGTCAAAGCCCCGTTTAACGCTAATTTCATATTGCCAGTGCCCGAAGCTTCTGTACCCGCCGTTGATATTTGCTCAGATAAATTTGCAGCTGGAATAATACGTTGCGCGGTAGATACGTCATAATTTGGAATAAAAACGACTTTTAAACGATCGCCTACCACAGGATCATTGTTAATAACTTCAGCAGTATCATTGATTAATTTGATGATTAACTTAGCAGTCGCATAACCGGGTGCGGCTTTACCGGCAAAAATGACTGCACGCGGTACAATATCAATATCGGGATTTTGTCGAATGTAATTGTAGCGAGTAATAACGTGTAACACATTGAGTAATTGACGTTTATATTCATGAATTCGTTTGACTTGCACATCAAATAATGCGTTGGGATTAATTTTAATTCCTAATTTATTATCAATAAAATCAACTAATTGCTGTTTATTTGCCTGTTTAATCGCTTGAAATTGATGTTGAAATTGTGAATCGTCAACCAAGGTATTTAATTGACGTAATTGAGATAAATCTGTGGTCCATGTTTTACCGATAGTTTGATTAAGTAGTTTAGCAAGCCCTTGATTAGCTTCATTTAACCAACGACGCGGTGTAATGCCATTAGTTTTATTAATTATCTTTTCGGGATAAAATCGGTCAAAATCGGCAAAAACGGTTGTTTTCATCAAATAAGTATGTAATGCAGCAACACCATTTACTTTATGACTGCCTACAATAGCAAGGTGTGCCATGCGAATTTGCTTTTCACCTTCTTCTGCAACAATGGACAAAGTTCTTAAAATATCCATATTACCCGGGTAACGGTGACTCACTTCTTTGAGAAAACGGAAATTAATTTCGTAGATAATCTGCAAATGACGTGGCAATAACCGCTCTAATAGTGGGACAGACCAAGTTTCTAGGGCTTCTGGTAATAAAGTATGATTTGTGTAGGAAAATACATTGCTACTGATACGCCATGCATCATCCCAATTTAAATGATGTCGATCAAGCAATAAGCGCATTAATTCGGGAATTGCCAATGCGGGATGTGTGTCATTGAGTTGAATCGCAACTTTATCAGCAAGTGCATTAAAATCAGTATGATTGGAGAGATAACGGCGTAAAATATCTTGAATTGAAGCGGCAATAAAAAAATATTCTTGACGTAAACGTAATTCACGCCCATTTGCTGTATTATCATTGGGATAGAGTACTTTTGATAAAGTTTCGGAGCGATTTTTATTTTCAACGGCACCAATGTAATTACCATTGTTAAAATCTTCCAAATCAAAATCACGAGACGATTTTGCTGCCCACAAACGTAAGTTATTGACCGTATTAGTTGCATAACCCGGAATTGGAGTATCATAAGCCATTGCCATGACATCTTCGGTGTCTTTCCAATGAAAACTGAGTTGCCCGGATTCATTTTTATATTCAACAACTTGACCGCCGAAATGGATTTGATATAAAACTTCAGGTCGGGGAAATTCCCAAGGATTGCCGTAACGTAACCAGTTATCGGGTTGTTCGATTTGATGCCCATGATATAAGCGTTGATAAAACATGCCATATTCATAGCGAATGCCATAGCCATATCCGGGTAAACGTAGGGTTGCTAAAGAGTCCAAAAAACAAGCGGCTAATCGTCCTAATCCGCCATTGCCTAAAGCGGGTTCTGGTTCTAATTCAAAGAGTTCTGGTATAGATAAATCTAATTCTTTCAATACGGTATCGCATTCATCGTAAATACCTAAGTTCAACATGCTATTCACTAAAATACGGCCGGTCAAAAATTCTAATGATAAGTAATAAACTCGTTTACAATCAGTTTGATAGTAATGGCGAACAGTTTCAGTCCATCTTTCAATCAAACGATCGCGAACAGTGTGGGCAGCAGCATGAAACCAATCGCGCGAAGTCGCAGTAATCGGTACTTTAGCAATGGTGTAGTTGAGATGATTAGCTAATCCTTGACGAATAGAAGGTACATCTAATCCCAAATAATCATGCTTTATCATATGTGATAATTTTTTAGCCATACTCTTCTCCTCAATTTGTGGCATCCTATTGTTTTAATTATGATAAAGAGCACATCGGTAAATATTATCACGTAATGACTGAGGGTTTATCACGTCCGGTATAAGTTTTAATTTTAGCAATTTGTTCGGCAAGGGCAATCAATTCTGCCAATGCAATTTGTGCATCCATATGATGTTTGGTCACATCCGGCTCGTAAGATTCTAAATAGACACGTAAAGTTGCGCCTTCTGTGCCGGTACCTGAAAGACGAAATACGATCCGTGAGCCGTCAGTGAATACAATGCGCACTCCTTGGTGTGTGCTGACACTGTTATCGATGGGATCGGTGTAACTAAAATCATCACAAAAATCAACTTGATAAGAACCCAGTTGTTGTTTAGGTAAAGAGCTAAATTGTTGTCGTAAATTATGAATTAAGGCTTCAGCGGCTTGCGCATCAACGCCTTCATAGTCATAACGTGAATAAAAATTGCGACCGTATTTTGCCCAATGTTCAACGAGAATGCTTTCAACAGATTGTTGGCGAACCGCTAAGATATTGAGCCAAAATAAAACTGCCCATAAGCCATCTTTTTCACGGACATGATTTGAGCCTGTGCCAAAACTTTCTTCACCACACAATGTGACTTTATTGGCATCTAACAAGTTACCAAAAAATTTCCAGCCAGTTGGCGTTTCAAAATAAGGAATACCCAACGCTTTGGCAACGTAATCCGCCGCACCGCTGGTTGGCATTGAACGCGCAATACCGGCTAATCCTTGTTGATAACCGCGTACCAAGTGTGCATTTGCGGCTAATACGGCTAAACTGTCTGAAGGTGTTACAAAAAAACGTTTGCCCAAAATCATATTGCGATCACCGTCGCCATCTGATGCTGCACCAAATTCTGGGGCTGATTTACCAAACATTATTTCAACTAAATCATGTGCATAGGTTAAATTGGGATCAGGATGACCACCGTCAAAATCGGCTAAACATTCGCCACGCATCACGGTTCCTTGTGGCGCACCTAACGTATTTTCTAAAATTTGCTTGGCGTAAGGACCAGTGACCGCTGCCATCGCATCAAATTTCATGGAAAATGTACCCGAAGTTAATAAGGTACGAATCGCATCAAAATCAAACAATTGTGCCATTAATTCTGCATAATCTGTTACCGAATCGATAATTTGTATGACTACATCATCTTGTTGAATGGTATTAATTTGGGAAAGATTAATATCAGCAAAATCAGCAATTTGATATTGTTTAATTGTTTGAGTATGGGTATAAATAGCTTCAGTGACTTTTTCCGGTGCAGGTCCGCCGTTGCTAATATTATATTTGATGCCAAAATCACCGTCTTTACCAGCGGGATTGTGGCTAGCGGATAAAATAATTCCTCCAAAAGCTTGATATTTACGAATCACAGCAGAGGCAGCGGGCGTGGAAAGAACGCCGTTTCGTCCAACTAAGATTTTGCCAAATCCGTTGGCAACCGCCATTTTGAGAATCGTTTGAATTGCGGTGTCGTTGTAGTAGCGTCCATCTCCACCGACAACTAGGGTTTTGCCTTGAAAATTGTCCAAAGAATTGAAAATTGCTTGAACGAAATTTTCTAAATAGTGAGGTTGTTGAAAAACAGTGACTTTTTTGCGTAAACCAGAGGTACCGGGTTTTTGTCCATCGAATGGCTTTGTTGTTATAGAATGCGTGCTCACAATCGTTGTGTCCTTTGAATAGTTGTCAGATTGTATGCAGCTATTGTAACTGAATGATTGCTAGTTACCAAGTGTTACAGCAATTCTTAATTTAATCATATATCACTATTGCACAAATATATTTTCACAACTATAATTTAAATTCATTATGGATGATGCTTTATTTAAACAAGTTAAATTATGTTACTATTAAACAATAAGTTATATTTTTTTGAGTCTCATAAGGAGCATGCTGATTGGTATCTGAGTACGTTCGTTTTTTTTATGCTACTCACTTATTTTCCAGTTGTTCCTGTCGTTATGGCTGATAACCCGCTCATCGCTTCCCCTATAAATTCTAAATCCCAGATAGTTACTATTAACTTATCAGGTGAAATTGATTGGGCTAGCGATGGTGCAGGAACAGGCTTAGTTTATCTCAATTTACAAAATCATACTGCTGATCTTCTAGTTGGTGAATTACGACTTATTCCCGTCTCTATAAATAATAGGATAAATTTTGAAGCAGTTGAAATAGAAGCGCAGAAATATCCTGATATACTGACAATATCTGATGATTTGAAAACACAAAAAGGTTTCTTTATCATTGATACTGTTAAGCTTAATCAAACACCACAGGAATGGAAGTTTTTTATTCACTTTCCTCAAAAGAGTGCTCAACCAAATAATATATTACAACTGTACGTTATGTATAAAGGAGATGATGAAAAATATGGAGAATGGTTGTTTAGAGATGTTTTGTCGTTAAAGATACCCATAGATGTAGACTAAATATTGTTTAATTTTACTTCAAGGAGCTTTATTATGATTAAAAAACAGTTATTGCAATTTACTTTAAAGCGGATAATGAATGCTGCTTTACTGTTAACCTGTTCAGTGAGTATCGCTGCGCCAAATGTGAGCGTAACTAAACCACAAAATGGTGATGTTATTGACGCGGATCATGTAGTAGTGTCTGGTTGCGCTAATGCATTATCAAATAAAAGCAGCAGTATTGATTTAATGCTTGTTATTGATGATTCCAGTAGTTTATTTGGTACAGATCCAACGATGCAGCGTTTTGATGCGATTGATCAGTTATTGAATGGTTTGGATAAAGGTTCTGATATCAATATTGGCGTTGTATTTTTTGCCGATGGTGCAAAGATGGAAGTGGGTTTACAATCTATCAGTTCTGTAACATCAGCCGTTAACCAAGCAATTGCTAATCATCCTGTACCTGACGGAGGCACTTCAATTGCAAGTGGTATTGATGTTGCGTCTCAACAGTTGACGAGCAGTGGTCGTGCTGGTGCAACTAAAATTATTTTAGTTTTTACTGATGGTCAAGACGATCCCACCCTAACAGAGGAAGCTGCTACTAAAGCATTTGCACAAGATCAGATTGTGCACGCTGTTGCCTTATTCAATCAACGTCAAGGTAATGATGGTGAAGCAACTATACAAGCCATGACTCAGGCTGGCGGTGGTCAAGCTTTCTTCGCAAGTAATACAAATCAATTGGCTTCTCTATTTACTAGTTCTAAGTTAGTTAATATTAACAAGGTTACTGTAACAAACAAATCGTTTAATAATCAATTAGTTAACGCGAGTTTAGTTACTTGTAATTATAATGCTTCTGTTGATTTAGTAGCAGGCTCAAATACATTAGAAGTGGTTGCGTTTGATACTGAAGGCGCGTCCAGCAGTACAACAGTCACCGTCACAGTACCCAGTGCGCCGGTTAATCCTTGTGATGCAAATCCAAGCAATCCTTTCTGTCCTACGAGTCCAAGTTTCCGTCCAGTTAAATTGCGTCCTCAAGTATTGATGGCGGGTTTTGATCCCATGTTAATTGATTTTGGTGACAGCGAGTTTAAAATTTTGGCATTAGTACGTGAAGGTTCAGTACCAATTAGACATGTCACAATTAGTGAAAACACCGGAGCAATGAATACAGGCATGACTTTAGAAGGTCAATTGAAGAACGGTGATAAACTATATTCAACTACTTTCGTATTAGATCGGGGACCTGAGTTTGAATATGCTAATTTGTTTGGCAGTAAGGCAGGCGAGTTTAAGATTACGGTCATTGACGAAGCACAGCAAAAACATTCTTTCCCTCTCCTTGAGTTCGGCAATAATGTGGATTTACCGACAACAACACCGCCAACACAAGCCTCTCCTTACACTACACGCGGTATTCGTCGTCTTTCTCCACAAACATTGATGGTAGGTTTTGATCCAGTCATGCTTGATTATACTGATGATTCTTTCAAAGTAAAAGCGATTGTTCGTAAAGGTTCTGGTGGTGAAGTTCAACATGTAGCACTTAAAAGTGGAACTAGTTTTAGAGTAGCAATGACTTTAGAAGATGCTGATATTGGTAATGGAGATTCAATGTATAGCTTAGTTTATACTTATCCACGCGGAGCTTTCCCTCCCGGTGCATTTGCTGATTTATTTGGTACAGAGTATGAAGGCGAATTTGTTGTTGAAGCAATTGATGCTGCTCAACAAAAACATCGTTTTCCTGCTCTACAAAGAGGTAATTACCCTCCTCAATAATTGTTAATTTTTAGATCAATAAATCTCACGAGTTTTCGGATTCGTGGGATTTTAATGGGAGGCTTTTATTATGCCTAATAAAAAATTAATTGAATTAATGAAACGATTTATTTATATCGTTCTATCATTGAGTTATTCAGCTAGTTTAGCAACACCAACTATCACGCTTGTTGAACCGCAAGAAGGTGAAGTTATTAATGCAGATCACGTGGTAGTGTCAGGTTGCGCAAATGCATTGTCAAATAAAGACGGTAGTATCGATTTGATGTTTGTGATGGGTAATTCTAGCAGTTTGTTACAAACGGACCCGACAAAGCAACGTTTTGAAGCAATTGATCAGTTACTCAATGGACTTAATAAAAACATAGATATGCGTATTGGTATGGTGTTTGTCTCAGATTCTGCAACATTAGCAGTGCATTTGCTTTCTGTAGAGTCGACTGTTTCACGTGTGATTAATCAAGCATTGCTCCTCCAACATTTTACACCTAACGGCACAGCCTCCATTTCAGTGGGAATTGATGTGGCATCAAAATATTTGGCAATAAATGGTCGTTCTGATGCGACCAAAATTTTGCTTGTTTTTACTGATGGACAAAATGATGATCCTGCTGAAATTCAAGCTTCAGCCGCTAATGCCTTTGCACAAAATCAGATTGTTCATGCTATCGCATTAAATAGCCAAAATAATGACGCAGTCGTGGCTATGACACAAGCTGGCGGTGGTCAAGCTTTTTTTGCAAACTTTCCACAACAATTACCTGAACTATTTCGTGATGCAAAGCTAGTTAACATCAATAATCTTACCGTCACTAACAATTCTTATGGTTTTGCCACAAAGAAAGCAGATTTAGTGACTTGCAGTTATAGCGTACCCATAGATTTAGATGTGGGAGAAAATATTCTTGAAGTTGCTGTAGCAGACGTTTACGGTAATTCTAGTAGTACAACGGTGACAGTGACAGTGCCTACAATTCTTGCTGATCCCTGTAACGAAGACCCAAACAATCCCATTTGTCCTACCAGTAAAGATTTTCGTCCAGTTAAATTGCGCCCTCAAGTATTGATGGCGGGTTTTGATCCCATGTTAATTGATTTTGGTGATGAGGAGTTTAAAATTTTGGCGTTGGTGCGCGAAAGTTCAGTGCCTATTAAAACTGTAACAGCGAGTGAAAATACGGGGACTATGAATATAAACATGAATTTAGAAGGACAATTAGCTAATGGCGATAAATTGTATTCAGCTTCTGTTAAGTTAGGTAGAGGACCTGACTTTGAATATGCTAATTTGTTTGGTAGTCAACTAGGAGAATTTAAGATCACCGCTATCGATCAAA
The DNA here is from genome assembly GCA_020721045.1 of Thiomargarita sp. Lineage (GTDB taxonomy): Bacteria > Pseudomonadota > Gammaproteobacteria > Beggiatoales > Beggiatoaceae > DYNN01. The sequence continues at coordinate 8,640 of DYNN01000036.1, read as the reverse complement.
TGTGGCGTAAGCATTCTTTTCCTCATCTTGAATTTGGTAATAACCCAATTAGCATAACAACACCGCCAACACAAGCTTCTCCTTATGCTACACGTGGTGTTCGTCGTCTTTCTCCGCAAACACTTATGGTGGGTTTTGATCCAGTCATGCTTGATTATGCTGATACTGCTTTCAAAGTGAAAGCGATTGTTCGTAAAGGTTCCGGGGGTGAAATCCAATATGTCACTCTTAAAAATAGCACGGAAAGTTTTAAGGCTGATATGGTGTTAGAAGGCGACATTGGTAACGGTGATATGATGTATAGTCTCGTTTACACCTATCCACGTGGAGCTTTTCCGCCAAGTACATTTGCTGATCTATTTGGTACAGGAGAAGGGGAATATATCGTTGAAACAAGTGATGCTGCTCAACAAAAACATCGTTTCCCTGCTCTACAAAGAGGTAATTTCCCTCCCAATGATAATTAATTCTATTAAATTTTAATCTATTCAACGCTTAGGAGATTCCTAATGAATAAATATCTTATCACCAGTTGTTTCTCTTTTTTTTTTACCCATCTAATCTACGCGGCACCCTGCCAAGTTGAATCTGTTTCCGAAAATGCGTATCTTTTTGATAGTGCTAGTTACACTGTTGCTACCCCAGATGATCAATGGCTTGTCGTTGTAGATGATGCAGCACGCAATTTAAAAATTATCGAAACTGCAACACAACAAGTATTAACTACGTTGAGTTTAAACGGCTTAGAACCCGGTGGCTTAAGTTTTTCGTTAGATGGACACACATTATACGTTACAGGAGCATTTGACGGTAACGTACAGACTTTTGATACATCAGCTGCGGACCCAACTCAATGGGTTATGAAAGAGAGTTGGAAAATTTCAGGCGATTTTGGTAAACCTCTATTATATCAAGTAACTGATAACGAAGCACAATTGTTAGTTTTAGATAGAACAGTACAAGGCGTACGTGTTTTATCTGCACAAGATGGTCATGAAATTGCGAAATTAACTAGCCCAAATTGCGATTTACCCGTTAATTTAACCAGAGATAGAGAAAAATTATTCGTTGCCTGTGAAACGAGTAATCGAATTGCAGTATTTAATTTAACTGATTTTTCTTATACAAAAGATATCAGCGTAGGTAATTCTCCCTCTTCACTACTGCTACATCCCACGCTCTCTCGCTTATATGTCACCAATAGTAGAAGTGCATCTATTAGCGTTATTGATACAGAAACTTTGGAACGCACCACCGATTTAGAATCTAAGATGTTAATCAGTCCTGTGGATATGTTATGGATGGATAAACAAATTTGGATTTTAGATAGAGATAATAAAGCCTTAGTACGATTCGAACCAAAAACACAAACTTTTAAATCGGGTATTTGTAATGTTTCTGGACGTGTTTCATCCTCATCTCATCTTCTTTTATCTACAATCACAACAGCTCAAGGTAAAGAAAAAGTTGTCTATGTAACCCATTCTGATGGTGTGGATTATTTGTCAATTAATGTGTTGTATAAACGTTTATCTCCTCAAGTAATCATGTCTGGATTTGATCCTATCCTTCTAGATGTAAAAGACACAAAATTTAGTGTATTGGCTGTGGTAGAAGAAGGTACTCTTGCTTTAGACAGTCTTTCTTTAGAACAAAATAACGGTGGATTAAAAATAGTTATGCAACCTATTGGTACGATTCCACTAGTAGTAGAGGAAAATCGTAAGATTCAAGGAATTGTATATGAAACCGTTTTTGAAATTCCTGATGGATTACCGGCCGGAACTGTCGCAACCGAAGTATTAGGTTTACCTTCTCTCAGTTTGTTTGGTGAATTAGCAGGACAATTTCGTGTTCAAGCAAAAGATAAAGCTGGACAAAAACACGCTTATCCTGATTGGTCTTTTGGTGATTGGGAACTACAAGAAAAATCAGAGGAAAGTGAAACTACCTTTTTAAATAACTATACAAAAATAGGTGTTAAGCGCGTTGCACCGCAAATAATCATGGCAGGCTTTTCTCCCATGTTAATGGATCGAGTAGATACTGAATTAAAAATATTAGCAGTTGTACGTCCAGGTGTTGCTGAAATTGATCATGTTAGTTTACGTTTGAAAGATGGAAGTTTTTTTAGTGCAATGCAAAAAGTCACTACATTACCTAATAATGATGTATTATATAGTGGAATTGTTGTTAATCAAACAAGAGGAAATCCTTTGTTTAAAGCGGACACTAATTTTTCTAATTTGTGGAACGATTTATTTCGAATTGAAGTCACCGATAAAGCGCAACAAAAACACCAATTTCCTGATTTCCGAGTTGGTCAATATCCCGCTTTTTGATTAACAACTGGTTAATTAAAAAATGGTCAATTTTAGTAGGAGAAAATTAACATGTTTAGATGTATCTTCGGTTTATTATTGAGTTTTTTACTCGTATTACAAGCAGTTGCTTATGACATCGTGACCAAACCAGTAAGGATTTTTCAAGGTCATTCAAGTACTGTCACTTCCGTTGGTTTTAGTCGTGATGGTAATTCTATATTGTCAGGAAGTCTCGATGCAACCATGAAATTATGGAATAAAGATAGTGGTGAAATAATTAACTCTTTTGAAGGATATGAACAAACCCAAGTATGGTCGGCTTATCTATCACCAAATAATCTAGTTGCGTTTTCTGTTAGCAAAGATGATATCGTAAGAGTATGGGATACTAATAGTGGCAATATGGTTGTCTCACTAAAATTAGCTCAAATTAGTACTCTTGCTTTTAGTCAAGATGGTAAATATGCTTTATCGGGACACGAAGATAGTACGATAAAATTTTGGGATTCTAACACGGGAGATATTATTAGTTCTTCACCAATTAACTTAGTTAAAGCAACAACCTTTAGTCACGATAATAAGTATGCTGCTTCAGGACATAGTAACGGTGACATTATACTGTGGGAAATTGATGATAATAATAGTATTAAAAAATTAAAATCTTTTAAAGGGCATTTAGGAGATGTTCTTTCTATTGTTTTTACTCCAGATAATAAACGTATTTTATCTGGCGGCAAAGATTCTAAGTTAAAGTTATGGCATATTAATACTGGTACAGAGATACATTCTTTTGAAGAGCATTCAAATTCGGTTACTTCTGTGGCGGTTAGTCCTGATGGTTACTATGTATTGTCTGGAAGTAGGGACAAAACTATAAAACTATGGAATATAGAGACAGGGGCACTTCTTTATTCTTTTGAAGAAAATAGAGAATGGGTTAATTCTGTTGCATTTAGTCCTGATGGTCGCTATGTTTTATCAGGAAGTGGTAGAAACATAAGTTTATGGCAAATTAAACCTACAGATGACGTTACTCCCCCAATCCAAGAAGAGCCTGTTACTATTGTTGACACATCAGAAGAATCTCCCCCAGTAGATGAAATTATAGAAGAAAAACCACCTATTGAAGAGTCAACACAACAATCTCCTAGTGAAATAGGAAAGGCAATCATAATTACAGCCAGTGGTGCCCATCAAGAAAACACATTGTTCCCACGTAGCGAAGAACTAACAAAAAATATGTATCTAGCTCTACGGCAAAGAGGTTATACAGATAAAGATATCATTTGGTTGAATCCAAAAAAATGGCAAGATATCAATGGTGATGGTCGTCCAGATGATAATGTAGTCGATGATGATTTGTTTGATCCAGAAAAAGCCCTAGAAAAAGCTTTTGCAGCGACTACTCATTTAAAAGTAAATCAACAGTTTGTGCTTCACATACATGGTCATGCTGAACCCAATAAATTGAAAATCACACGTGACTATTGGTTAGAAGCCAGTCAACTCAAAACTTTATTAGATAAAATCCCCAGCGGTGTACAACAAATAATTGTTTTAGACACTTGCTATTCTGGTTCATTTTTAGACGAACTCAGTGGCGTTGACAGTCGTATTGTTCTTACTGCTTCAAATGCAGACAGTGTCGCGTGGAATGCAAAATATGAAACATTTTCTGGAAAATTGATTGAGCAATTGAGACGTGGAGACAGTTTTGTCAAAGCATTTCGTGCTGCTGAAGATATGATGATTGCTATGCCAGATATCTTTGACACTCAACGTCCCCAATTAGATGACGATGGAGATGGCATATATAGTACACGGGATGGGGTGCGTTCTGCTCAAGTTATTTTAGGGAAAGAAGGAAGTCGGGCAGCGGATGCACCGGAAATTGTTGAAGTACATGAACCACTTGTTTTACCGCCGGAAATTGCTGAAGCTGTTTTGTGGATAAAAACTTCACCTTCTGGTAGTGATAATGTTCGTAAAGTACGCGCTATTTTGATTCCGCCCGGATTACAAGAGGTTAATTATCAAGGTGAAGAAACAGATTTTGGTAGAATTGAAGTCGAATTGTTATATAACCCAGCGCAAGATCGTTTTGAATTGATGTATCCGAGTTTCAGTCAAGGTGGTATGTGGCGAATCATGTATGAAGTACAAGGGTTAGATGGCACTTGGTCTAACAAAGTGATAGGAGAAGTTAATGCAGCCGGTGTCACTAAACCCGTCATTGTTAATGCCAAAGTAAACCAATCAACTTATAAAGTCGACGAACATTTGCGTTTTGATTTGATTCTAAAAAGCAATAATACTGAATCTTATGATATCTATGCAGCAATCATCTTTCCCAATGGAAGTTTTGTTACACTGGGTTATCCAGATAGAACGGGATTACCTAATACGATTATTCCATATCAGGTAGGCATCAGTGTAGACATATCTAAAACTATCAATATATTAGATTTAGTTTTGCCCATGGGACTCACATTAGGTATGTATCAAGCCTGTGGAGTCATGCTACCTACAGGTCATGATCCTTGGGATTCTGCTGCTTGGATAATGGATTGTAAAACTTTTGAACTGCGCTAACTAAAAAAGGAGCATCAATATGTTTAAGCATATTTTCTATTTATTATCAAGTTTTTTGTTTTCGTTACAAGTAGTTGCTTATGAGATTGTGACTGAGCCGGTTAAAATATTCCAAAATGATGAAGGTGTTAACTCAGTCGCCTTTAGTCCAGATGGTCAGTATGTATTATCAGGAAGTGATGATAACACAATAAAATTATGGGATGTCAATACTGGGGAAGTTATTCGTTCTTTTGAAGGACATACTGACGATGTTGAATCAGCCGTCTTCAGTCCAGATGGTCAGTATGTATTATCAGGAAGTGATGATAACACAATAAAATTATGGGATGTCAATACTGGGGAACTTATTCATTTTTTTGAAGGATATACTAACTCTGTTAATTCAGTCGCCTTCAGTCCAGATGGTCATTATGTACTATCAGGAAATCCGGATTGGGATGACACAATGAAATTATGGGATGTCAATACTGGGGAACTTATTCGCTCTTTTGAAGGACACACTAACTCTGTTTGGTCAGTCGCTTTCAGTCCAGATGGTCATTATGTATTATCAGGAAATGGTGATAGCACAATGAAATTATGGGATGTCAATACTGGGGAACTTATTCGTTCTTTTGAAGGACACGTTAATAATGTTAAGTCAGTTGCCTTCAGTCCCGATGGTTATTATGTATTATCAGGGAATGGTGATGGCACAATGAAATTATTGGATGTCAATACTGGGAAACTTATTCGTTCTTTTGAAGGACACACTTACTACGCTGTTTGGTCAGTCGCCTTCAGTCCGGATGGTCAGTATGTATTATCAGGGGATGGTGATAGTACAATGAAATTATGGGATGTCAATACTGGGGAACTTATTCGTTCTTTTGAAGGACATACCAACGGTCTTAATTCAGTCGCCTTCAGTCCAAATGGTCAGTATGCATTATCAGGAAGTAGTGATAATACAATGAAGCTATGGTGGACAAAGCCTAATGAAGCTCCTGTAGCAAACTTTTCTCTGTCAATAGGAAGTTTAAATATAAATACAGAAGGTTTACCTACGGGTTATGATGTAATGCTAGGTGCTTCTAGTTCGAGTGATACAGATGGATCAATTGCTACGTATAAATGGTTTTCCACAGAAAATCACTCTCAAGTTTCGAACACGCCAGACATAACTTTACCATTTACAACTTACGGTACTCATCAAATTACTTTAGTCGTAGTCGATGATGAAGGATTAGAAAGTGAAGCCTTTACCCAGTCTTTTACCATAGAAACACCAGAAATTATTAAACCTATAGAAGTCATAGAAAATCAGCCATCAACTAACTCACTAGGCACAGCCATTATAATAGCAGCCAGTGGTGCACATCCAGAAAACACTTTATTCTCCTTTAGCCATCGTTTTACACAAGAAATATATCGTTTACTCATCGCACGCGGTTTTACAGATGAAACGGTAGAATATCTATCACCTATGTATCCAGACATTGATGCAAACGGATTTCCTGATGATGGTACTAAAGACCCCAAAAGACAAGATTACAATTTGTTTGCAGCGGATCAAGATTTAAAGCAAGCCTTTGCCAAAGCCGCAGCTAATTTACAAGTAGGACAACAGTTTATTTTTTATATTCATGGACATGCACGTAAAGATAATCTGTTGCTAAGTCGTGATTATGAACTCACTGCTACCCAACTGAAAGATTATTTAGCAACTATACCTGCTGGTGTACAACAAATTATCATCTTAGATGCTTGTTATTCGGGTTCATTTTTAGATGATTTAGCAGGAGTAGAAAATCGTATTGTAGTTACCAGTGCAGATGATGCCAATCAAGCATGGAATACTGAATATACGAGCTTTACGGATAAATTTATTGTTACCTTAAGACGAGGACAAACATTAAAAGACGCTTTTATAGTAGCTGAAGATACTATTATCGGTGAACCGTCTTTATTTGGCGATCAACGTCCTTGGTTAGATGACGATCAAGATGGAGTATATAGTACTCGCGATGGTAGTCGTGCTGCGCAAGTGTATCTAGGTAAAGAAGGGATTGCTGCTGCACCACCGCCAGAAATTACTCAAGTACATGGACGTATTGAATTACCTGAACATGAAACAACCACAACCCTTTGGGTAAAAGTCGCTTTAAATCCTGATGCAATTCGTCGAGTCACTGCTGTTCTTATGCCACCAGAACTGTCTGTCAAAACCTATGAAGGTGAAAATACTTTCTTTGGTAAACAGGAAGTTGAATTGATTTACAATCTAGCTCAAAATCGTTATGAAGCAAACTATACTGAATTTCGTAGTGCCGGTACTTGGCGTATATTCTATCAAGCTCAAGATATGCAAGGGGTTTCTTCTGATATTAAAAAGGGTGAAGTCGATGCAAAAGGAACAACTTTACCCATTACCGTTAAAATGGTGTTAAATCAAAAACGTTATACTGCCGATGATCCCTTATTGCTTGATATGGTTTTAACAGGTACTGCAAATGTAGATTTATACGTGGCAATTGTTTATCCGAGCGGTGGTTTTCAAACGATTAGTTATCCCTTTGTATTAAGTATGCAAAATGCGATTCAACCTTATCAAACTAACGTGACTCACTCTGGGCAAAAGAGTTTTTCCATTATGAATTTTCCTTTGCCAAATGGTATACCAAAAGGGCAGTATTCAACCTGTGGCGTCCTTGTTTCCGCTGGTAATAGACAACCTGAAGACGTTGCTAATTGGATACATTACGATTGCCCCTCCTTTGAGATTTACTAAATTAATTTACAGTTGAAATATTGGAGAGTCTTTTATGTTAATCACAAGAATACTTCGTTGTCTACTATTTCTTTCCTGTTATTTAAGTTCTGTCGTTAAATAAGGAAAATACCGCGAAGTTATTTTAACCTTATTTTCATATGGTGTATAAGTGCAGCATTATACACCAATTTCTGGAACTCTATATATCACTAAGATTACTAAATCAAGCCACTTGAATTAATAGCTTAATGAATGTTATGATATTTTTTCATTCAACGGGTGTTGTGTGATGTTTATATATCATAATCACTGGTTGATATTAAATTTAAAACAATAACTTAAGTTCCATTCCACTTTCTTTCACGAGGATAGCACTTCAATGAAACAATTTTTTCCTATTTTAATACTTTCATGCGCTTATAGTATTACATACCCAATCATGAGTCTTGCAGAGGAAGCAAGTGCTGCTCCTGCTGTCGTTGTTGATGATAATGGGGTAGAAGAAGATGCTAAATTAGCGACAGAACTCAAATCTCTTGAAGATTTTGATGTAACTCTTAGCGATGAACCTGTTGAATCTATCGGCACGGTTTGGACAGGGAATGCAGAATTAGGTTTAGTTGCCGCCACTGGAAATACAGAAAATCAATCGATTAATTTTGGTTTTAATGTAGCCCGAGAAACAGATAATTGGAAGCAATCAATACAAGCGAAAGCGTTGCGCGCGGAGGATAAAGGTGCAAAGACGGCTGAAAATTTATTGTTGGAACTGCAAGTTGATCGCAAATTGGCTCAATATGATTATTTATTTGGCGATTTCAGCTATGAAGAAGATGAGTTTGCCGGTTTTGACAACCAAATGATGGCATCGGTTGGATATGGACGGAAAATATTGGATTCTGATGAGTGGAAATTAAGAGCTTAACTAGATTGCTTTACATATATTTAAATGTATGTAACAATGAATAA
>DYNN01000204.1 GCA_020721045.1 Thiomargarita sp. | reverse complement strand
GTCGCAGTTGCTAAAACTTGCTCATGGTAGGTTTTGGTAAGTAAAAAGGATCGGATAAAAATATGCGTCAGCTATGGAAATGGTGTTTACTAATACTTGTTTTACCAACTACCGTTTTCTCACAAGATTCGCTAGTACAAGCGGTTGATGCTTTATTGCAAAGTCGTTGTTTAAATCAATCACAAACTGCAGTCAGCATTGTTGCTTTGCCCAGTGGACGCTCCATCTATGCGCGCCACACCGAAACGCCGCTACTACCTGCTTCAGTCACCAAATTAGTCACAACGGCTGCAGCACTACATTACCTAGGACCAGAATATCATTTCAAAACCGATATTTCCTATACAGGTGATCGGGTAGGAGATGTCATTATGGGCGATTTAGTTATCAAAGGTGGCGGCGATCCTAAATTAACCTCTGAACAACTTTGGTACATTGTCAGTCAAATTAAAGGACACGGTATCCACGAAATTACTGGCAATTTGATTGTTGACAACGATTTTTTTGATAAACACTTACGGGCACCGGCTTGGGGTTCACAAACTACAGCAACGGCTTATGATGCTAATTTATGCGCGTTATCAGTGAATTTTAACGTAGTGGGTGTGCATATTTTGCCGAGTAAAGAAGTGGGCGAACCAGTCATTGTGTGGTTAGAACCCGAAACTGATTATTTGAGTTTAGTGAATTCGGGCAAAACGACTAAGCGCGGCAATAATACTGTTTCAGCCTCTCGTGCCACCTCAGAAGAAGGAATACGGATTAAAGTCTCTGGTAGTATGCCTTTGGGTAGTCAAGAAAAAACGATTTTTTTAAACGTCCCCGATCCTGTTTCCTACGCTGCGACCACTTTTCGTAGTTTTTTGCAGCAATCGGGAATTAATATTCATGGCGACACACGAATTGACTCAACACCTAGTGATTTAACGTTACTCTATCGACACTATTCAGCGCCCATCTCTACTATTTTAAAGGAGTTAAACACCTACTCCAACAACTTTATTGCCGAACAAATATTAAAAACCATTGCGGCTGAAGTCACGCAAACACCAGGTTCACACGAAGAAGGGCAAAGATTAGTCCATGCTTTTTTGAAAAATATTGGGATTGATACACAAGAGATAAATCTAGTTGATGGTTCAGGATTATCACGTGAAAATCGCATTGCTGTAAGCGCAATTACTGATTTATTAACAATAAGCTATAACCGTTTTGACATTGGACCCGATTTTATTGCAGCACTGAAAATTATGGGTGCAGAAGGCAGCTTTTCCAAACGCTTTTCCGACTCACCTGCGCGCTCCTTAATTCGTGCAAAAACTGGCACTTTATCTGGTGTCAGCAACTTAGCGGGTTATGTAGAAAGTGAAGACGGTCAACTATTTGGTTATGCGATCTTCCTCAATAGTAACCGTTGCGGCGATCGGGGTGCTGATCAAATTGAAAACAAAATTGTGAATGCCATCTATCAATTAGGCACACAAGATGATGCACCCTTTACCAATATCCATGAATCAACATTGCAGGAATAATCATCATGTTATGGATCAAAGCATTTCATATTATTTTTATGGTCACTTGGTTTGCTGGATTATTTTATTTACCGCGTTTATTTGTCTACCATTCTATGAGTAGTGACGCTATCAGCAATGAACGTTTTAAAGTGATGGAGCGCAAATTATATTACGGTATTACTATGCCAGGCGGCATTATCACTATAATATTAGGATTGTGGTTACTAATAGGTTATTGGTGGACACCGTTTTTAGCGGTCAAAGGCATGGTATGGCTACATATCAAGTTATTGCTTGTCTCGTTATTGATTATCTATCATTTTTATTGTGGAAAATTGGTTGCAGATTTCAAATACGACCGCAACCAACATTCTCACGTTTTTTATCGTTGGTTCAATGAGTTTCCGGTATTAATTTTAATTGCAGTGGTCATTTTGGCGATTATCAAACCAATTTAGAAAGGTAGAAACTAAAAATGAACGTGATACAGCAGCGTTGAGTATCACGTTCCAATCGAGGGAGCTTAACTAGATTGCTTTGAATATATTTAAATGTATATAATAATATGTACTATGAACACATACAGACCTAATGAATTTGCAAAACTTATCGC
>DYNN01000203.1 GCA_020721045.1 Thiomargarita sp. | reverse complement strand
GGTAAAGATTATCTCAATCCACAATTTCGGACTGCCGTCAATGCGTAAGTCCTAGTATAAACGAAGTGTCATCCACCGATTTTAGTATCAACGGCTGACACTTTAAGTTTTCCCCATCGATTTCCCGCCCTGCATTGTGAAGATGTGGGGCTTTTTTATGTGTGCTATAATTGGTTTTATTGCAATAACAAGCAAAGAGAAACCAGTGATTCGGATTTATTTAGATATCAGTGTTTACAACCGACCCTTTGATGATCAAACTCAACCAAGAATTCGTTTAGAAACATTGGCATTTGCAGCGATTTTGCAAAGAGTCGAAACCAAGATGCTAACTTTGCTTTCCTCGTCGATAATCAAGCTGGAGAATCAAAATAATCCATTTCCTTCACGTCAACAATGGGTAAACTACTGTCTCAAACATGCAACCTATTGTCAATCTGTCAATGAATCAATCAAGGAACGGGCTCAACAATTATCGCAGTTAAGTATTCAAGGCATGGATGCGTTTCATTTAGCTTGTGCCGAAACAATGAAATGTGATTATTTTTTGACCGTTGATGACCGTTTGATCAAGCGATACAAAGGATCATTGCAAGTAAAGAATCCTGTTGAACTCATTTTACTACTGGAAACAAACAGCGATGACCGTTAAATTAACAAACACGCAACAAGTATTTCAAGAAGCCATTGAAATCTTATTCACCCATCTCACTCCATCAAAAATGACGTTGCTGTTAGCAAATTGGCAACACGATGAAAGTAATTATTTAAAAATAAAGGATAAATTGTTTGAGAATCAGACAATTGAGGATATCTATCGTCAGGCTAAAGCATTGGAAGAAAACTTATAACTGTTCTTAATAGCAAGTGTCATACACCGATTTCAGAATCAACGGCTGGCACTTTGTTTTCTCCTCAATTTCCAGCCCTGCATTGTACGATGTGGGGCTTTTTTATGTATACTATACTTTCACAATGATAGTGCTCAAATAGGAATAAGAGATGTTAGCCGAAAAAATGACAGAAAATCAACTCACCTTACCGGATACAGTTGCTGCACAATTTTCAGAGGTACGCTACTTTGATATCAGTGTAGAAGAAGAATGTATCGTCTTAAAACCGATTTATAATCAAAAACCCGATGCTATTCAACAAAAAATGGAATTGCTCGGTATTTCTCAACAGGATATTGCTGAAGCAGTGAAATGGGCGCGACAACATTCATGAGGGTTGTTTTGGATACCAACATTGTGCTATCTGCCTTACTGTTTCGTAAAGGACATCTGGCATGGTTACGAACGGCATGGGAAAAACATGATTTCGTCCCATTGGTCGATCAGGAAACCGCTCATGAATTACTGCGAGTTTTGGCGTACCCTAAATTTAAACTTGCACTCGATGAAATTGAATATTTGTTTAGAAGCTATCTACAGTATGCTGAAGTGATTGATAGCACAGAAATATCAACAAGTTTACCAATATGCCGCGATTTGGCAGATCAAAAGTTTTTACAACTCGCGGTTCATGGTTATGCAGACGTATTAGTGACTGGAGATAGAGATTTGCTAACGTTGTGTGGGCAAACAGCTTTTACAATTGAAACTGCAAGTGTATTTCTGTCAAGATTTACCCCAAATTTAGTATAAACGAAGTGTCATCTACCGATTTTAGTATCAACGGCTGACACTTTGTTTTCCGCTCAATTCCCCGCCTTACATTGTATGATGTGGGGTTTTTTTATGTGTGCTATAATTTAGGCAGTTTGTTTTCCTTTAACCCAAGATACTCATGCTATGGATACTGTTGAAAAGATTCAATCTCAAATCAATCATTTGCCTGAGCCCAGTCTTATTGAAGTGCTTAAATTCATAGAATTTCTCAACTACAAGCAACATGCTCAGAAATTAACTGCTGAAAAAAGTTATGACTTCTCTGATTTATTGGGTCGCTTACAATGGCAGGGAAATGCTTTAAATGAACAACATAGGCTGCGAGAAGAAGTAATCTTGCTAATAAGAAAAGAAATAGAATTATCAAGGGTTAATTTATAGTAAACCATTTACTACCAAAACCTCGTATAAGCTATCAAAAAATAGTGACTGATAACCGAAAGTAAAATAGTAACCTC
>DYNN01000119.1 GCA_020721045.1 Thiomargarita sp. | reverse complement strand
ATAGTACATATTATTACATACATTTAAATATATTCAAAGCAATCTAGTTAAGCTCCCGCATCGGGTTCAGTTTGTTCTGTTGTCTGGTTCTGCTCAATTACGGTTTCATCGCCGTAATTAATGATAGGCAACAAACTACCAACAATAGTTAATACTAATAATAGATTAATTATAGTCGTATAATTAAATATTATTTTTTTAAATGTCATGTTAATTTCCTAACTTATTAATATTACTCTGATACTTATAGATGTAAGGCAAATATCATAATAATAATTACCAACTTCATAGTGTCATATATTTCTTAAAAATTAAAGAATCAAGACGATGCAAGCTCATTATATGCTATCATTTTGTTTTCTTTCAATCTAAATGAAATGAAGTGAGGAAAAATTTGCCATCTTCCATCATACAAGCTATTCGCGGAATGAAAGACATTCTGCCAACAGAAATGCTTTATTGGCATTATTTAGAAACCACTGTTCGTACAGTATTAGAAAGTTACGGTTATCAAGAAATTCGTACTCCTCTATTAGAAAAAACGGAATTATTTTGTCGTTCTATTGGAGAAGTGACTGATATTGTTGAAAAAGAAATGTACACTTTCCTTGATCGCAATGGTGAAAGTTTAACATTACGACCCGAAGGTACAGCCAGTTGCGTGCGCGCAGGTGTTGAAAATGGTTTATTTCACAGCCAAATTCAACGTTTGTGGTATATGGGTCCAATGTTTCGTTATGAAAGACCGCAAAAAGGGCGTTATCGACAATTTCATCAAATCGGCGTTGAAGTTTACGGCTTAGCAACACCGGATATTGACGCCGAAGTCATTGCTATGTCACACCGATTTTGGCATCATTTGGGATTGAAAAATATCACCTTGCAAATCAATTCGTTAGGATCAAATCAAGCGCGTATTATTTATCGGCAACAATTAATTGATTATTTTTCAGCACATTACAATGCGCTTGACGAAGACAGTCAGCGTCGTTTACAAACGAATCCTTTGCGTATTTTGGACAGTAAAAATCCTACAATGCAAACTCTGCTCAGTGCTGCGCCTAAATTATTGGATTGTTTAGATATTGAATCTAAAGAACATTTTGAACAACTGCGTTTATTATTAACTGAAATGCAAATTCCTTATGAAATCAATCCTTGTCTCGTACGTGGCTTGGATTATTATAATCGCACTGTATTTGAGTGGATAACCCAAGATTTAGGTGCGCAAGGAACGATTTGTGCCGGTGGACGCTATGATCAGTTGGTTGAACAAATTGGCAAGAAACCCACGCCTGCTTTCGGTTTTGCTTTAGGCGTTGAACGGTTAATTGCTTTATTGCAACAAGAAACTATCAATTTACCAAATAATTCACCTCATGCTTATCTAATTATTGTTGGTGATGCCAGCACACGTCATGGATTGCGTTTAGCGGAAAATTTACGTTCTCAATTACCGCAACTTCGTCTATTAACGCATTGTGGTGGTGGCAGTTTTAAAAATCAGTTTAAACGCGCCGATAAAAGTGGTGCCCAAATAGCACTAGTATTAGGCGAAGATGAGTTGCAAAAACAAGAGATTACCATTAAATATTTACGTACTGATCAGCCACAAATTTGCGTTGCACAAACAGATTTAGCTGACTATCTAAAGCCATTCATTTAAAATAATCAAAACTAAACCATACTCAACAGGGAAAATTACATGGAAACATATGATCAATCAGAACGCGAACAAATTGAAGCCATTAAAAAATGGTGGAAAGACAACGGCACTTCTGTCGTCATTGGCATTATTTTAGGGCTGGGGATTATTTTTGGCTGGCGTGGTTGGCAAAGCTATTTACAACAACAAGCGGATATTGCTTCTAACACTTATGAGCGGATGTTACTTGCTTTTGAACAGAATTATGACCAACAAGGTAGACAAGAAGCCAGTACATTAATGTCCGAGTATAACAAAACAACTTATGCCAGTTTAGCGGCTTTATATTTGGCAAAACAAGAGTTTGAAGCGGGTAATGTAGAAGCAAGTCATGTCAACTTAAAATGGATGATTGAACAAAATGTCATGCCTGAATTAACGCAAGTGGCGCGTTTACGTCAAACACGATTGTATTTGGCTGAAAATAAGCTCACCGAAGCAAAAAATGCATTGGCTGGTGTGCAAAGTGAACAATTTAAAACCTCTCGTTTTGAATTAAGAGGCGATATTGCAGTGCTTGAAAATGATTTCGACGGTGCGCGTAAAGCTTATCAAACGGCTTTAGAAAGTGAAACGCTATCTTCTGGACAACGGACATTGTTACAAATGAAATTAGACGATTTAGGTACAAAAGCACCTGAATTTGTGTTAACCCAAAAACCTAAATCTGCTTTGGGTTCACCAACGACTTTACAAGATAGCCAAATCGTTATCGATCAACCCATCACTACTGAAATAACTCAAAATATACAACCCGTTGTACCAACCGAACCCGTTGATGTTTTAGCAACACCTGCTACGCAAGAAAATAATGCATCACCTGTTACAACAACTGACATTGATACCCAAAGTGCGTTAGAAATCAAATCGATTGCGCCCTTGAATCCGACGCTAACCTATGACACCTATACCGCTATGAATGCGATCAGTGATCCGGCAATGCAGTTAGCGACAGTTCCTAATCTGATACTTCAAACACCAGTTATTATGACACCCAGCGAATTGCAAGATAATCCAGTTAATTTTCCGGTTAATACGCCAAATATTTCTACACAAATAAAACAAATTGATAAACTACAACCTGTTATCACAAAAAATACGCCATTCGTTGTGACACCTGCAGCGATACAAGACAATATGCTGACAATGCCTCTTTATTCAGAACAAATTTAGGAACTTTTTCATGTCCACCCGATTGTTACTATTAGCGATTTTTCTATTTATAAACGGTTGTGCTACATCTAAATATGATGCTGTCGATCCACCCATGACATTAGAACCCATTAGTGAAACTTTGCAAATTGATACCTTATGGGAAGCGCATGTTGGCGATGGTAATGAAGGCAGTTTGGTTAAATTAGTGCCAATTTTTGCCAATGATATGATTTTTGCAGCAGCAGTTGATGGCGAAGTCAGTGCTTTTCACCTAGATGATGGTAATAAAGTGTGGTCAACTGAACTCGACTACTCATTGAGCAGCGGACCGGGTGTCGGTAACGATATTGTCGTAGTTGGCACTAGCAACGGTGATGTCATTGCCTTATCAGCCGAAAATGGCACAGAATTGTGGCACACACAAGTGACCAGTGAAATACTCAGTCCAGCCGTTATCAACAGTGGTATCGTTATTATTCGCACCGTTGATGGCAAATTATTTGGCTTAGATAGCTTATCCGGTGGGCGTTTATGGATATACGAACGCACCATGCCACTACTCACTTTGCGTGGTACAAGTACCCCAATCGTGATCAACAACGAAGCCATTATCAGCGGTTTTGATAATGGTAAATTAGCAACTTTAGACCTGAAAACAGGAAAATTGTTACGTGACGATATTTCCATTGCCGTTGCCCAAGGACGAACTGAATTAGAACGCATGATTGATATCGATGCCAATCCACTACTATTAGGTTCAACCTTATATGCCACCAGTTTTCAAGGCAAAACAGTTGCAATCGATCTCTATCAAGCGAAATTATTATGGGAGCGTGATATTTATTCCTATCTCAGTTTGAGCGGAAATCTTGATGCTATTTACCTCACAGAATCTAATGGTGAAATTTGGGCTTTAAGCAGCGATTCTGGCGCCTCTTTATGGAAACAAACCAAATTACATGCACGTCAAACAACAACCGCTGCTAGCATTGATGACTATGTAGTGGTAGGAGATTTTGAAGGTTATGTACATTGGTTACGTCAAGAAGATGGGCAATTTGTCGCACGCTATAATGCCGGCGATCGTATTTCTACTCAACCATTAGCTGTTGAAAATACTGTAATTATTTATACTGACGACGGTAAATTACTTGCATTACGTCCCGTTCTCTAACTACTTAAAATTTGGCACACACAAGTTTTAAAATTGCCAAATCACCGTCTGAAACAAAAATATGCGTTTTCTTCATTTTATTCAACGTTATCTTAAAGCCACTCAATTGGGACTGATATCCCCTTTTCGTATTGCTTATGATAATCGTTACCTACTGACATTATTAATAAAAAGAGATGTCATTAGCCGTACTTCAGGCACATTACTAGGCGACGCTTGGTTATTATTTCAACCCGCGCTACAAATTATTGGTTTTTGGTTTTTACTTGATATTGTTTTAAAAGTAAAATTTCCGCGTGGAATAGATTTTGTAGACTATTTCCTAATTGGGATGCTGCCATGGCTATTTATTGCAGAAATGTTAAGTCGTAGCCTAGGTATATTAATAGAATTCAGTAGTTTATATCGAAGAGCAGTTTTCCCAATAGCTATTTTACCACTACTACCTTTATTGTTATCAACAGCATTATACAGCGTAGTTATGATAGTTATTGTAGGATTATTACAAGGTGTGAGCGCAATACCCGCGGCGGTGATCATTATCCCAGTTGTCGCTTTATGGTTAATGCCAATTTGCTATAGTTTAGCAGTTATCGGTTTGTTTTTAAAAGATATTGCGCAATTTTTCCCTTTTTTAATTACCGTCACTCTATATTTAACGCCCATCTTATACATGCCAGATTTGATGCCAGAACCAATGAAATGGGTGCTCGTACTCAATCCAATCGCAGATGTCATGGCATTAATTCACGCGGGTGTACAGGATTTACATTGGACATTAGGCAATCTATTACGACCGATATTATTATGGTTATTATTCATTGGTCCAGCTTGGGTATTATTTTGTCGTTCTGAACCCCATGTAAGAGAAATGTTGTAACGGATAACGCGTGATTATCCGTTTGAATAAAAACAAATTTTAAGGTACTGCGTAACCAAACTTTTCTATGATGGTTTTTGCGGCATCACTGTGTAAGAAGGAGATAAATGCTTTTGCGGCTTCGTGTTGCGCGCCATTTTTTAACAAAACCGCCGCCTGTTCAATGGGCGTATACAATTCCTGCGGTACGCGCCAATGAGAACCCACTTTACCCGCATCGATATACTGTGATAATGCGATAAATCCTAACTCTGCATTACCCGTAAAAACAAATTGATAAGTCTGTGTGATACTATCACCTTGCACCAATTTATCTTGTACAATATCCCATAAATTCAGCTTGTTCAATACCTCTTGCGCCGCTAAACCATAAGGTGCGATTTTTGGATTGGCAATCGCTAAATGAGTAAATTTACCCGTTTTAAGTACATCTCCTTGTTTATCAATTAAATCAGCTTGTTGACTCCATAATACCAATTGTCCCACAGCGTAAACAAACAAACTATCCACTACCGCATCACCCTCATCAATCAACTGCTGTGGATGTTTCACATCGGCGGCTAAAAAAATTTCATACGGCGCACCATGCTTAATCTGTGAATAAAGTTTTCCCGTTGAAGAATAACTCACTAACACATCATGATCGGTTTCTGCTTCAAACCGTTGTTCCAATTGCTTCATGACTCCAGTAAAATTGGCTGCAACTGCAATATTAATTTCATCAGCATTAACAAAATTCACGATAGATAACAAAGTGATAAGTGATGAAAATTGATATAATCTTGAAAATTTCACTCATTTACTCCTTAATTGCTAAAATAACATTACTGGCTTTGAAAAAACCGCACATTTCAATCCCTTCTTGAATCTGTAATTCATTAAACGCATCCATTGTAATTATGGCTTTTAGCGTATTGCCACTGGCTAATTCAAGCGTGACTTCAGTATTTACGGGTCCTTGAGTAATACCAACAACTGTACCCGTTAGACAATTTCTTGCACTCACTTTTAGCCGACGCTCTGGCGACATCAAATAAACTTGTGGTGCTTTAATTAAAGCAATCACTTCACTACCTTCTTTTAAACCCAAATATTCGGCACTGTTTTGAGTAATCACAGCAACTAATTTATCGTTTCCTTTCAATAAAATAGATATTTCAGTATTTACCGGACCAGACTTAATGTGATTGACTGTACCCAAAAATTCATTTCTTGCGCTCGTTTGCATAATAATTTTCCCTAAAATGTTGTGATCTTGTTCAAAATGAATGAATTTTTCGTTAAGTTGATGCAAAAATTGCGTATGTTGTTTTTCAAGCTCTTTAAATAAATTGATTAATTGTTTACCATAATCAGTCACTTGTGTACCACCACCTCCTTTACCACCCGCATTGCGCAATACTAATAAATGAGGTGATAAATTATTCATCGCATCAATAGTATCCCAAGCGGCTTTATAGCTCATACGCATGGCTTTTGCGGCTTTGGCAATAGAACCGTATTCGACAATTTTTTCTAATAATTCAATGCGTCCATGACCTAAAAAATTGTGTGAATAACGATTTAACCATAAACGTCCTAAGACTTCAGTTGTGCTCATAATCATTTTCTCTTGATTATCTGTGTCGAAGAATCGCTATATATATTTTAATATAACGATTCAACTTGTCAATATTTTTATTAAATTGTTATAGTTCACCAGTAATCAGTATATTTGGTTTCTTTTGATGAGGCAAAAATTCTGTAGATTAGGGCATAGGATTTTAATAAGGTGTTTATCCTATGGGTTGAGCAATATCGTGTGGTAAACAGTCGGCGCAATACGCTAACACGCCTTATATGGGTTATATGTTTAAGATATAAAAGTCTCAGGTGATACTCCAAACCGTTCGCTTAACACTTTGATTTGACGTAAATTTAATTGTCGTTTACCATTTAAAATTTCTGACACTACTCCTTGACTACCTAGCTCTGGCAAATCATTTTGTTTTAAATCTTGTGCTTCCATCAAATAACGCAATATATCTGCTGGTGGAGCATCAGGTATAGGATAATGTTTTGTTTCATAGGCTTCAATTAGCGTAGCTAAGTTATCCGCTAAACCCACAAGAGGATGGTTGTCATCATCACCCATGACATCCATAAGTTCCTCTAACCATACAATTTTTTGCTGATAATCTGTTTCATTGTATGGTGGAGATAGTACAGGTGCAATATTGTCCCAATGTTTTATAATGATAGAAAGTGGTTGATTCATGTTATATTGTTCATTAAGTACTCTCAATCCCGTTTACAATTCTTTTTCCATTTATCTTTATCGTATTCAGCATGAGTCAAAACATCTTGAATAAGAATACGTTGTTTTGCGTAATCTATTTTGGCAATTAGACGCACATCGTTACGATGAACGTTGAATACAGTGCATTTTCCAACTAAGTCGATGCTTTTTGATAATATATTGCGCAACTCCGCAAAATTCTTAAATTGATTTGCTTTAAGAATCTTTTGTAAAGCATTTAAGTTTGCTGCGTATTGAGGATATTTTTGTGTAAATATGGTAATTTTGGATGCCAATAAAATGTTCATAGTTATTTTTATGATAAATTATAAAAAAAATGTTCGTATTCATAGTATTATCCTTTTATCATAGTCATAAACTAATAATTAAGTATCATAGTGACAATATCACATACAATAACAACATTATAGTGACAGCATCACATATAATAACAATATTGTATCTCAATTTGAGATAAATAACAAGTTCCGCATTGCGTTTATGCATCTTACGAACTTGCTTAAAAAGAAATTTCGGTAAAAATTCAGCAACTTGATAATGAGCCGCGAACAATTAATTGCCCTAATTGGTGTACTATGCTAAAAAAATATAGTCTATAAAAATATTGATAACCATTGATATGTTAATATTATATATACAGTTTAGCTATTTAAACTAGAGAGAAAAAATTACCTCTGCTTCGATACGCTCAGCACAAGACCGAAAAAAATTTGACCTGACTAAAAAAAGAAAATAAAATGCCTCACAGGCTCAATGTGGTTAGCCTTCCACATTCAAAAAAATGGGTCGAGCCTTAAAGTAACCCTAA
>DYNN01000001.1 GCA_020721045.1 Thiomargarita sp. | reverse complement strand
TATTCATTGTTACATACATTTAAATATATGTAAAGCAATCTAGTTAAGCTCTACACGCTTGGCTAAATCGGCATCATTTAATATACGCGCAAAATCACGTAATGCTTGTGATGTATCAGTAATGCCGTAAAAACTACCTTCAAACCAAGGAATGGCATATTTTTCTTCCAATTTACGCGCCACATTAATCATTGCTTTAGAACACACCATCATCGTCACTTCCGCACGATGCATGGTCTGAACTTCATGAAAACGCGCATCTCCTGAAAGTGTACCCAAAATGCGCAAACCTAATTCGTCAAGCAAGGGTAACACATGCCAAAATTCACCGGCAATATTATATTCACCGACTAGATTAATTGTATGAATTATTATGTCAGTTCGTTGTAAATGAGCAGGCAATGGCATCGGTTCGCGTGTGCCAATGACATATTTCACCATCGTTTCACCCGCAATACGATTGCCTAAATTTTTAGTACCATAAAATCCAGCAGCATCAATAGGAATAACAGGTGTTTGCCATTTTTCTTGTGCCGCTTTACAAACAGAATGAATATCATCTCCAATCAACGCAGTCACGCAGGTGCTATAAACAAAAATCGCAGCGGGATGATAATCATCGATAGCTTGTTTAATCGCATGAAATAAGCGTTTTTCACCGCGTCCCATAATAACATCTTGTTCAGTCAAATCGGTTGTCATACCTAAGCGATACAAAGTGGGACCAGAAGAGCGCGTGCCGCGGTTATCCCAAGAACTTCCCACACAAGCAATGGGTCCATGCACAATATGCGCAACGTCAGCAATGGGTAATAACGCGATTTGCGCACCGTCGAAGGCACAACCACCGGCTGTAGCACCGGGTTTAGGTTTAGCACAGCCAGATTTTTCTTTCTTGTTATGCGCACAACTGGGTTCGTCTAATAATTGGGCGATTTCTTGGGCTTTCATAGCAATTTCCTATCAGGTTGTCAGATTAGACTAAACCATAGGCAATCAGTATGCCATTAGATAACCTATTCATTTTAAAAGAAAAGTAATCCATAGATATTGTTATAAAGCATACAATTTTACAATACTTAAAAATAATTTTAAAAAAGATTTGACAAACAAGTTTAATCAGACTAACATAATTATCAAATGTTGCATTGCAACAAAACAGAATTTTAAGCATGATCACTTTATAAAATATACTTAAGGAGCATTTTTATGCAAACCAAACAATGGGCTGATATGAACAAAACAATGGCAAATTCTATGATGAAGCTTGCGGAAATAAATACTAATTTTGCAACAGCTTTATTACGTCAACAAGTTGAAGTTGTTGGAATTTGTGCCGAAGCAAATATCAAGCAAATGCAAGCATTGGGTGAAGCAAAACGTGTGCAAGATTTGTTCGTTGCACAATCTGAAAATACTCAAGAATTTGGTAGAAAAATGGCGGGTAGTGTACGCGAAACTTTTGAAATGATGTTAAATGCGAAAACTGATTTTACAGCTTGGTATGAAAGTGGTTTCAAACAAGCTGCCACACTGAATCCTTTAAGTAAGAGTGCTTAATGGACAATGCTTTACATGATTAACATTGAGTAGTGCGTTAATTTCTTGATTTTCTAGGGGCAGGGTAATTTTGCAAAAGCAGTGAGTTGGTTTAAAAGACGGCAGTTTTTTGATATTGGAAAGAAAGTAATGCATTTAACTTGTTGTCATGTAAAGTATTTTTTTATCTCTTAATATGTGTTGTGTAGTCAAGTTATCATAAAGTTATTTTGAAGTAAGGAATTGATTGATCGTTCCTTACTTTTTTTGTGCCCTTAAAGTGCGTAGGGCGTTGGGTCTAAAATCGGCGAATTTTTAGTAATTAAATCAGTCAATAATTGTGCTGAAGCAAGACCTAATATAATTCCATTACGAAAATGACCAGAATTGATATATAAACCTTCAATCTGTGGATGTTGTCCAATGAAAGGAATACCATTGGTTGAACCGGGACGTAAGCCCGCCCAATGTTGTTCTATCGAATAATCAGTGAGGCGTGGAATAATGTTAAAAGCGGCATATTTTAAATCTTGTAAAGCATTATTAGTTGTATTTTTATTAAAACCCACATCTTCCACCGTACTACCAACTAATACGCAACCATCTCGACGCGGAATAACATAATGATGATTAGCTAAAATAATGCGGGAAATTAGACCGGGTTGTGTAATAAAAGAGATCATTTGTCCACGGACAGGTTTGATGGTAATTGTTGCATTGACAGTATTAAATAAGCGTGCACTCCATGCACCTGCTGCGACAACAACAAATTCAGAGGCTAAAAACCCTTTTTCAACGGTTTCAACACCTATAATTTTGTTACCAATTTGACGTAGCGTATTAACTGTACAATTTTCCAATATTTCTATGCCCGCAAGTGATGATGCTTGTTTTAAGGCTTTCAGTAAACGCGGATTACGGATTTGTCCCATTTCGGGTAACCAAAGTGCCTCACTAAATTCACCCAATTCTGGTTCATAATCTTGTAGAACTTTGCCTTCTATTTTTTCTAAATTCAGTTGATATTTGATTGCCCATTGACGTGCTTGCAAATATTCATCAGCGTCTAATATCAACAAACCGTTACGCACATATTCTGGATCAATACCTGTCTTATCAATCAAATTTTCAAAAAAATCAGGGTAATTTCTATGACTCCACAAAGCGAGCCTAGTTAATGGTTCAGGTGCGCGCCATGGATAGAGCGGGCATAAAACGCCACCACCCGCCCAAGAAGATTCTTGACCCAATTGTCCTCGTTCTAATAGTGTGACTTTAAATCCCACTTCTTGTAGTTTTAAGGCTGTTAATAATCCGCTGATACCGCCGCCAATAATCAAGCAATCAGACATATCATTCACCCTGTAATTAAATAACTCATTATTTCCAAAATACTTTCTGTTCTAGTAAATTTTGCCAAGCTTCGACTAAAACTTTTAAATGTACGATGTGTTGATGTGCATACCAACCATTAAGAAAATGGCGCGTTGCTGCATTATCGTCAATTTTCGCTTCATTTAAGAGTCGTGTTGCCACACTAGCATCGTTTAATATACCCAATTCATCTTGTAACTGTGCTAATTTTTTTACATAACGTTTAACATCTTTCGCAGGATACAGATCACTAAAAAAACGACTGCCGTAGCCAATTTTTTTAATAGCAATACGAAATTCATGCAATTTAGTCGCATCCAACTGATGTAATTGTTTACCACGTTTACAAACATAAGCGTATTGAGTTTGCAAAATGCGATTAGCAAAACCGATAACTGGTTGTTCTAATTGTGTAATTATAGGATTATTTAAACCTTTCCGCCAACCGCACTCAGTAATCCATTCACCTAATGAGAGGAGCAAACGACTATAACGTGGCGAACGTATGGCTTCTCGCGTTAAGCTATAGGCAGTCATGCGCGCGTTCATCACTATTGATTGCAAATCTTCCAAAACTGCTTGACCAAATGTTTGAGTCTGCATTTCTTGTAAAGTGAGATTAAACACATCCCAATCACGTGCAATTCCTAAAACCGCACTAATCCATTTCAATTCTTGCCATAATTCACTGTCTCGCATTTCGGGCAAAACTTCCTTGTATAAGCTTAGACAAGAACGCAAACGCCGTAAAGCCACCCGCATTTGATGCACACCTTCAATATCATCTCCGTATAACACCATGTCTTCATTGGCATTAAGATGTCCGATACAATGCCATAAGATTGCACTGAGCGACGCTTCAACCGTCATGCTAGCGATTAATTCAACCGGTGGGGCTTTGTGATAAACTGGGGAACGCGGTGTATGTAACGCATAACCACGTGCTGCTTTACTATGATTTTCAATAGTTAATGGGATCGTTTTTTGTAATTCCAGAGCAATTTGATATAAAATACGAGGATCGCCACTTTTTAGCTCTAATTCAACTTCGGATAAATCTGTGCTACTGGTTTGCGTTTTAATATATCCTTGATCTAAGGCAACTTCTACTTGATTTTCTCCTTCCACGATATACCAAACAGTACGTTGAAAATCGGTTGTAAACAGCGGTTCGATCTGATGAAATCGACTAATAATGCGATTAGGTAACACACCTTCTGGAATAACTTCAAGACTGGGCACATCACTTTCAACATTGGTTTCCCATTCTTGGCGTTGATGCAAGCCACCCAAGCCAAATCCAGCCGTTTTTAACGTTTGAATACGTTTTTTACCCACCCGTCTGATACGACAGCCAATACCCTGTTGTAATAACGCATGATTAAGTGTATCAAAATAAGTGCTATATAAACGTTGTGCAGGCTTGGAATGCGTTGCATTGTGTAATAAAGGGTGTTGGAGCAATTTTTCGACATTTTCTGGTGAAATAGCTAATTTTAATTCTGTTTCTATAGACATTCCTAATATTCCAATCAAGCAAAGTTTTAAGTTACCAATGTTTATTATAACTTAAATGGTTTCTGTAATGTTTAATTTTTTTAACTAATTCTTTGTTTTTATTGATAACGATAATTTTTTAATTAAAGCATATTACAATTTGATCAAGATGATTAATTAAAGTCACAATTTAGTCTTTACTTTTTAAAAATAATTATACAAGATACTCTCTACTTTCATTTTATCCACATACCACCATAAAAGATCATGCCACAACAACTTTTAACATTATCTAGAGCAGCGCGATTAGTGGGTGTCACTCGTGGTGCTTTGCAAAAAAAAATTAGAGATAGCGAATTATCCACTTTTGAAGGAAAAATTGCGATTACAGATTTATTACGCACTTACCCTGCTGCTAAGTTAGAAGATGACAGCATGTTAGAGCGAGTTACTGAAATCAAAGCAAAAGCACGTCCACGCCGTTTAACTCAAAATAAATCAACTTTAGCCAGCGCAGAAGTGTTGGCAAGTCGTTTAACTTGTGTAACTGAAGAAGTCAGCCAATTGAGGCTTAATTTGATGTATCACGTTGAATTAGTTAAAGCAATTACCGAAAAACTACACTCATTAATCACTGCGAATGAAAGTTCGTTAAAAACAGAAGTGCAAACATTAATAACTTGGTTTCAAAACGAATTAATCCGCAAAACTGAGATTTCTGCCCATAGCGCGCAATTATTAGCAAAAGATACTTTTTTTCGCATTATGGCAGCAACCGTTAAAGTATTACCCAGTGGTCACGAATTTTTTGTTGAAGGTGCAGATTCGATTTTACAAGCTTCGTTACACGCGGGACTTAACTTAAATTATGGTTGTTCTAGCGGTAATTGTGGTATGTGCAAATCGCGTCTTATTTCTGGAGAAGTCCGCAAAATTCAAGAACATGACTATATCCTTACCGATATGGAAAAAAATATGGGATATATCCTTGCCTGTTCCAATACGGCAGTTACTGATATTGTACTAGAAGCGGCTGAGGCACATTCTGTTGCAGATATTTCACAACAAACAATTGTGGCGGAAGTGAGAAAATTAGAATCTTTAAGTCCAGACTTGCTCATTTTACATGTAAAAACGCCACGAACTAAGACTTTACGCTTTATTTCTGGTCAAGATGTCACTTTATCGCTTAGTGAAACAATAAAAGGCGATTATGCTATTGCCAGTTGTCCTTGCGATGGGCATCATCTGCAATTTCATATTCGTAAAATGCCCAATCACCCTTTTTCAGATTTCGTGTTTCATCAACTCAAAGCTGAGCAAACCATTGTAGTAGAAGGTCCAAAAGGCGATTTTGTATTGCAAGCAGAATCAACACGACCGATTATATTTATTGCTTATGAAGACGGTTTTGCACCAGTTAAAAGCCTAATTGAACATAGCATGGCGTTGGATTTAGCTGAATTTATGCACTTTTATTGGTTGGCTGCACATGAAAATGGGCATTATTTAAACAACTTATGTCGTTCTTGGGCAGATGCTTTGGATAATTTCTCTTATAACAATGTGATGGAAAAAGAGCATGATGCGACGATATTAGCACAAACTATTTTAACGATAACAACCGAACATCCTCAATTGGCAGATTATGAGATTTATCTTGCAGGTTATACAAAAGTGGTAGATGCCATCAAAAATCTTCTGCTCCAACAGGGTGCTATAACGGAACAATTACATTGTAAATATTGCTAACCAGCTTGAATTTAGAGGTATTTTTGTGACAAACGATTATCGAGACAAGTATATCAAATTGTTAGAAAAACATATAAAAATGATGGAAGAAACGCAGCATATCTTTGCTGATCTAAAATCAGTGCAAATGCCTAACAAACAACACAAAAAAGTTAATGGTAAACAATTTATTGCCAATAACGATGTAGATGAGTTTGCTGAAAAATTATTTAATTGGTTACAAAAACGAAAGAAAGTTTTAATCAGTTCAACAGAAGTCACCAAACGCGGTTATCGGCGTGATAAATGGTTGCCCGCAATGCAATTATTAGAATCGCAGAACAAAGTTACTTTTATTGGCAAATCAGTAATTGATGGTAAAAATTGTCGGCAAGTTTGGCGAATTAATTTAGAATGGAGTGATTTACAGTAAAATTTCACTGTTTTTTTGGACAAGATACATGCAAATTATCAATAAAGGTTTTACTTTGTTAGAATTGTTGTTGGTAATGGCAATTGTGGCAATGGCGGTAGCTATTATTGTGCCCCGCTTAAATAGTAGTGAACTGACGCTATTACGAGCACAAGCACGTGAAGTAATCGCTGTACTCAATTATGCACGTCGAACAGCAATCATTCAAGGTGCACCACAAATTGCTGTTTTATATAGCTATAGCGAAGAAGAAAAACCACCTAAGAAAATTGGCACTTGGGTCAGTAGAGGTGCACATCTGCAGTGGCATGATGAAAACGATAAAGAAGTATCAAAAAAAACTGAAGGAGATGAAACGAAAATACTGAAATATGAAATTACTTTTTATCCAGAAGGCGGATGTTCGGGTGGCGAATTGACGTTGAGCAATGAAAAAAACCAAATCAAAATCACGATTAATCCTTTGACAAGCAAAGTGGTTTCTGAACTTAGCTAACGTGAAATGGAATAGTGTGTAGCACTGTGTATCGGGTAAGGATGCTTTCTTGCGGAAACATCCTCCCATAAGAACCGTACGTGAAAGTTTTCCTTCATACGGCTCAAACCTATCAGCATCTTTGGCTTATTGTAGGTCACGAAATTTATCAACCGTTCACACATCTATTAACCGTATCGTTTTGAGCCTAGCCCACAGTCCCGTTTGACGCTACGAGAGAGCGGTACGTTGTCCTCTAGGCTAGCAATTCTCAATTTAAACCTTCTTAAACGAGTCAAGAATTACGCCTGAAGAGGGCTTTAATATTTTAATTTATTGTTTTTACCAATATTTTAGCAAAATTACGACCGACTCGTGCAAAGGTCTCTCTTATATGCTAATTTTTGTAGTTTTTATCTAATATATGAACTGCAGATCGTTTCAATTTTAACGCTTGTTTCTCAACTAAATGCCATGAAAATAAAGCGAAAATAGCAGAAATTAACCAAATTATTAATATAAATAATCCAAAACCAATTTCTTGCACGTGGAAGTAAATTAATGTTTGTTGCACCGGAAAACCATATAAATAGATACCGTAGGAAATATCTCCAAATTTATCGAAATATTTTGCTAAAGGTAGTGGGACATAAGCAATAAAAATAACAATATAAGACCAAGTAATATAGTAAATAATGGGGGCTTGCACAAAACTTAAACTGACACCAAAAGAGGCGATTAATAATCCAATTGCACAAAAAAATAAGGTATAATTTAACGGTATTTGCTCTTTAATCAAGTAAATCAACACGCCGCTGAAAAAGAAAATAGCAAATTTATTGAGTTGAATTAAGTGCATACTGAACAAAAATGTATTTTGTAAACCGAAAAAATCGATTAATTTCAAGTGAGTAAATATGAGTAACGTGATAAAAATGAATATAAAACGACTATTGATCCCGTTTATAATAAAAATTAATAAAAGGCATAAATAAGCAGTAAATTCTAGCGGTAAAGTCCAAATAGAACCATTAATTGCATATGGGAAAGGTAGGTGTGCAAATACACCGGGTAAATCATGACGTAAATCATAGAGATAAATATTTTTTAAATATAACCATGTATTAGGATGGGCGAAATAATCGGTTATCGTTAATTCGGTAAAAATCGGACCTAACACTAATATACTCAATAAGATAGCTACAATAAAACCGGGAAAAATACGTAGACATCGATTTATCAGATATTGGTAACCACTGCGTGCACGTAATAGGGAAGCTGTTACTAAAAAGCCACTGATTACAAAGAAAGTACTCACTGCTAAACCACCTAAGGTATCAAAACCGCTGATAACCGCAAAAGGTTCATAACTCACTTTTAGTAAATCATAAGCGTGGCTAATAATCACAAGACTGGCTGCTATGATTCTGATAAAAGTGAAATTATTTTCTCGGCGATTGATATTGATTGATTGCATAATGTTTTTACTCAAGATTTACTAGTCATCTGTTTTTTTTAAGTGTTTTTTTAAGCGATATAATAAAGTATCACGACTTAATCCCAATAAGCGCGCGGCTTTACTACGATTTCCAGCTGTTTTTTCTAGGGCTTGGTTGATCATTTGAGATTCTAAAATAGGTAAATTAACGCCTTCTTCTGGTAAAATAAAATACGCTAATTGATTGTCATACCAAGATTTTTCTGTTTGAAATTCTGCTGGTAAATTTTCAGGTTCAATTACTTTTCCGCTAAATAAAATTAACATTCTCTCACAAAAATTATGTAATTCTCGCACATTGCCAGTCCAAGTATATTGACGCAATTTTCGTAAAGTTGCTTTGCTATATTGCGGTGCGCTTAATTGGTAATTAGCGGATAATTTTGTGGTAAATGCTTTTAATAACAACAAAATATCATTACCTCGTCGACGTAATGGCGGCAATTCTAACGGTACAACATTTAAGCGATAATACAAATCTTTTCTAAATTGACCTGCTTTTATTGCCGCGTATAAATCACGATTTGTTGCAGCAATAATGCGCGTATTAACTTTTTCGATGGTTGATTGTCCCAATGCTTGCAATTCACCTGATTCTAAAAATCGTAATAATTTTGCTTGTATTGTTAAAGGTAATTCGCCAATTTCATCTAAAAATAAAGTGCCGCCATCAGCTGCTTTAATTCGACCTGATTGATGAGTCATCGCACTGGTAAATGCGCCTTTGCGATGCCCAAATAGTTCTGATTCTGCTAATGTTTCAGGTAATGCCGCACAATTTATTGTTATAAAAGCTTGATTTGCGCGTTGACTTTGTTCATGTAAAGCACGCGCTAGTAATTCTTTACCCGTACCACTTTCTCCCAAAATTAGTACGGTAACATCTGTTTGTGCCACAATATGTGCTGCGCGAAGGGTTGCACAAAAATCAGCCGATTCGCCTAGTAAAGTATTAAAAATGTTTTTCATTATCTGCTCATCAATTGAAAATTTCAAAGTGTGTCATATCACTTATTTTTAGGTGAAATCATGTATTATTAAGCATTTATTTTTACTAACTAACTGATTTATAAGTTATAAAAACTTGGTATGTAATCTGCTAGCGATAAATTCTTGGTTTCACTACTCATTATCAATAAATATTATGCAACAAACTTATAAACATACCATTTTTTTACTGAATTTAACATTAGGATGCACAATTAGTTTGCCTCTTTTTGCAGAAGAATTAACTGAATTACCTAGCGTGATAGTTGAAGAAGGGAGTTTTTCAGAACTGGATCGCGACATATTAACGATTGAAGAAAACACCCATTTTCCAGTTGATGGAGGCAGTTATCTACGTGATATTACAGGTGTTTCTGGAATTCGTATGGGTGGGCATGGCATTGATCCTATGATTCGCGGACAAAGTGAAACGCGCTTAAATATTTTATTCGACGGCGCTTACATACACGGCGGTTGTCCTAATCGCATGGACCCGCCGACTGCGTATAGTAATATGGATACTTACGATAAAGTCACGGTGATTAAAGGTTCAAAAAGCGTATTATATGGTAGCGGTGGCAGTGGTGGTACTGTGTTATTTGAACGCAATACTGCACCTTTTTCAGCGGATAAACCATGGCGTGGAAAAATAGGCGGGGGTTATAATAGCAATTCTCAAACAAAAAATTTCTTTGCCGATGTCGCAGCGGGCAATCAATCCTTTTTTGTACGTGGAATCACAACTTACGATAATGCTGATAACTACAAAGATGGTAATGGTAAGGAAATTAATTCTGGTTATACCAACAAAACGGGCGGTTTAATTTTTGGTTACACGCCAACAATGGATACGCGTTTAGAATTCAGTGTCGAGGCGATTCGGGAAGAAGATGTGCTATTTGCAGGTTCCAGCATGGATTCACCGAAAAGTGATAATGATATTATGCGATTAAAATTTACTCAAGCTCAGTTTAATTTTGAGATTTATCAATCTGATATCGAACATGTTATGGACAATTATTCGTTACGTCCTTTGACCGGTACGATGAAAATGTTGGCAAACACGACTTCTAAAACCCAAGGTGGACGTTTGAGTAATGATTTTGTGTTAAATGACACAATTTTAACTTTAGGGATTGATTTACAAAAGAATAATCGTGACGCTTTACGAGTAGCGGGTATGCCTAACGTGGTCACGCCGACGATGGAACAATCTTTAATGTGGCCCGATATTGAATTGCAGCAAACTGGGCTTTTCGCTGAAAGTTTGTATGAAATCAGTGAAGTAGATAGTTTAAAATTAGGTTTGCGTTACGATCATGTGAGCAGTCAAGCCAATCAAGCCACTCGCAGCGTTTCTGGTACCAGTTCAAACGATTTATATCAACAATATTATGGTAAACTTGCTGAAAAACATGAAGAAAATAACTTTAGTGGTTTTATCAATTTTGAAAGATTATTAAATGCAGAAGACAGTGTTGCGTTAAATTTAAGTCGTAGTGTACGTACAGCCGATGCGAGCGAACGTTTTATTGCTTCTAACAATAAGGTGGCGGCAATGCGTTGGGTGGGTAATCCGGATTTAGTACCTGAAAAACACCATCAGATAGAACTCACGATAAAACAAAAATATTTTAATACCAACTTATTTTATAACTATGTCGATGATTTTATCTTACGCGATCGTGCACACGGACAATCTAATATTTTACAACAAGATAACGCAACTATTTATCGCAATGTGACGGCACAATTTTATGGTATTGAATCTGAAGGTCATTGGCAACTCACACCTGATTTATCCGGTAGTTTAAGTGTTGCCTACGTTCATGCCACTAATACAACAGACGATCGTGCATTAGCTCAAATCGCACCTTTGGAAGCAGTAATTAAATTGAATTATCAACAGGTTAATTGGGAAATAAATACCAGTTTACGTTTAAATGCCAAACAAACGCGCGTTGATGATGATATAAACTTAGGTAGCGGTGTTGATGCTGGAAAATCTAGCGGTTTTGGGGTATTAGATATTGCAGGTAGTTATCGTGTGACAGAGATGACACAATTGAAATTTGGCATTGAAAATCTACTAGATAAAGCTTATGCCTACCATGTCAATCGTGCGAATGCCGATCCATTTAATGCAGAAGCAGTGAGAGTTAATGAACCTGGGCGTACATTTTGGTTAAATGCTGTAGTTAATTTCTAATGGCTTAGGATCGAGTAGAGCTATAGGGCGCAATAGCGTTAGTGTATTGCGCCGCATGAAAACGCCGACATTAACCTAAAAGAATTAATCATAACAAGCTATCATCACTAGATTAAATAGGTGTTTATCCTAATAGTTGGGCAACATCGTGTGGTAAACGGTCGGCGCAATACACTAACGCTATTGCGCCCTATTGAGATTACGCATTTGTCTCAACGGAGACCGAATTATAGAGTTAATTACAGAGCATCGTGTAAATCTTGTCCTAACATTTGTGGCGTGACTAACACAATTCCATTCTCTGAAACGTGGAAACGCTTGGCATCTTCTGCGAGATTGTAGCCAATATTTGTATTCGGTGGAATGATGCAACCCTTGTCTAGGACTGCTTTTTTAATCAAACAATGTCTACCAATATCAACATTTGGTAACACAACCGCTTGATCTAATTCAGAATAAGAGTTGACTTTGACGTTGGAAAACAATAACGAATTAGAAACCTTGGCACCAGAAATTAAACATCCACCCGATACCATTGAATCAACTGCCATACCGCGTCTTTCATCGTTGTTAAAGACGAATTTTGCGGGTGGTAATTGTTCTTGATAAGTCCAAATTGGCCAATCTTTGTCATATAAATTTAGGTGTGGCGTAATGGAAATCAGTTCCATGTTGGCTTCCCAAAAAGAGTCAACAGTTCCCACATCACGCCAATAGGCTTCTTCACCTTTTTGCACATCTCGAAAACGATAACTCAGCACGCGATGTGAATGAATAATTGCGGGTATAATATTCTTACCAAAATCGTGATCAGAATCAGGCAAATCGGCATCACGACGCAATTGATCGTATAGAAATTCAGCGTTAAAAATATAAATACCCATAGAAGCTAATGCTAAAGAGGGATCATTGGGCGAAGGTTCTGGATTTGCTGGTTTTTCGGCAAACCGCTCAATTTGTCCTTCTTCATTGACGCTCATCACGCCAAAGCTTTTGGCTAAATCTAAAGGAACTTCAAGGCAACCAATGGTCATGTCTGCATTTTTAGCGACATGTTCTGCTAACATTGGACCGTAGTCCATTTTGTAAATATGATCGCCAGCCAATAACAGAATGTATTTTGGGGCGTGGCTGCGAATAATGTTTAAGTTTTGATAAACTGCATCGGCAGTACCCATATACCAAGTTTCGCCTGCACGTTGCTGAGCAGCCGGCATTAATTCTACAAATTCACCAAATTCACCACGTAGGAAACTCCAACCTTTTTGGATATGGCGAATGAGAGAGTGTGATTTGTATTGTGTCAAAACCGCCACACGACGAATGCCTGAATTGATACAATTAGACAGTGGAAAATCAATAATGCGAAATTTACCACCAAAAGGTACGGCTGGTTTTGCTCGCCAATCGGTTAGATTTTTTAAGCGAGAGCCTCTACCGCCTGCTAAGATAAGTGCCATTGTATCGCGAGTTAAACGGCTTACAAAACGATGATTTTCTTCATGTTCAGATTCTGTGCTCATGATTTCCCCCTTTAATTTAATGTTTTATGATTGTTTGATAATGCTATTAATGTAACATGAAAAACCAACTGATTGGGAGTGATACTGATATCTTGCATGATTTATGAACAAAAATTTTTATAATTAATTGTAATTGCAAGTTTTTATAAACACAAGCTTGCTAAAAAAGATTGTATTCTAGGATTAAATAAATTTGCGCATGTCTGAAAATTAAAGTTAATTGATTTTACCGGAATACTGTAAAAAATTACTCATATTTGCTAACATTGTCAAAACAACCCTTAGCATTCGGGCTAACAAAAAATTAGGAATCAACACGATGTTTACTTCCCGTTTTTCTTTATTAGTCACTTTAAGTATATTATTACACGCTTGTGTTACGATTAATGTCTATTTTCCAGCAGCAGCGGCTGAAAGAGCAGCCGATCGAATTATTGATCAAGTGTGGCAAAAAGGAGAAGAATCTAATGAAATACCGCAAGATCAACCCAATAAACAAGATAATCAATCAGTTTTACCCTATTCCTTACATTTAGCGGATCACGTGTTAAATACCTTAGTTCCTATGGTTTATGCAGCACCCGCCGCCGATTTAGATATTTCTAGTCCAGCTATCCAAGCAATACAAGCGCAAATGACTGATCGCCATGAACAAATTAAACAATATTACGATAATGGTGCGATTGGTTTGACTTACAATGGGTTAATCACTTTACACGCGCCAGCAAAGGTTCCATTGCGTTCACGTAATCAAGTAAATCAGTGGATTGAACAAGAAAATGCTGATAGAACATCACTGTATCGTGAGATTGCACTTGCCAATGGACATGTTCAATGGGCAAATGATATTCAAACCACTTTTGCCGCACGTTGGATAGAAAAAGCCAGTGTAGGATGGTGGTATCAAGATGAAAAAGCCAATTGGCAACAACGTAAGTAATATTTTATGAATGTTTTTGTTTTTGATATTGAAACGATTCCCGATGTAGCAAGTGGACGACGTTTATTTGGTCGCGATCCTGCAATTATGAACGATTTAAGTGATAAAGATGTTGCGCGCATTATGTTTCATCAACGCCAACAAGAAACCGATGGTCGGAGTGATTTTTTACGTCATCATTTGCATAAAATTATCGCTATTTCAGTGGTGTTACGTTCACAAAATCATTTTAAAGTCTGGTCATTAGGTGAAAAGAATTCATCAGAAGCCGAGTTATTGCAACGTTTTTTTGCTGGCATTGAAAAATATAGCCCTACTTTGGTATCTTGGAACGGTAACGCCTTTGATTTACCAGTATTACATTACCGCGCTTTATTGCATGGAATTCCAGCAACACACTATTGGTCAAAAAATTATCTATATCGTTATGGTACACAACATATTGACTTAATGGATTTATTGGCTAATTATCAACCTTCCGCATTTGCTTCTCTAGATCAATTGGCAACGATATTAGGATTTCCGGGTAAGATAGGCATGGAAGGTAATCAAGTATGGGAAAGTTATTTGGCGGGTCATATCGAAGAGATTCGGGAATATTGTGAAACTGATGTGCTAAATACCTATTTGATTTATCTAAGATTTGAATTAATGCGTGGACATTTGACATTAGCCGATTATAATCAAGAATGTCAGTTTATGCGTGAAAAATTACTGAGTGAAAATAAGTTGTATTTGAATGATTTTGTTGCAGCAATACAAAATACTCCGCTTTTTTCTACTTAATATTCAATAACTAAAGATGCCAACCAAAACCATTACTGTACAGACCCAACAACAAGGCAGGGCAAACGCATTAAAATTTGCATAAAAAAAATAAAGTCACCACGTAGATTCGATTAGCGTAGCGTAATCGGACGCATGTTATTTTCCGCCGCAAACTGAACTATCTATATCACCACACTACAAGGTAAATAAATACCTTGTGCAACATATTGGTGAAACGTGGAATATGCCCAATCCGCTACATGTTTTACTACAAACCCATGTTTTAAATGATTCACATGCACATAATCCACTGTGCATGATTTAATGATTTCTTTAGTTTTAAAATGTGAGATTATTAATCTGATAAACATGCGTCCGATTACGCTACGCTAATCGGACCTACGGTCTCTGAAGTTTTAATGCGTTTACCCTGCATCATCAATATCGCTCCGTGATTATACATATTTTAAAAGAATCTTAAAACGTTAATATTATCAATGCATTGCGCGCCGTTTTAGTTGGGTAGCCAATTCTTCTCCTAAGTAAGCGTCAATGATTTCATGTACAAAGTAAATAACAGGTGTTAGAGCAACAGCCATAATAAATTTATATAAATATTTTACAACCCCAATTGCAAAAATGAGGGTTAAATCCCAATTTGTGGCTGGATTTAGATGGAAAGAGATGAATAAAACAATGAAACTATCAAATAATTGAGAAATTAAGGTAGAACCCGTACTACGTAGCCATAAGTACTTCTCTCCTGTATGTTTTTTCAATATATAAAAAACAAAAACGTCAATGAATTGTCCCACAAGGAAAGCGACTAGAGAACCTACAATAATCCACAATCCTTGCCCAAATACCGCTTCAAAAGCAATTTCCATATTAATGGGTCCATCTTGCCCTTCGCGCATAATCCAAAATTCTGCAGGTGCAAGGTGTATAGCGATGTAAATCATAATGAAAGCGTAACTAATTAATACTACAGCAAGATAGGATAAAATTTTAACGCCACGTCTACCAAAATATTCGTTAATAATGTCAGTCATAACAAATACAACGGGCCATAAAAGTACGCCAGTGGTTAAATTGATTGAAAAATAGAATCCTAAAAATGAGAAATTAAGCGGTTCAAATCCTAAGGTTCTTTCTAAAGAGAAAACCTTAACTCCAACGAATTCAGCAATTAATGCATTTGCAATGAAAAAAGCACCTAAAAAAACAAATAACAAATTACTTTTATTATCGAAATGGGAGGTTGCGTGTTCGGTAACACGATGATGAGACATTTTTTTCATTATCCATCCTAAATACTAAAATGGTAATCTTTAGTATAATTGATACAATTTTTATAAATTATTTTACATTTCGCTCTGCAATACAACGAGTAATAATAAACTAAAAATATCTAAAACGTTATCATAAGTTAAATAGTTATTTCATATCTTACAAAATTTATTATTCTTCTTCAATTAGTTAAATAAAATTTAATCGTAAAAACTTTGTCAAGGTGATTAAAATCTCTGTATAATGGTAACTTAACTGCTCATCACATTTTGGCAATTCTAACTACAATGATGATTCTGAAAACAAATATTTGTCGTACCTTAATCACTACACTAATCATCGCTGGTATGACCTTTCCTTTGTCGATTTATGCAAAAGAGTATGGTCCCTTGAAAACTGGTGATAGTTTGTGGGAAATCGCTGCTAAGATTGCTCCTAGCGATACTGTTTCACGTTATCAAACGATTATCGCATTACAAAAACTCAATCCTGATGCTTTTAGTGTGAGTTGTAATATCAATTCATTGAAAATCAACGTTGTGATACAAGCACCCTCGCTCGAACAAGCAGAAGCTTTAACTGCCGATCAAGCT
Source organism: Thiomargarita sp. (assembly GCA_020721045.1). Lineage (GTDB taxonomy): Bacteria > Pseudomonadota > Gammaproteobacteria > Beggiatoales > Beggiatoaceae > DYNN01. The sequence continues at coordinate 66,764 of DYNN01000001.1, read as the reverse complement.
TTTGAAGAATATACAAGGCAGAATGAAGCGTGGAAAAATCGTAAAAAGCAAGACATTGTTTGTCCTCCTGTTACAGCACCCGTTGCAACTACCACAGAGACGACGCCTGTGGTGAAAAATGATACCGTACAACCCATTGAAATTAAAGAAACTTTGCCCAATGAATCTTTAACAAATACACAAGATGTACCTATAGAAACATTGGCAACGGCTGATACAACAGAAAGTACGGTTGAAGTATCGACGAATGATGACAATGTGCAACCTATTGTTAGTGAAAATGAACAAATAAATCCATTACCCGCGATCTCGTTTTCAACAGATTTTATGTCATGGACAAATTTAAGTATTCTCTTAATAGTCGGTTTTATTTTGGCAACACTATTGAGTTGGTTGTTGTATCGTCAATCATCACAAAAATATGTGCAACAACGAGTTTTACTTAAAAATCCTTTTTCTGACCATCTTGATGAAATTTCATTGCATATTGTTGATCCCGATGCTGAAAAAAGTCGAGAACGCTTAAAAGTTATTGCGGTTAATTCCACCGGTAAATCAACTGGACATTCTGAAGCAAATAATTTGAGAAGTAAATTAACGACAGCACGGATGTATTTGGCAGAAGGAAATGTGAAAGAAGTTCATGAACTCCTAGATGAAGTAATTAAACAAGGTTCACCGACACAACGGCAAGAAGCGCAACAACTACTTAAAATTACTCAAAGTATGAAAGAATTACAACAGCAAGTGGCTTCAACTCAACCCGAAGATACTCCCAAACCTAACAAATTTGAAGATGCACCGATGTTTGAAGGGATATCTGCTAATAAACAAAGTGACAATATTTAGATGATGACTAGTCCACTTAAAAATGATCGTTTTTTGCGTGCGTTACTGCGTCAACCCGTAGATGCCACACCTATTTGGATTATGCGTCAAGCAGGGCGTTATTTGCCTGAATACCGTGAAACTAGAGCGCGTGCTGGTGATTTCATGACATTATGTAAAACACCAGAACTCGCTTGTGAAGTAACGCTGCAACCGCTTGATCGTTTTTCACTAGATGCCGCTATCTTATTTTCCGATATTTTAACGATTCCTGATGCGATGGGATTAGGGCTTTATTTTTCCGAAGGTGAAGGACCACGATTCAAGAAAGTAATTTCTCGTGAAACAGATATTCACACATTGGGCACACCCGATCCTAGTAGTGATTTACGTTATGTGACTGATGCTGTGAGTTTAATTCGGCGTGAACTCAATGGTAAAGTACCGCTCATTGGATTTACTGGCAGCCCTTGGACATTAGCAACTTACATGGTTGAAGGCGGTAGTAGTAAAAATTTCAGTTTAGTCAAAGGTTTACTATTTGAACAACCGAAATTGATGCATGCCTTATTGCATAAATTAGCTATAGCAGTGACTGATTACCTAAACGCCCAAATTGCAGCGGGTGCGCAAGCAGTAATGATTTTTGACACGTGGGGTGGCATTTTAACTTCTAGAGATTATATAGATTTTTCATTAAATTACATGCAACAAATCATTGAAGGTATCACTAGAACATATCAGGGGCAAACCATTCCCGTCATTTTATTTACCAAAGAGGGTAGTGAATGGCTCGAATCGCAAATGGCAACGGGTTGTGACGCGCTAGGACTAGATTGGAAATTACCGATTGGCACTGCCCGTAAACGCGTTAAAGATCAAGTGGCATTACAAGGAAATATGGACCCCTGCATTTTGTACGCCTCACCTGAGCGTATCCGAGAAGAAGTCGCTTATATTTTAGAAAGTTATGGACCGGGTAATGGACATATTTTTAATTTGGGACATGGCGTACATCCACAAATAAATCCTGAACATGTGAAAGTATTAGTTGATGCTGTGCATGAAATGAGTACACGTTACCATCAATTTTAAAAATGGAGTGTAAATGATGAGTCAATTAGAAACGGATTTGCAAGAATTAGGGGCTGCTGAGGAATTTTTGGATTATTTTAGTATTGATTATGATGAAAAAATTGTCAATGTTAACCGATTACACATTTTGCAGCGATTTCATGATTATTTAGCAAAAACTGCGTTACCCACTGATGAAACAGAGAAGTACGCAGTATATGAGAAAGCATTAACTCAAGCTTATCAAGATTTTGTCAGTTCTGATGCGTTGACTGAGAAAGTGTTTAAAGTTTTTCATCGTCATGATGGACAACAAGAAGTGATCATTCCAATTAGCAGTATCGGAAAATCTTCCTAATCAAGTAGATACATCGACGCTGCAATCCCATTCATGTGAGATGCGCTTATATTACGAAGCGCATCATTCATGGCAAGCTTAGACTGCCTGTGGTAATTGTTGCATTTAACATCCTTTTAAAAAGGGTAAAATCTCCTAGGGAGAGGGAATAATCAATCGAAACCCCCAGCCGTCGAAGATACGGAAATTGAGGAAGTTTCCATTACGGTAAGATGAACGCATCATATTAGGATCGTTGCTCGACGAACCGCCGTGCAACACACGCAACTCTTCATTTGTCATATCACAGGTTATCTCACTACCATTGTATGGGTTAGTATAGGCAGAACATGTCCATTCCCATACATTTCCATGCATATCATACAAGCCAAATGGATTTTGTTCAAAAGAACCTACAGGAGCAGTGAATTTCCATTGGTCTTTACCCTGTATTAAACCACCACAACATTCATCTTTACCATAATTGGCATATTCATGAGAAGCAGTATTTCCCCACCAATAATCAGTTTCTGTGCCAGCACGCGCTGCATATTCCCATTCTGCTTCTGTGGGTAAACGATAAGTTTTATTGGTTTTTTGACTAAGCCATTGAGCATAAGCCACTGCATCTTCCCAACTGACGTTAATCACTGGACGTTTACCACGTCCCCAACCTTGATCATTAGGTTTATCATGCCCAGTTGCTTGAGTAAATGCATTATATTCTTTAAAAGTGACCTCATATTTTCCCATAGCAAATGCGGATATTTCTACACGATGTACCGATTGTTCATCACTATCACCACTTGTACTGCCCATCATAAAACTACCTGCTGGAATATTTACCATTTCTGGACATTCAGGACAGTCTTTAAAGGAATTGCTTGTAGTAAGTGTTGTTGTAATATCTTGAGGTGCACCTTCTTTTAACCATTGACGCAATTGTTCAGCGTATTCTTCGGCACTCTTTAGAGGTTCTTGAGCACCAACATAAGAGATGAGCCAAAAAAAAATAAATATTGAAGTAAAAAGATGTTTCATAGTATTTCCTTATTATATTTTGATACTTGATTAATATTAAGCATTTAAGGCAATATAAGCACAGCGTCAATCGCGTTTACTTACCCTATACGAATTGCTAACTTCAATTTTATTCAGCACCTCGCAAAAAGGGGACGCTACTAGGCTGTCGAAAAAACGGGATTTTAGCGTTTTTAAATTCACTGGTTTTGAAAATTTGACGATACTTACATCGCTTATTTTTACAGACTTAATCCTGTCAACACCCCCTCAAAAAACCGGGAAACACTTTTTAATTCAAATCGATAGATTTCTACAGCCTAGTAGCATCCCCTTTTTTCTTTTTTCCTCGTCTGATTACGCTACGCTAATCGGACCTACGCGGCAATGCCATTAAGTCAAGCGTTTCCTCCCCTTTTTTAAAGGGGGCAAGGGGATTTAAGTAATTGAAATATAAAAAATCCCCCTCAATCCCCCTTTGGTAAAGGGGGAAGCAAAATTTCCTTAACTTAATGCTATTGGACCTACGCGGGCTTTTTACCTATGACAGATAAATTCACATAATCAATCTGTTTTAGCGTGATTACGTAAATAATCATCATACATCGCTATGATTTCTTTAGGTTTACCTTCTGCTTTTGTAATGCCTTCTTCAATCCACACCACGCGATCGCAAAGTTGATTGACCAAAGCCGCATTATGTGACACAAACACAACAGTTTTATTGGTTTTAATTTTTTGTTGCATAACAGTTGTTGATTTTTTGATGAATTCGGCATCGCCTACACCGAGTACTTCATCAATTAGAAAAATGTCCGGATCAGCTTGAAATGCAACAGAAAAACCCAAACGCGCAGCCATACCAGATGAGTAGGTCACAATCGGCTGATCAATAAATTCTCCTAATTCTGAAAATTCAATGATGGCATCTAACTTAGCCATAATCTCTTTTTTGCGCAATCCTAATAACATACCGCTCAAAATTGCGTTTTCACGCCCTGTTAAATAGGGTACAAAACCTAGTTGCAAAGTCAATAAGGAAGCTTGATAACCCTGCGTGTGAATGATTTCGCCTTTATCAGGTTTAATAATGCTGGCGATGAGACGTAATAAAGTGCTTTTCCCCGCACCATTTCTACCAATAACACCCAATGTTTCGCCATGATGCAGGCTTAATGAAACGTCTTTTAATGCCCAAAAAATGTCACCAAAAATGCCTTTTTTACGTCGATAAGCCACACCAACGTGATGCATAGATAATACGAGATTGTTGTTACTCATGCAGTGATTCTAGGATAAATGTATTCAAAACGAGAAATCAGGTATACGCTAAACCAAATACCTAAAATAGAAATAATTCCAATAACCAGTAAACTGTGCCAGTCTGGAAAAATATTGTACATTAATACGTTACGAAAGTCTTCAATCAAATTTGCCATCGGATTTAAATAAAAATAAAAGTGGTATTGTGGCGGAATGCTGGATACCGAAAAAAAGATGCCTGAGCCAAAGAAAATCGCAGTTAACACATTTTCTACCACAAACCGTAAATCTGGGAAAAAAGGGATGATTGCTGCTAAAAATAAAGTAATCGCTGTGGTAAATAATAATTCAACTATCAGTAAGATTGGTAATGCAAGATATGATTGGGTAATACTGAATCCTGATAACCATAGAAATCCTAATAATAGTGTAAAGATAAATATAAATTTAACGGTGTCAGTCAAAATTAAAATTATCGGAAAAATGACTTTTGGTAGTGATACATATTGCATTAAGCCGCGATAGCCTAAAATCGATTCTGAACCGTGTGATAAGCAAGATTTCATCCATTGCCAAATGGTTAAACCTACCAGTAAGAAGGGGACAAAATTATCGGTTTTGTGTCCCATAAAAATACTGAAAACAACAAAAAATACCGACATATACATAACTGGTTCAAAAATCCACCAAAGAAAACCAAGGTAAGTTCTTTCAGTTTCTGCGCGTAAATCTGCATAGGTTTTATACAAAATTAAGTCGGTGTAGCGCATAATTTGTTCAAAAGTGTTTATTTTCATGCAATAACTTTCATATATTATTAATTTCAAAGCAAACGTTGTTTTCTAAATTACTACAAATAAAAAAACGGTAACCGGCATGAGTGGCTTGTTTTGCAGCTTGATATAAACCAATGCCATAGCCCTCTTTTGAGGAAACCACTTGTGTCATCAAGACGTTGACTATTTCATCAGGAATTTTGCTGCCGGTATCACAGACGGTAAACTGCACTTGTTTTTGTGTCACGCATAGGGAAACTTCAATCTGTAAATTAGGTTCGCGTGCCCGTTTTGCAAGGGCGTTTTCTAATAAATTATCAGCCACGTTGTCAAATAAGTCTTCTGGTAATAGGGTATTTTCTGCCTCAGTAAAAAGTGTGTGAAAGTGGATATTGCGATTTCTGTAGCGTGCTTGTAAATTAGTCCACCATATTTTGACTTCTCGGTTTAAATAGGTGAGTTCAGCTGGTTTTTCTAATTTATCTAAAGTCCGCTTTAGACGTAAGGTTAAATGTGGCATTTGACCTTGTAAAATTCGTTGTGTATTACTAAAATCAACCGGTTGGCTGCTTTCGATAATGGCACTGATATTACATAAGATTTGCAGTAAATTTTTGATATCATGGGTTAATTTTGCCCCAGTTTCATAAATTGCTTGTAAATGGGCTTTTTGTGCAAATGTTTCTTCACGTAGTTTGGTTTGATGAAAGTAATCAAGGAGTTGAATCAGTAATTGCATATGAAAATGATGGCTGCTACTGATTCGATAATAGGAATAGACTGTCACTTCAATCGTTTGTGAAACAATGACCATGCAGTGTTTTTCTTCTTCACCTAAATGACCTTCACCACGTCCTTGTAGTGAGTGCCATGCAATGCCTGAAACCCAAGGTAAGGTGCATAGTTGTTGAAAACCTACTTCTATAAATTCTTTTGAAGACAATGCTTTATAATTGCTGGGTTGTGCTAAGGTATTTAACCAGCGTTCAAATGAGCCGCTAATATTGAATAAGTGTTGTGTCCACAGTTGTTCAATCCGTCCTTCACCTGCTAAAGCTGTCCATAACCACGCAATACTTAAAATAAATAAGGCAACGAGCAAAGACATTTGAAAAACCGCTGAGGGGTAACTGGCATGAATATTACCGTAAACTAAGACTAAACTGCCTAAGGCAATGATAATAATTAATAAAGATAAGGTTAAGCCATGAAAAAAATCAATGTGGTAACGATGTTCTAAACTGTTATCTGTGGAAATAAAGAGTAAACTTGCTGGAATGAGTAATAATAGGTATTTAATGTAAAAATCATCAATTTCTCCCCAATAAGAGATTGAATTTTCTGGTAAAACTAGTTGATAAAAGTTGATGATAAATAAATTGAATACTAAAAATACAATTGCCAACATATTAGCAAAGCGATCTTTGGGTCTAATTAAATCACGTCCACCGAGTAAGCCGATCAACATAATTTGCCATATTGCGATAAGCCAATTATTTACAAAGATAATAAAAGTAATAATTGCCATACTTAACAATAACATATCTTTAATACTTAAAGGTTCGCGTCTGCCCCATAGTGGTTGCCATAAAATAACGAAAATGAAGTGACTAACCAGCAGAAGACGTGGCAATATGTCCTCAAAATTCCACCATAATGAAAGGTGTAGCGTGATGAGAATAAAAGCAAGTAAGCGATGTTCATGCTTAGGACTAATAAAACGGGTGGTATTTTTAAACATGAGTGTAGTTTGATAGGTGAAGTCGTGTAATAATATGATTATTATAATTTTAATCGAGTTGATTTGATTCTTCGGCTTCAGTCAAACGATTCATTCGGTCAACATCTAAGGAGTCCAAATTTTCGCGAATGTGAAAGAAGAAAACGCCAAATAGCACTGCGGCAACCAGTACGTCAAAGGCAATGCCTAACTCGACAACCATGGGCATTCCATAGGTTGCAACGAGTGCGGAAAAGAATAAGCCGTTTTCCATTGCCATAAAGCCGACGACTTGGCTGACTGCTTGTCGACGAGAAATAATTAATAACATAGATAACAATACGTTAGATAAACTAACAGCGATAGTGTTGCGCGTGATCGATGTGGATAAATTTTCAATCGGTATCGCTACATAGTAGCAGAAAGTGACTACAGCTACGCCTCCTAATAAGGTAAGTGTTGGATAAATAAGTTTTTCTACTTCGTGGTGCAAGTTCAGTTCAAGCACTTGATAACGTAACATCCAAGGGATTAATAACGCTTTTAATAGCAAAGTCAGTAGTGCTGAAATGTATAAATGTGGTTGATCTGAGATAAATGCAACTAAACTAGCAGTTGCCGCTAATAATGCACCTTGCCAAGCAAAAATGTTGATTAAATTTAGCAAACGTGTTTGTGCCAATAAGCCAAAAGAAGTGTATAAAATTAAAGCAGATAGCACTAAAATAGCTTGTTCGTAGTGAGTCAAATTTTGTAAGTTCATTATTTTTTGGAAAATGCTTGTGAGTTACTAATTTCGTCTAATGCCATTTCGGAGGCAATTTGGTCAATTAGGATATGTCCTTCTTTATTAATGTAACCCCATGTGCCACCGCGTATTATACTGTGTTCGTCATCAAATTTGACTGTTTGACAACCTGTACAAAAAGCTGCCATACCTTTATTGAAAGGTCTTACAAAATCAAATTGTGCAGGGATAATAATTTCATATTTTTCATTAATAAAGCCAATTTTGCCGTGTTGAACAAAACGCGAGAGTCCTTCGATAAAATAATCTGGTCCATTATCAAAAATAAACGGTCTGATAATCACTTTGCCTTGAGTATTGATAAAAGCCCATCCTTGCTCGTCGATCACGCTGGCAACGCCTTGATCAAAGTCATTTGCCATGATAAATTGCGGCGGAATAGTGACTTGTGCCTGCTCATTTTGATAACCCCATTTTCCATTTTGTTCAAACGCAGTCAATTCAGCACTTACTGGGCTCGTGGTAAATATCGTATAAGTGTAAATTATCAAATAAATAAATTTCATATCAATTTTGCCTCTTGTCTTTTATGATGCCCATTTTCGCATAAAATCACATTCAAGATAATAATTTTTCATCCACAAAATGATAAAGCGTCAGTACTGAATAGAGGGTATAATTTACGCATTATTTCATACTGTCATCTATTCAACGTGCCTATTCTCTATGTCTTCTATTCCTAAAATTGGTTTTATTTCATTGGGTTGTCCAAAAGCAACCGTCGATTCTGAGCGTATTTTAACGCAATTACGTGCTGAAGGTTATTTAATTACGCCAGAATATCAAGCAGCAGATTTGGTTATTATCAATACTTGTGGTTTTATTAATGAGGCAATTGAAGAATCTTTGGAAACGATTCATGAAGCCATGATTGAAAATGGTAAAGTGATTGTCACTGGTTGTTTAGGTAAGCAAGATCAGCGTTTAAAAGCGCAATTTCCGCAGTTATTAGCGATTACGGGTCCCAATGCGACTGAGGAAGTGATGACAGCCATCCATCAACAATTACCGCCGCAACATGATCCGCATTTAGATTTAGTGCCTCCGGGTGGGATTAAATTAACGCCGCGTCACTACGCTTATCTGAAAATTGCGGAAGGCTGTAATCAACAGTGCAGTTTTTGTATTATTCCCACTATACGTGGTCCATTAGTCAGTCGTCCGATTGGTGAAATTTTGAACGAAGCCAGTCAGTTAGTAGATGCGGGTGTGCGAGAATTATTACTGGTTTCGCAAGATACTGCGGCTTATGGTGTTGATATGCATTATCGAATTGATTTTTGGCAAGGACGTCCACTAAAAACGCAACTTACTGAGTTAGCACGACAATTAGGAAAATTGCCCACATGGATTCGATTACATTACGTATATCCCTATCCACATGTTGATCAATTGGTGCATTTAATGGCTGAAGGCGTTATTTTGCCCTATTTAGATATTCCTTTGCAGCACGGCAGTCCGGCTATTTTAAAAGCAATGCGTCGACCAGCAAATACTGAAAATATGTTACAACGAATTCAACAATGGCGGACATTATGTCCAGAAATTGCTTTACGCAGTACGTTTATTGTTGGTTTTCCGGGAGAAACAGAAACTGATTTTGAGCAACTTTTAACTTTTCTAACTGCCGCTCAACTGGATCGCGTTGGTGCTTTTGCTTATTCGCCAGTTGATGGTGCGAGCGCAAATGCATTGCCTAATCCTATACCAGAATCGCTGAAACAAGAACGATTAAGTCGTCTAATGGCATTACAAAACGATATTAGCGCAGATAAATTACAAACCCGTGTTGGGCAAATAACAGATGTAATCGTTGATGAGATTATAGATGATACAATTTATGCGCGTAGTTTTGCTGAAGCACCTGAAATTGATGGTTGTGTCCTCATTCCTTTTGAAGAAGGAGATGATATTCTACCCGGTGATTTAATTGAAGTAATGATTACTAATGCCGATGCACATGATTTATATGGGCGTGTAATCAATTAAATAGTGATAGACTTGGAATGTTTATTGAGCCGCTAAGACTGAGTCAATTGATTCAAGAAATTTCTTAATATCTAACGGCTTAATAATATAATGGGCAAAACCTGCTTCACGTCCGCGCTCTAAGTTGCGTGATGTGTCATTAGCACTGAGTGCAAGTACTGGAATATTTTGAGTATCTTCAGCAGAACGCAGCGATTTAAATACTTCAAAACCGTCCATACCGGGTAAATTAATATCAAGCAATATCAAGTCTGGATGGTGTAAATGTGCGAGTTCCAGCCCCATTTCACCGGTATGTGCTGACATTAACGCAATTTCTGGACGTGCTTTAAGAATCTGAGCAACTAAACTGACATTGGTACGGCTGTCTTCAACATATAACATGGTATATTTATGGTGATTTGACGATACAATTGTAGCATCATTGCCTTCAACATCGCCCGTCGGTAATTCAATCCAAAAAGTACTGCCTACTCCTAATTCGCTGTCTAAACCAATTCGCCCGTCCATAATTTCAAGTAAGCGTTTAGTAATTGTCAAACCAATACCCGTACCTTCTATTAAATTTAATCCGCTAAGACGTGTAAAAGGATCAAACACTTTATTTTTTTGTTCTTCACTTAACCCAATACCTGTATCTATGACAGACACGCGGATATATTTTGGGCTTTTTTGCTCTAAAGTAATGGTAATTGAACCGTTATCTTGATTATATTTGACGGCATTAGAAAGTAAATTAATCAACACTTGTTTGAGCCGTGCACGGTCGATCAGCGCATCTTGTGGGCGCATTGAAGCTGTTTTGTTGAGAATTGTGATATTGCGCTTTTCAGCAAGTGGGGTAATTAAACTGGTACATTCCTTGATCAAATCGATTAACTCAACTTTTTCAATTAAAACTTCTAATTTACCTGCTTCAATTCGAGTTAAATCTAATACTTTATTAATCAATTCAAGTAGATGCCAACCCGCTTGCAAAATATTAGCGACATATTGTTGCATGTCTGCAATGCCATCTTCACCAATTTCTTCAATGGGAGAACTCAAATCTTCTTTCAATAACTCACTATAGCCTAAGATAGCATTCATTGGCGTGCGTAATTCGTGACTCATGCTAGATAAGAATTGCGATTTTGCGTGACTGGCTTTTTCGGCAAATTCCTTAGCGGCAATTAGATCAGATTCTACCGCTTTGATTTCACTAATATCACTAAATAGCAAAACCGAGCCAATCATCTGATCATTTTGGATAACAGGATTGATGATGAATGCAACTGGTAAACTAATATCTTTGAGTTTTAAAATAGCACTGCTATCTTGATGAGACGCACCAGCCAACAAACGTTCAATTAATATTGCAACAGGAATCGGTTCGATATTGTTTTTTTTATGAATTTCAAAGTGTTCCAATGCTGTAGCTAGTGATAAGCGTTTATTTTCAACACCCAGATATTCTTCTGCCGTTGGATTGAGAAAAAGTAGCTGTCCTTGTTGATCGAACGCACACAAACCACCGCTAATTGCGGCTAGTACTGAATGCAACTGTAATGTTTCTTCCTTTGAAATATCAGAGATTGCTTTAGGCGTATCGACTTTCTTTTCCCACAACTGCCGTTCGCGATCTGCATTAGCATACGAGCGATCGACGCGGGACAAAAATTCTTGCCACGTCGTCATATCTGTGGGCAAGGTATCGTGAGCAAATCCAGCTTTGCGTAATTGGCGTTCTAATAACGTATGCATATGAAATGGGAAAGAAGTGAAGTTATAAGATGCCGCATGCTTGAAATGTTCTTTATTCTACAAGATTTCTCATAAAATACCAATACAATTTTACAAATCAAATACAATTATTTTATGGTAGATGAATGACAACAGAAGGTTTCCAAGAAGGTAAACAGTGTTCGACTACGATAGTTGTATAAATGCCACCATGTACATTAAATTTCGCTTTTAAACGCATAAAGAATAAAGGGAAAGCGTCCCCTTTTTCGACAATTATTATTTACAAGGTTTATGTTATAATAACTTTTTATTTAGGAAAAATAATATGTTAAACAAGGTTATTTGGTTTTGTATTAGTTTACTCACCATGCTCTCTGTTCCAATGACAACAGTTGCAGAAAGTGCAGTTGTCACTATGTCTGATGTGTCAGCACCACAAGTTTCCTCAGAAGCTGTTCAACCTAAAAGTAATGAAGAGATACGTCAATGGTATAATGATACTGTCGATAAAATTCCTGACTTGAATGAACAATGGATTGCTGAAGGTGTCAGTGTAGAAGAACGGGCAAAACGCGCGCATGATATTCGTCATGATGCAAGAGTGAAAGCCAGAGAAATGATGCAAAATAAGCAAGAAGTGGTTGATTTACAAGCCAGAGATACAGAAAAATATGGTAATCCTGATGGACCTACTTTTGAATATTTAGTTGAAAAAAATCGGCAAAAAGGTTTGGAAGGCGATGCTATTTATGAAGCGATTATCGGTAGTGCTAATCGTACTAATCGCGAATATAATGAAAAATACGGTGTTAAAAAAGAGAATGCTTCTCAATGAATAATGCATTAATGCTTTATTTACAACAAGTTGCTGTTTGGCATAAAACAGATAAAGCTGAATTTCCTTATATAACTGAAATCAATGGTGAAATTTGGAAAATTCGGCTCAATGATTTTCCAGAACAAGCTTTGTATACATTGATTGTGCAAGAAATGGAAATTGGGGATTTTGATGATTGGCCATCACAATGGCAACGTTAATAAAAATATATTGGTAACGTCAATACCTTCGCCACAGCATCGCGTAGGATGCGCTTCGCGATGTTCAGCACATCATCCTACGTGGACTACGGTCCAATAGCATTAAGTTAAGGAAATTTTGCTTCCCCCTTTACCAAAGGGGGATTGAGGGGGATTTTTTATATTTCAATTACTTAAATCCCTCCTGCCCCCTTTAAAAAAGGGGGGGAAACGCTTAACTTAATGGTATTGGGACTACGGTCGGGCTACACTCAGGATAACAAGTCGTTGAAGCGGACAATTTACATCCATGTCTCTTGCTGCTTAACATTGGCATTAGGCACAGAAAACAAAAAATTTTACAAGGAAACAATAAATTGATGAATACATATAGTAAAATGCTTTGTATGTCAGTGTTATGGATTTCAACAGGAAAATTATTAGCAGATATACCCACTGACTATTATACAGAAGCAACAGACAAAACTGGTGTTGTATTAAAATCAGTTCTTCATAATATTATAGCTAACCATAAAAAATATAATTACAAAGAAGTGTGGGATATTCTACAAGAAACTGATGAAGACCCAAACAATACTAATAATGTTATCTTGATTTATAGTCAACAATCCTTACCAAAATCGCAACATGGCGGTAATATAGGTGAATGGAATCGGGAACATACTTGGCCTAAATCTCATGGTTTTTCTCAAGAAAGTTGTCCAGCTTATACTGATGTACATCACTTACGACCATCGTTAGTAACAGTTAATACTGCAAGAGGAATATTAGACTTTGATAATGGTGGAAATAAAACTTTACCTGAAGCACCTTTAGTAAAATACGATGATGATTCATGGGAAGTACCAGATAAAGTTAAGGGAGATATTGCCAGAGGTATCTTTTATATGGCAGTTCGTTATGAGGGAACAGTAGATAACGAACCTGACTTAGAAATAACAGACAATGTGAATGAATCTCAACCGAATGTGACAAAAATTGGTAAGCTTGCATCCTTGTTAGAATGGCATAGACAAGACCCACCAGATGAGCAAGAGCGACTAAGAAATGATAAAGTTTTTGAATGGCAAGGTAATAGAAATCCTTTTATTGACCACCCAGAATATGTTGCCGACATTTGGCAATCAGCTTTTCATAATAGTACTTCATCTAATTTAAGTCATGATGCAACATATGATGATGGTTTTGAGGCTGGCAAACAAGCATGTATTAGTAATCCAATTTCTTGTGGAATAATTGTTTCAAATAAAAATGACTGTATGGCAAACTATTCACTTACTGGTCAATTGCATGTACCTTGTGTGTCTGTGCCAAACGCATTTGGTAATACAACTGTTTATGATATTAAAATGAATCAACAATCTGGTTCTTTTACTTTTGATTTGGATACGAATAGTGTTAAGCCTAAATAGTTCTAACTTACTCTTGCAGCCGACCTAACCCGTGTAACACGTAATCTTATAGGGCGCAATAGCGTTGAGCTTCTTGTGCCGTATGGAAATGGTGCATGATGCCATGGCTTATGCACCCTACCGCGCTGACTGCATCCCGCCTCTGGTGAGGCGGGACGAGATATCCTAGAATTTCGACAGGCTAGTTACAAACCCAGACCGGCAGGGTGCATCAATGGTACGTCAAGTCATACTTATTTGATATAGTACCTATTAAGTTATCTAGTAAGTCAATGGCTAACTTCAACGCTTGAAAAGGTACTATTCCATGGATAGGTGATATATTTTCATATAACGGTGAAATCTTAACATCACAAGCAGCTTCCTCTCCTTGTATTGTCCAATATGGCTTTGAAATGTAGATAGTTATTTCAAGTTTTGTTTTATCGTTTTTGTTAATGCCAGTTGCAACTATATTTATCATGCCTAACAACTCCTTAGGTGGCTATCCCAAAGCAAAGCTGAGGGATAGGGATAGCCACTATGATACTATTTGCACACTGCTAGGCAAGCACCATATCTAACTGCGGCAGCTGCCCAGCAAAGTGCTCTAGCTTTAGCGTTTCGTAGTTTTCTGCAGTAAGCAGAGTCACGATCATATTGTCTAGCGCATTCTGCATCAGTGCAGGCAGCTCTAAGATTGTTTTCCAAGCTAACATCTGGTTCTGGCAATAACCACAACCCTGATGTAGCTTCTTTGGCAGTAGTGAAAGCATAAAAAACATCATTTCCCTGCTCACCCAATCCCCGAATAAGGAATAAGTCAATTTTCAATCCTGCATCAAAATACGCAAGGTATTCATCAGGTTGGTATGTAACTCCTTCAAAGATAATTGGAATTTGAGGAATTTCCCGTATAGTTTCAGCATTTAGTGTCACCATCGGCACAGTTCTAATTTCTTGAAGCTCATTTTTTACAGACTCATCTGCCCATACACTACTTCCAATGAAGCCTATTATCAAAGCTCCAAGTAAAGCTAATTTCTTCAACATATTACCTTCTCCTTTACTAATGCCAAGCCCTGTAGAGTGGGCAAAATGTCTTTTTATTTTGCCCACCACAACCCAAAATTTGCTAAACTAACCCTAACCAAAAGGGCAAGCCAACACAAATCTTGCGCCTAATTACGCAGCGAAAGATGGCAACTATTCTCCCTGATTTGCCCACCAGAAAACAGCCATTGATAGCTATGATTGCAACAGCTAGGAGGCGTTATGACAGCCGAACGTAACGAATGTGCAGAAGTTTATAAAAAAATCAAAGCGGCACGCTTGCTGAAGGGCTGGACGCAGGATGATACTGCGCAGAAATTGGGAATCGCAGTCAGCAGTTATGCCAAGATTGAACGTGGAGAAACGGATGTGTGCGTGTCGCGTCTTGCCCAAATTGCGCAGGTGTTTGAAATGCAGTTGTCGCAATTATTAGAAATGAATGAGCATACTGCGTTTAATATTCTATTAGAAAATCATACAAATTACGGTCATCATCAAAATAATATTTATTTAACTGAAACAAAATGTGTGCATGAATTGGAGAAGAAAGAATTGTTGTTGAGTGAACGTGACAAAGAAAATATGCAGCTAAAAAAACATATTGAAACTTTAGAACAAATGATTAGCTTGTTAAAAGCAGGAAATGTGTCTGGAGACGTATAATGCAAAAAAAACAATGCTTTACGGTGTTGAGTCAAAAGAGCTATAGGGCGCAATAGCGTTAGCGTATTGCGCCGCATGGAAATACCGACATCAGCCTAAAAGAATTGATCATGACAAACTACTATCATTACTAAGTTGAATAGGGCGTTTATTCTATAGGTTGGGCAACATCGTGTCGTAAACATACGGCGCAAAACGCTAACGTTATTGCGTCCTATAGATTACGTGTTGATAAACATGCGTCCGATTACGCTACGCTAATCTGACCTACGGTTTTTTTATATATAAATTTTACGTGATATAAAGGGAATGTGCAAAGGTCTCATAATTAATATATTTATAAATAATATAATGAGTAAAGGGGACGCTACCCTTTTTTTTCGATCATCTAACTGCTGCTCATTCAATTTCCAGAAAAGGGAATCGTCTCCTTTTCCTTATTTATTCTATAAGATTTCTCATAAAATACCAACACAATTTTACAAGTCAAATACAATTACTTTATGGCAGATGAACGACAACAGAAGGTTTCCAAGAAGGTAAACAGTGTTCGACTACGATAGTTGTATAAATGCCACCACGTACATTAAATTCAGCTTTTAAACGCATAAAACGTGGTTTACACGCATTGACCAATTCATTAAGTATTTGATTAGTAATCATTTCATGAAAAGCACCTTCGTCACGAAAAGACCAAATATAAGTTTTTAATGACTTTAATTCAATACAATTTTTATCCGGTACATAATCTACATATAACGTTGCAAAATCAGGTTGTCCAGTTTTAGGGCATAAACAGGTAAATTCGGGTATGCGAATGTGAATTGTGTAATCACGTTCTGGGTAGGAATTATCAAAAATTTCAATTAATTTACTGGGTTGTGAAGGCATAAAATTCCTAAAATTTACTAAGTTGGGTGAAATCGTGGTGATATTTTGCCATGTTCTCACGTAGACGACAAATTATTAGACTAAAAAAATAATGACGGTTATAATAATTTGTAAGCAAAGTCATTTATATCAATAAATAGCAGTGTCACCCTAAATTATAACTGCTACATAAGTTATTTCCAGCAATTATAATCCAATTTACCTAAGTTCTGCTAATCAGGTTTGTTGTAATCTTCATGTTAAATCAATCGTTTTTCTATCGAATTATTCAACAAGCAGTGCTGTATATTGTTATTTTTTCAATTTTTAATGCATGTGCGCCACATCCACCTATACCTTCTAGTGGACATTTGAATACTACGGAAACGCCTTTACCCAAAGACGATATTCCCGCTCCCATTCAACATATGCCTTTCGTGCCTCCACCAACACCAATGCAACCACTTGAAACTTATACTGTTTTAGTTAATTCTGTGCCGGTTGATGAGTTGTTGTTTGCCTTAGCACGAGATGCGGGTTTAAATATTGATATTTATCCGGGTATTCAAGGACATATCACATTAAACGCGGTTAATCAAACCATTCCACAAATTTTAGAACGCATTGCTAATCAAATCGATTTGCGTTATGAAATGGATACGGATCATTTGACCATTTCGCCTGATATACCTTATTTGAAAGTGTATAAAATCGATTATGTCAACATGAGTAGAGACAGTATCAGCCAAGTGAAAGTGTCTACGCAAAGTATTGTTGATACCGGTAGCATAGGTTCAAGCAGTCAAAGTAGTAGTCAAAGTGATTCTTCTGGTACAGGGGATGATAATAACTCTACCACACAGATTATTAACACCACTAACAATCATTTTTGGGAAACCTTAGAAAAAAATATTAACGGTATTTTAGTCGGTGAAGTCGAAGTGACTGCAACTCAACAACAAAATGTCTCTCGCAATGAAAAAGGCGACGTGACACAAGAAACCAATACCAAAACAACCACAGATACGATTCAAAATAAAGTCATGATCAACGCAGAAAGCGGGATCGTAACTATTCGCGCCACAGCAAGACAACACAAAGAAATTCAACATTTTCTAGATCAAATTTTAAATAATGTTATCAAACAAGTACTTATCGAAGCCACGATTGCAGAAGTGCGTTTAAGCGATCAATATCAAGCGGGCATTGACTGGAAACGCATTGGTGATAATCTCAGTTATCAACAAGCTGTCAGTGGAAGCAACTTAGGCAATCCGCCTTTTTATGCACTGACTTATAATAATCCTACCAGCAAATTAGGTGATATTTCCTTTGCAGTTAGGCTATTAGAACAATTTGGCAAAGTTAAAGTACTTTCTAGCCCCAAGATTATGGCATTGAATAATCAAACTGCTATCCTGAAAGTCGTTGATAACAAAATTTATTTCACCGTAGATACGCAATCAACTGATGTAAAAACGGATGATGCTAACAGTACCATCAATGTCTATTCGCAAACAGTGATGGTGCCCAATGTATTACCGATTGGTTTAATCATGAGTGTAACCCCACAAATCAGTGACGATGATACCGTCATTTTGAGTGTACGCCCTACTATTTCACGTATTATAGGCTTTGTTAACGATCCAACACCTGCCCTAGCTGAAGCGGGTGTTGTAAGCCAAATTCCAGAAACGCAAGTTCGTGAAATTGAATCCATTTTAAAAATTAGTAATGGTAATATCGCAGTGATTGGCGGGTTAATGCAAGACACGCTGCAACAAAACAAAGACGGCATTCCACTATTATCCGATTTACCGGCTATTGGTGATATATTTAGCTATCGAGATGATATTTATACCAAAACGGAATTGATCATTTTCATACGTCCAATTATCATCAAAGAAGCCAGTTTATCAGGTGATTTGCAAGATTATCG
Organism: Thiomargarita sp.; assembly: GCA_020721045.1. Taxonomy (GTDB): domain Bacteria; phylum Pseudomonadota; class Gammaproteobacteria; order Beggiatoales; family Beggiatoaceae; genus DYNN01. Next base: position 48,270 of record DYNN01000001.1, on the reverse strand, counting down.
TGATTATTTACCTGCGCCACAACCCGAATCACTACTTCCAACTGGTTTTATACAACGTGAGCAAAAAGAGCAGTGATTAATAGTATTTTATTTCAAAAAATTGTATCCATCGAATCTTTTTCGACTTGGAAAAAACATTAAACAAATCAAGACCAAGCTTGCTGCTACATGAATAATCAGCTAACCAATTGATTTGAAATTATGTTACAATAAATATTTTCAACACACTATTATATAAGGAATCTTTAGATGTCTGATACCTTGCTTTTTACTTCTGAATCTGTGTCTGAGGGACATCCAGACAAAGTTGCTGATCAAATCTCTGATGCTGTACTAGATGCTTTGTTGGCAGCTGACGTTAATTCAAGAGTCGCTTGTGAAACTTTAGTTAAAACTGGCATGGTGCTAGTTGCAGGTGAAGTCACCACTAACGCATGGATTGATATAGAAAGCATTGCACGAAAAACAGTTAAAAAAATTGGTTATAACAGTTCAGATATTGGTTTTGACTGGGAATCTTGTGCAGTTCTATCAGCAATTGGTAAACAATCTGTTGATATTGCGATGGGTGTAGATGAAAGCGACGATCATGAACAAGGGGCTGGCGATCAAGGGTTAATGTTTGGTTATGCCACAGATGAAACAGATGTACTGATGCCAGCACCCATTACCTATGCGCATCGTTTAGTACAACGTCAAGCCGAATTACGTAAATCTGGCGTACTACCTTGGTTGCGCCCAGATGCAAAATCACAAGTTACCTTTATTTACAAAAATGATAAACCCGTCGGTGTAGATGCTGTTGTATTATCAACTCAACATGATCCTGATATTAATAATAAATCTATTCATGAAGCCGTCATGGATGAAATTATTAAACCGATTTTTCCCACAGAATGGTTGAACAAAAATACCCGCTATTACATTAATCCAACGGGACGTTTTGTCATTGGTGGACCTGTTGGTGATTGTGGTTTAACTGGACGCAAAATTATTGTAGATACTTACGGCGGTATGGCACGACATGGTGGTGGCGCATTTTCTGGCAAAGACCCTTCAAAAGTCGATCGTTCTGCCGCTTATGCAGCCCGTTATGTCGCAAAAAACATTGTAGCCGCTGGACTTGCAATGCGTTGTGAAGTACAACTGTCTTATGCTATTGGCGTTGCTGAACCCGTTTCTATTCGTGTGGAAACGTTTGGTACTCACAAAATACCAACGGATCGCCTAACCCAATTAGTACGCGCTCATTTCGATTTACGTCCACGTGGCATTATCAAAATGTTAGATTTACTCCGTCCTATTTACGCACAAACCGCAGCTTACGGACATTTTGGACGTGAAGAACCTGATTTTACTTGGGAAAAAATTGATAAAGCAGACATTTTACGCCAAGAAGCTGGTATTTAATACATTCGGTATTCATTCTACTTTATAGAAATATCGAATTTATTCATTTTTTAAGGAATCCTAATGACGAGCCAACCGATAATTAACTTAACCCCGGATTATAAAGTAAAAGACATGAGTCTGGCGAAATGGGGACATAAAGAAATTTCCATTGCTGAAACCGAAATGCCCGGATTAATGCAATTGTGTGCAGAATATGGCGATAGTAAACCATTGCAAGGTGCGCGTATTGCCGGTTGTCTACACATGACCATTCAAACCGCTGTATTAATTGAAACTTTAGTTAAATTGGGTGCAGAAGTTCGTTGGTCATCTTGTAATATCTTTTCTACTCAAGATCATGCAGCTTCTGCCATTGCTGATCAAGGTATTCCTGTTTTTGCTTGGAAAGGAGAAACTGAAGAAGAATTTTGGTGGTGCATTGAACAAACTATTTTTGGACCCAATGATTGGCGACCCAACATGATTTTGGATGACGGCGGCGATTTAACCCAAATCATGCACGAAAAATATCCAGAATTATTAAAAGACGTACGCGGTATTTCCGAAGAAACCACCACCGGTGTGCATCGTCTCTATGAAATGATGAAAGAAGGTAGCTTGTTAGTCCCTTGCATCAACGTCAACGATTCTGTGACTAAATCCAAATTCGACAATTTATACGGCTGTCGTGAATCCTTAGTTGACGGCATTAAACGCGCAACTGATGTCATGATCGCGGGTAAAATCTGTATTGTCTTAGGTTACGGCGATGTCGGTAAAGGCTGTGCGCAAGCATTTCGTGGTTTAGGCGCAACTGTATGGGTAACAGAAATTGATCCGATTTGTGCTTTACAAGCTGCAATGGAAGGATATCGTGTCGTCAAAATGGATGAAGTTGCATCAATGGGTGATATTTTTGTCACAGCCACAGGAAATGTGAACGTCATTACCCATGATCACATGGCTAAAATGAAAAATGAAGCCATTGTTTGTAACATTGGACATTTTGATTCAGAAATCGACATTGCCGCTTTACGTCAACATCCTTGGGAAAATATTAAACCACAAGTTGATCACGTTATTTTTCCTGATGGTAAACGCTTGATTATTTTAGCAGAAGGTCGTTTAGTCAACTTAGGTTGTGCAACGGGTCATCCGAGTTTTGTCATGTCAAATTCTTTTACTAACCAAGTGTTAGCACAAATTGAATTATGGCATCATCATGCGAATTACGAGAAAAAAGTCTATGTTTTACCTAAACAATTAGACGAAAAAGTCGCACGGATGCATTTAAAACGTATTGGGGCACATTTAACCGAATTAACCCCAACTCAAGCAAAATATATCAGTGTCCCTGTAACCGGTCCTTATAAACCGGATCATTATCGATATTAATAACCTCGATCCGTCCCTTCCCAGTGAAGAGATGTAACTTTTTATAGGAGCTTAGGAAGTTATGAACGTGGGTATTGCTTATGGCGGTACAGAAGACCAAGTGTGGTTACGTTTAGAAGTACCCGAAGGAAGTACAGTACAAGATGCGCTTGAACTATCTGGTGTATTGACTCGTTTTCCAGAAATTGATTTAGCTAAACAGAAAGTAGGTGTTTATGGTAAAGTCGTTAAACTTGGCACACCTTTGAAAGACAGTGATCGCATTGAAATTTATCGTGCAATCACGGCTGATCCTGATAAAGTACCTAAGCGTAATTTTGATGATGAAGAAGATGACGAGTAATTGCTAAATTTTCGTTTAATCTCATTCCCAAGTGTCACTTACTTGGGAATATCACCTTGACCGCGTTCGGTCTGTACAAAACTACGTGACGACTGCTTTTTTTATCAATCCTCTCTCAATTTAATTATGTACAATTATAATATTATTATAACTAATTAAAGATAAGGGTTATAAGTAAATTCAAAGTATTTTTCCAAAAAGCGCAACAATTAGCAGCATTTAACTGATTTTATGCTCGAAGCCCTCTGTTCTTAGGAGATGAAATTTCAGTAATGAAATCTCTGAAGCGCGTCATACGCCGATGGGCGTGGGAGTTCCAAAAAACGGTGTATGACGCTACGCTTATATACATTACAAAAATCAGGTTAAGATAGCTTCAGAACTTAACTCAATTCGATCGCCGACTATCCAGTTTTTCTAATCGGAATGTTTTTGAATAATCTAGGTTTTTCAAATGATAATGCATCTTCTGGACATTTATCGATGCAATCTCCGCAGTTAATGCAAGTTTTAACAATTTCATCTTTTATTGGAGCGTTTCCCATTGAGCAAATTCTTTGACATGTTCCACATTTTACACAGCTCTCTTTATCGCGTTTTACCTTCATTGAAAACAAGGAAAATAACGAATAGAAAGCGCCCACTGGACAAATATAACGACACCAACCCCGTCGTGCAACAAAAACGTCGGCAGCAAGAATAATCATTACAACAATAATTTCTCCGCCAATTTTATACAGCATGGTACCTTGTAATAATTCCCGACAAATAATCCCAATCGGACAAATATAACAAATAATAGGAATACCCATTAAAAAAGTGGCTAACAATCCTGCACCTAAAAACGATAATAAAAAGTTTCTACCCAAATGATAACGTTGTAATGAATCAGGTTTACAAGATGATTTGAAAAATCGGGTACGAAGTTTATCTCCGCCCTCAGAAATCAAGCCTTGTGGACAAATCCACCCGCAAAATACTCTGCCCAAAAAAATCGCCAATAGAATAAAAAAACTCGCCGATAATAATAAAGAAAAATTGATTTCACGATTGGCAAGCATGGATTGTAATGCACCTAATGCACAGGTGATTTCATAATTCACTGTCCCAATTGAACATAAAATACCTTGAATCGTATCTATTTTTAGTAAATTAAGCAGAGGAATCGCAATCAATAAACCTAAAATAACAAACTGAAAAGAGCGACGATAATGTGAGTAGGAAAGTTTCATAAAAGATTTCTCTGCGGCGTAATTACGATGGATTTTGGTTGAGTTGGACAAACATAAAAACAAACCCCACAACCAACACAATTTTCTATCACAGGCTGCAAATCGTCATTAAGAACAATTGCGCTATCTTGTAATGGACAACGTTTATAACAAAGATTGCACAAATCATCTTGCCAAGAAAGGCAGGTTTTTTGAAGAACTTGCACCTGCCCCATTTGCACTTTTTCTTTTGGAATAACACGCAAAGAACCCGTTGGACAAACCTCAGGACATTTCATACACAAATAACATGGCATAACATTAGGTTCAATATAAGGCGTACCGTAATATTTGCTCCCCCAATCGGCGATTTTAATCGATTGGTACGGGCAAACCGTCATGCAACGCCCACATTTAATACAAGTTGCAAGCAAGTTCTTCTCAGATTGTGCGCCTGGCGGTCTAAGATAAGTTTCTGACCACCCTTGAAATAGTCTTTCAAACCACGACAGCATGGCGTTGTTATCCTTATTGCTTAAACTTTTTCAATATTAACTGCGGCAGCTTTGTACTCAGGTTGTTTTGCCGATTCATCAAAAGAACGAATGGTTAAATTATTCACACTTTTATCCTCACCCGCTAAAAAGCTGAAATGGTAAGGAATAAATACTACATCTTTCAAAATGTTATCCGTAATTACTGCACGAGCGGTTAATTGTCCACGTCGAGAAGTCACTTTAAGTAAATCTCCCTCTTTGATTTTTAAGATATTTGCGTTGTCAGGGTGGATTTCAACAAAAGGTTCTGAAACGGCGCGATTCAATGCAGGAATTTTACTTGTTCGAGTGCGTGAATGAAACTGTTCATTAACCAAACCCGTTAATAACCACAAAGGAAATTCTTTATCCGGTATTTCTAAAGGATCATCATGCTGATTAATCGCTAGGTTTAATTTACCATCATTACCCGGAAATTTTTGATCGATAAAACGGCGTTTTGTTCCGCTATGTTCAGCCGTAGGAATGGGCCATTGCAAGCCTTTTTCTTTACGCATTCTCGCATACGAAAGTCCGTTAATATCATTTGGACGATGAGTTGTACAACGTTTGAATTCTTCAAAAATGTCCTCAGTTTTTTTGAAAGAAAATTGTTTCTCAAAACCCATTTTTCTCGCGACATTCATGACAATTTCTATATCGGTTTTCGCTTCCCCTGGCGGTTGAACGGCTTGCTCGATCAAATTCAAACCGCGTTCAGAATTGGTCATCGTGCCTTCTTTTTCAGACCATTGCGCGGCTGGCAATAAAATGTGTGCAAACTGGCTGGTTTCAGTGGGATGATAGCAGTCCTGAACAATCAAAAAATCCAATTTATTCAATACGCTACGTACCCAAGTGGTATCAGGAAAGGTTGCTGCTGGATTTGAATGGATAATCCATAACGCTTTGATTTCTCCCGCATCAATGCCGTTCAAAATATCCACAATCGTGCGCCCTGCTTTGGGTGACATTTTTTGTGGATCAACGCCCCAAATGTCCGCAATATCTTGACGCGCTTGCGGATCATCGACTTTTCGAAACCCTGGGAGAAGATTCGGCAACGCCCCCGCTTCACGCAAACTCATCGCAGTTGATTGTCCAGTCACTGCCAACGGTCCCGCGCCTGCTTTGCCAATGTTGCCCGTGATAAACGGAATATTCAATAAAGACGTGACCTTGCGCGTGCCGATACGACTTTGATTAAGCCCTTGTCCCCACATAAATAGTGCGCCTTTTGACTGCCCAATCAACTCAACGACTTCGGCAAGCTGCTGCTCAGAAATTCCCGTTTTTTCTTCAGCAAATTGAGGCGTAAAAGATTGGACATGTTCTTTTAGTTTTTCAAAATCTTGAGTAATGTTTTTTGCTTTCGTTTCATCGATCAGTCCTTTATTGATTAATTCACGGGTAATGGCATTAAATAAAATCACATCAGTGCCGGGTTTGATTTGCAAATGAATATCTGCTTTCTTTGCGGTATCTGTTTTACGCGGATCAATCACGATCATTTTGGTTTTGTTTACCTTTTTGGCTTTCATTAAACGTTTAAAAAAGATCGGTTTTGAAGAGGAAGGATTGTAACCCGCAACAAAGAAAAGGTCTGCTAAATCAATGTCATCAAAACAACAAGGCGGAGAATCTGCACCAAAGGCTTTTACCAATCCTACAACTCCACTTGCCCAACATAAACGCGCACTCGATTCTAAGTTATTTGTTCCCAAACAACCTTTGACAAATTTGTTATAAACGTAATATTCTTCAATGTATTCAGAGGCACTAATATACATTGCGAAAGAATCTGCGCCATTTTTCTCAATCGTTTCTTTTAATTTACTGGCAACCGTATCGGTGGCTTCTTCCCAGTTAATTTGTTTGAATTGATCGCCGTCTTTCTTTTGAGGGAATAACAAACGATCGGAGGTATCTAATATGCCGACTAAATTCTTGCCTAAAATGCATAATTCCCCTTTATTGATAGGATGATCGGGCATACCTTTCACCGCAACGACTTTGCCGCCTGCCACGCCCACATTCACGCCGCAACCTGTGCCGCAATACGGACAAATCGACATAAACCATTGATCGGGTTGAGGTGCACCTTCCGCAAATGCCGCTTGAAATGTCCCTAATAACGGATCAAATCCCACTAAACTTAAACCCAGTCCCGTTGCCGATAATTTCAAAAAATCTCGACGATTCAATTGCATATTATCTTTATTTGCCGCCATAATCTTTTGCTCCTGTGGTTTTTATTAACCTGAGTTTGAGACGAATATTCTGATTGACTTTCAGCTTATTGTGGACATGTTAGCACGTAGGCTGAGTTAACGAAAGGAAACCTAGCGCACTAGGGCGCAATGGCATCAGCGTATTACGCCGCATGAAAATACTGACATTTACCTAAGAATTCATCATGCCAAACTATCATCGCTAGGTTGAATAGGGCGTTTATTCTATAGACAGGACAACATCCTTAACCATTGATTTTTTTGCTGGTAAACGACATAATATCAAAAGAGTTTTCGTAGTAGTAAACATATGCGGCGCAATACGCTGACGCTATTACGCCCTACGCGTTTGCCCTGATGCCCTGAGATAGAAGATTAGTTTTAAACATCATTTTCAACATAAGTGGAGTTTATCATGAAAAATAAAGGCTTTTTGACTATTCTCATTGAGGTATTGACTATTCCAGTTGGCATAATGAAATGGGGTTGTACATATCATAACTGGATAGCAGATAAAGGGATGTTAATAGAAATAGGGGGGGGCGTATTAGCAAGCGCCGTACTATTTTTTGTAGTACTCTTATTCTTTAGTATTATTTTTAAAAGTTTGGATCAGGATAGGAGAACAAACTATTATTCCAAGAGGTTTTTTTGGGCAATCATTGGCACAATGATTTCACTCTTTATTTGGTTTCAAATCTATGATACATTTTGTTGTAGTAATCCAAATATTTGTTGTGCTAAATTAAAGTAAATTATTTTTATAAAGAGAAATACATAAAATGGAATTTCATCTGGTTACAGGTAGTAAAGGTGGTTCTGGAAAAACACTTCTATCATTAATGATGTTAATTCGTTGTTTGGAAAGGCAAAAAAGTAGTAAAGATCACACATTAATTATTGATTTAAATAATATGAATGTAGATTTTTCTCGCTTATTGTTGAAAACAGGAAATGGGCTTCCTCATGATCACCGTGGAAGTGGTGTTAATATTGTATTAGGCGAAAAATGTTTCGGTTTTTACTTAGTCGAGGGATTAAATAGCAAAAAATTTATTGTCGCTCAACCAAGAAATCCATTTGAAACTCACAATTACTCTCAATTTCAAGAATTAATACTAGACATAGTAAAAAAGAGTAATGAAAAGAACTGGGTAAAAAATTTATTTGGTAAGTACAATGTTGATGAAGGAAAAATATCAAGAGTCATTATTGACACCAACTATCATTTTGCTACTTTGTTTCCTATGGTAGAAACTGAAATTACAAAAAAATTTAAAGAAATTAATATAAAAATTTGGTTTTTATGGGTATACGCGCAAGTAGAGGCATTACTTCCTTCCTCGACAAATGTAGAGCAAACTAATGAATCCAGTGTTGTATTGGATGTTAGTCAAGCTGTGGAATGTGCATTTTCTAATCCTAAATTTCCAAATGATACTCCATTTAGACATGTCATTAGCACTATTGCAATGCTTCCACTAGAAACTGATACGGAAAAAAGAAAAAATTTACTTATATCCTTCAAAAATGCTTTAGTTAAAGTACAAAAAATACTTTCTCCTCAAATTCTTCAAGAAGAAAATGGAAGAGAACGAATTGATAAAATTACGAATGTCATCAATGCAATTCCTTCCTTTGATATGTCATTTGATAATTGGATTGAAACACTCAAAGCACAGTATGATTTGATACAAAATGCAGAAAGGGAAGGCACCACTATTTGTGGGAACGATACGCACCTTAAATTAGCTACGATGATTGCGGGTTCTTTTCCAAACGGACAAAGAAGTAAGAATATTTACCCTTTCGCAACTTATGATCCTGTTTTGTATGCGTATACAGATAAGAGTAACGAAGGATTTACTTGTGCAACATATTTACAAGATTTGAAAGGACGTGATATATATGGAGAATTTGTCACAATGTTGGATAAAAGTGGAGAGTTTTTGTGAAAATTTACTTTTATACTGTTCCAAAGCATCTAGCAGAGAAAGCTTTCGGTAATGTCCCAGCCAAAATTCAGGGAAGAGCAGATTATTTTTTTCCACCTGCTGCAACAATTCGTACTATAGAAACTCTCTTAAAAAACTTAATGAAAAACGATAAGTTAGTTGATACAGGAGGGGGAATTCTAGTAAATATGGCACTCAAAGATCATGTTTTAAATGTTCTAAAAACACTAGGGGTTAAAACACAAAAAGAAGAGTCTAATTGGTTAAAAGAGAATTTAGACTTACATTTTGATCCAAACGATTCTCACTATATTGTACACGAAGAAATGACTCTCGTTGAAAGCTTCAATATTGTAAAAAAGGAGATACATATGATTCTAAATGGTTACTTAAACTACTTAACTGATCAACCTAATGGGATTGATGGTGCGATTGTGTTAGGTGAAGATGGAGATCCCTATGCAAGTAGTAATGTGGCTGCGGGAAAGGTACTGGGTGGAAATACAGATACCCTTAATTTAGATAGATATTCTATAGCAGTCAAACACTTTCAGCTCTTCATAAAAGATGCTCAAGCAAATTTTAATCGTGGTATTGCAGAAGAAGCTACATTAATATTTAGCAAAGGCATAATAAAGATTTGTCCTTATCAATCAGAACGTTTAGGACAAAAATTCTTGATTATCTTGGTTAATACTGAGGGAAAAAGTGTTCTTGGCGCATTTAATGCCGAAGTAAAAGGCGCACTACTTGAAATTCAGAAATGTATTGAAAATAAAGTATATGAACCAACTGAATTTAGCGGATTGCCTGAAGATAAGAAAAAAGAATTTATGAAATAACCAATCAGTTCGTAGGCTCAATGCCATTGAGTTAAGGTTTTAGAATACATGTTTACGTTGAGTTTGATGGTAATGCAACAAGTGACGAGCAGTTTTAGTCTTTCTTGGAGTTGTCGGCTTTTTTTATCCAAAGTTGGATTAGTGACAAATAACTTTCTTAACTTATTTAAAACTTTACTAATTGGAAGCTTGCTAAATAATAAATTCAATGCCTTAGTTTTGATAGCACGAAATGAAACGCTGTGATTAACTTTCTGTTGATGCTTGTTCGTGGTTTTATCTTTAAGATTAACTGTCGTTTCTGCTATCAGCATTGATTCTATATTAGTTAAGTATAAGGTTGAATAGATATCTTGCAATACCGATTCGACAGTTTTGTCCGTAAAGCGCAATGGCATCAGCGTATTGCGCCGCATGAAAATATCGACATTTACCTAAGAATTCATCATGACAAACTATCATCGCTAGGTTGAATAGGGCGTTTATTCTATAGATCGGGTAACATCGTGTGGTAAACATACGGCGCAATACGCTATTACGCCCTATAGCACTGATTGACTCTCAACTTATTGTGGACATGAAAGCGTTATGCACAACTTCAGTGATTAAAGGTCAATAAGATTATTACGAATAGCTAAAAGCGTCAATTCAACGACATTGGAGACTGCCAACTTACTTTTCAGATTGGTCATGTGATTACCCACTGTTTTTGAACTAATACTTAACATTTCCGCAATATCGTTGACACTTTTACCTTTGGCAAGTAGTAAAAAAACTTCAAATTCTCGTGGCGAAAGATCATCAAATAATTGATTCTGATTATTGTTTTTCGTCAAATGCGGCAACATGTCTTCTCCGATAAAAATCTGGTCTCGTGCCACCTGCCGCACTGCTTCAATCATTGTTTGTGAAGCACTTCGTTTTGTAATGTAACCGCGCGCACCCATTTCTAATGCTCGCTGTAAAAATACTTCATTTTCATGCACGCTAAATACAAGAATACGAATTCCTTTATCGCGCGCAATCATACGCCGAATTGCTTCTAGCCCACCTGTACCCGGCATAGAAATATCCATTACGATAACATCAGGATTAAAAATACAGCACTGCTCATATGCAACTTCTCCAGAATGGGCTTCACTCACTACTTTAATATCATCTGAACTTTCTAATAATCGCCGATAACCTGCTCTAACTACTTCATGATCATCAACTAACATGACTTTGATTTTTATCATTAATATATCAGGATTAGCTAGTGAGCTTTTTGTATTTGATTCGATGTGGATTATCAGCATCAGTACCTAAACGACGATGTCGATCGGCTTCATAATCGGCATAATTACCTTCAAACCAAACCACTTGACTATCACCTTCAAAAGCTAAAATATGGGTAGCAATCCGATCCAAAAACCACCGATCATGTGAAATCACTACTGCACAACCCGGGAAAATTAACAATGCTTCTTCTAAAGCACGCAAAGTTTCCACATCCAAATCGTTGGTTGGTTCATCTAATAGCAGTAAATTACCACCACTTTTGAGTAATTTAGCTAAATGGACGCGATTTCTTTCGCCACCGGATAAATTTTTAACCAATTTCTGTTGATCTTGTCCTTTAAAATTAAAACGCCCAACGTAAGCTCTTGAAGGAATTTCATATTTTCCTACAACAATATTATCGTGACCATCAGAAATCACTTCCCAAACAGTTTTATCGCCCATTAAATCATCGCGAGATTGATCAACGTAAGCCAGTTCTACTGTTGGACCCACGCGTAATTCGCCTTGATCAGGTTTTTCAGTACCCACAATCATACGGAATAAAGTGGTTTTACCTGCACCATTGGGTCCAATTACACCGACAATACCACCTTTAGGCAAATTAAAGCTCAGATTTTCAATCAATAAACGTCCTTCAAAACTCTTACTCACATTCACCGCTTCCACTACTAGATCACCTAAACGTGGACCTGGTGGAATGTAAATTTCCTGCGTAGCATTGCGTTGTTGTATATCTTGATTGACTAATTCATCAAAACGCGCTAAACGGGCTTTACTCTTGGCATGACGACCTTTGGGATTGCTGCGTACCCATTCTAATTCTTGTTTAATTGCGCGTTGTCTTGAAGTTTCTTGTTTTTCTTCAATGGCTAAACGTTGTTCTTTCTGTTCTAACCAAAATGAATAATTGCCTTCAAATGGAATGCCATGACCGCGATCCAATTCTAAAATCCAACCAGCGACATTATCCAAGAAGTAACGATCATGGGTAACGGCAATGACTGTGCCCGGATATTTTTGTAAATAAAGTTCTAACCAAGCAACGGATTCTGCATCTAAATGGTTAGTGGGTTCGTCTAATAACAACATATCTGGCTTAGATAACAATAATTTACACAAAGCAACTCGTCTTTTTTCGCCACCAGATAATTTACCAATTTCAGCCTCCCAAGGTGGTAAACGTAAAGCATCGGCTGCAATTTCTAAAGTGCGCTCCAATTCCCATGCGTTTACGGCATCAATTGCATCTTGTAGACGCGCTTGTTCAGCAAGCAAATCGTTCATTTCATCATCAGACATGGGTTCGGCAAATTTCATACTGATTTCATTAAAACGATCGATCAATGCTTTAGTTTCTGCAACGCCTTCTTCTACATTACCGCGTACATCTTTGGTTAAATTTAACTCAGGTTCTTGCGATAAAAAACCAACTTTGATACCGGCTTGAGGACGGGCTTCACCGTTATATTCTTTGTCCACACCTGCCATAATGCGCAGCAAACTGGACTTACCAGAACCATTTAATCCTAACACACCGATTTTTGCACCGGGAAAGAAAGATAATGAAATATCTCGTAAAATCTCACGTTTAGGCGGAACAACCTTGCCTACCCGATTCATGGTATAAATATATTGTGCCATTGGCTACCTATTAGTGATATAAAATATCTGGTTAGATTGATAATAATACGTGATTATTTCACATAATTATACCATATCCTCAATACTATCCCTTATTACAACCAATTTCCAATCAATAAAAAAGCTGCCCAATAAGCTGGATGCCGATAATCTGCTGTCTCACTGGCATCACAATTTTGAAAAGATTGTTTTTTAAGTAACTGAATTTGCGCTTGTTGTAATGCTTTTGCTTTAGAAAAGTGCTTATTTTGTAAAAAATGATAAAAAGTCGTCATTAATTGACAAGTTGCTTGATCATTGACCTGCCATAAACTCGCGATGGCACTTTTAGTACCCGCTTTAATTGCAACGCCTGCTAATCCTAGTGCTGCTTTATCGTTACCTTGGGCACTCTCACATGCACTTAATGTCAATAATTCAATTGAATTGTCTCTAAATTGATTAAAATGTATCAATTTCTTCAATTCGTTTAGATAGATACGATTATCATAAGTTAATAAAAAGCTTTCTTTGTAATTATTAGAAAAATTCCCATGGGAGGCGATATGTACTATAGTATAAGGTGTCTGCATTAATTTTTCGCCAAATGCTTGTTTGGTAAAATGCTCATTTATTAGCTCATCTGTCTGATATTCAGCTTTAATTGATTTTAATTCAATTTCAGTATATGGAAGTGATTGAAATCCTTGTACACTTTTAGATAATCCGCTGGCAAAAATATGAATATTATCCCATTGTCGTTGACTTAAATTAGTTAAATTCAAACTCGGTGTTGTTGCCAGTGCATATTTTTCAATCAAAAACTGGCGACCATCGTGTAAAGCCGCAAAAGGAATAGTTCGCAGTCGTTCATCGGGTATAATAACGAGTAACTGTGTTTGTGCAATTTGTTGACTAATGGGCTGAATTAATAGCTGGTAAAGTGCTTGAGCTGAAGGCAGTATATCATCTATGGTGTTTGGTTGTTTCACTGTCAATTCGCTCAAAAACTCACCAATTTTACTTTCTAAATCCGTAACCGGAATATTTGCTTGAAATAAAGTAGATTTTTTTGGAAAATAAACTAGTAAAGTCAATCGATTATAAAATATAATTGGATATAAAACGGCTACGTTGGCTAATTGTGTTGAAGTATCGATAATATATCGTTTTTGTGCACAGTCATCTTGGAAATAATTTTCTAATTCTGCTTGTCTAAATAATTCAATTGTTTGTCTTGCTCGTTCTAAATAAATCTGTTGTTCTGTTGTATTATCAGTCGCTTGTTGCAATAATAAGTCAATTAATTCAAAATAAATTTGTCCCGCTTCTGTCTCTCGAAAGTGTGTAGGTTCGCCATAACGATGTATTCTCATAATTTGATTACGTATTGAATCTAAATAAGTTACCGCTTGTTGGTATGCGGCAATCGCTGAGATTTTCTCGCCTTGTAATAACCATAATTGTCCGAGTTGTTTTTGATAATGATATAATAAATCAATGGCTTGTATTTGTTGTGCAGCAAAAATAGCGCGTCTAATTAATTGCGTTGCTTCACTATATTGTTGTTGCTGTTGATATAATTGTGCCAGTTGTGCGTTTGCTTTGCTGTAAAAACGCGGTGAATTTGACGCTATTTTGATAATTTCTTGTAGTCGTTGGTAAGTATTATCAAGTAGTTGGGGTAATTTTGGAATTAATTTTTGTTGTAATTCCGTAATATGCAATAATAATCTTATTTTTTCATCATTTGTTGTGAATGATTTAATAGTTTGGCTAGCAAGTTGTAAAGTGGTTTGAATTGTTTCGAGTGATTGTTGGGTTTCTAAAAATATTTGTGCTTGATTAATCAAAATTTTCGTGATGAATAATGTATCTTTCGCTTGTTTAGCAAAATTTAACGCAGTCGCATAACTTTTTTCTGCTTTTGGGTAATTTTTGTCTACCATCAAAATATTGCCTTGCTGATTAAATAATTGTGCTAATAAGATAGATGGTTGTTTTTTAAGAGTATTAGCTAATTCTAGTGCTTGGGTTATTTGATTGCGCGCAATAATTTGTTCACCTTGAATACGATGTAATTCACTGAAATAACTTAAAATAAGTGCTTGATGTAATGTGTCATCTTGATATTGTGCGTAAGTCAACGCATCAGTCAGTTCGGTATAAGCTTGTTGATAATATCCAAGTTGTTGATGGGTTTGGGCTAATTGGATTAAAGTATCAATAGATTCTGGCTGGTCTGGAGATGAGGCGTGCGTTATTTCAATAAAAATCAGTGAAATAAGTAAGATGCTGGTAATTTTGGTGAAATACATGTGATGAGTAGCGGATAAAAATTCTATCCGCTAGATTGATTAGTTAATGAGAATTTGCAGGATGTCCGTCTAGCTTATCTTTATCAAGACTGACATCGGTGTGGCTATCATCATCTACAGATGTTTTGGTATTATTATCATACCAATCTTTAGGTGGTTTTGCTTCTTTACCCGCCATGATGTCGTCAATTTGCCCGCTATCCAAGGTTTCATACTTGATCAAAGATTTTGCCATTGCGTGCAAGGTTTCAATATTTTCTTTGAGTAGTTTTTCAGCGCGTGCATAATTGCGATCAATAAAAGAACGAATTTCTTCATCAATCAAGTGTGCGGTTTCATCTGAAAGCAGTTTATGTTGAGTAACGGTATGTCCTAAAAACACTTCGCCATCATCTTCACCATAAGCCAAGGGACCGAGACGTTCAGATAAACCCCATTTGGTTACCATACTACGAGCAATTTCAGTCGCTTGTTTGATGTCTTGGCTAGCACCATTGGTGACAGCGTCACTACCAAAAATCAACTCTTCTGCCAATCTACCACCAAATAAAGTCGAAATTTTGCTTTCCAACGTTTGTTTACTATAACTAAGTCGGTCAGTTTCTGGTAAAAACATAGTGACACCTAATGCGCGTCCTCTAGGAATAATCGTCACTTTATAAACAGGATCGTGGTGCTGTACTAACCGTCCAACGATGACATGTCCTGCTTCATGATAGGCTGTGAGTTGCTTTTCACTTTCACTCATAACCATCGATTTCCGTTCAGCACCCATCATAATTTTATCTTTGGCTTTTTCAAATTCTACCATTTCCACAGTACGTTTATTTTGACGAGCGGCAAATAATGCGGCTTCATTCACCAAATTTGCTAAATCAGCACCCGAAAATCCCGGTGTACCACGTGCAATGACATTCGGTTGAACATCGTCTGAAATCGGTACTTTACGCATATGTACTTTGATAATTTGTTCGCGTCCACGAATATCTGGCAAAGGCACAACAACTTGGCGATCAAAGCGACCTGGACGTAGTAAAGCAGGGTCTAACACGTCTGGGCGGTTAGTCGCTGCAATCACAATAACACCTTCGTTACCTTCAAAACCATCCATTTCTACCAACAATTGATTTAGTGTTTGCTCTCTTTCATCGTGACCACCGCCTAAACCTGCACCACGATGTCGACCTACAGCATCAATTTCATCAATAAATATAATGCAAGGCGCGTGTTTTTTTGCTTGTTCAAACATGTCACGCACGCGAGATGCACCAACACCAACGAACATTTCAACAAAATCTGAACCCGAAATCGTGAAGAAAGGCACTTTTGCTTCGCCAGCAATTGCTTTAGCTAACAAGGTCTTACCGGTACCAGGTGAGCCTACCATTAATACACCACGTGGAATTTTGCCGCCTAATTTTTGAAATTTACCCGGGTCGCGCAAAAATTCAACTAATTCAGTCACTTCTTCTTTAGCTTCATCAACGCCAGCCACATCTGCAAAAGTCACTTTGATTTGATCTTCTTCGATTAAACGCGCGCGGCTTTTGCCAAAAGATAAAGCACCTCGTCCACCACCGCCTTGCATTTGTCGCATAAAAAATATTAATACGCCAAATAACAATAACATAGGGAACCATGAAATGAAAATTTGAGTCAATAAAGATTGTTGTTCTGGCGGTTGCGCATCAATTTGCACATTATTATCCAGCAAATCTTTCATCAAACCATTATCACCGGGATTATAAGTCGTAAAATGTTCGCCATTTTGACGAATACCGTGAATATTGCGTCCTTCAATAACTACTTTTTTAACTTGTTTTTGCTGTACTTCTGAAATAAATGTAGAGTATTCGATTTCCAAACTTGCTGGATGCCGATTACCAAAATTGTTAAATACCATCATTAAAACAAGGGCAATAACAACCCATAGTAAAAGATTTTTTGCCATGTCGCTCACTGAATAACCTCTTTTAAAGTATATGTCGTATTGATGTGGGATTGTTGTCAGTCAATCTGAAGAGGGCGTAAAAAGAAAGATTATCACATTCTTGCATTATCGTATAATATTTGAATTTCAAAAGATGCGCTGATCTCAAAAGTTTCATTGAATTATCAGATTGCTGCAGGTGATCACACCTATTCAGACAATAGTTGGGCATATCCTAGTCATTTTCAACTAACTGATGATTTGCGTTTAGCTCAACTTGCCATAAAACTTCTGATTTACCCGTGTTAATAACCAAAAATCTTGCTGTAACGAATAATAGATCAGAAAGCCGATTTAAATATTTTAAATTCAAAGTATTAACTGTTTCATTATGCTGTAAATTGACTACACAACGTTCAGCACGACGGCAAACTGCACGTGCCATATGACAAAGTGCTGCCTCACGTGTACCACCGGGCAAAATAAAGTTTTTCAGCGATGGTAAAGTGGAACTTAAGTGATCAATTTGTTGTTCTAAATAAGTTATTTTCGCTTCTTGCATCACACATTGCGCTGATAATGCTAATTCACTACTTAACTCAAATAAATGGTGTTGAATTATTTCAAAATTTGCTGAAATGGTATCAGGCAAAGGGTAAGTATTTAATAAACCAAGCAAACTATTCAGTTCATCTAATGTACCATAAGCCTCGATTCTGATATGATCTTTATCAAGTCGACTGCCATTACTCAATCCTGTCTGACCATTATCGCCTGTTTTTGTATAAATTTTGCACTGCTGCATAATTATCTCACCGTGTAGTTTCAATTTACATTTTATCGCACTTTAATCATATGGAAACAATTATTTTTACCACAGATATGTTGCTAATTTTAGTGATTTTAGCAATAACTATTTTTTTATTTATTACAGAATTAGTACGTATAGATGTTGCCGCTATGTTAGCCATGGTCAGTATTGGTGTATTAGAATTAATCCCTATTAATCAATTATTTAACGGTTTTAGCAGTAATGCTGTAATAGCAATTATCGCAGTTATGATTATCGGCGGCGGATTGGATAAAGCGGGTGTTATGACGCGTTTAGCCAATTTTATGTTAAAACTCGGTGGAAAAACAGAAAATGGCATTTTACCCATTATTTTAGCCACTGTAGGATTACTGTCGAGTTTCATGCAAAATGTTGGTACTGCTGCTTTATTTCTGCCCGTCGTTACCCGTATTGCTGAAAGAACGCATATTTCATTATCTCGTTTATTAATTCCTATGGGTTATTGTACAATTTTAGGCGGAACTATTACAATGGTTGGATGTAGCTCTTTGATTTTACTAAATGATCTATTAAATACCATCAATAGCAATCTACCGGATTCTGTACCACAGATAGTGCCATTTGGTTTATTTGCCACAACCACTATTGGTTTAGTATTTTTAATGACAGGCATTGGTTATTTTTTACTGTTGGGACGTTGGTTATTACCAGATATTAAAACTAAAGCGATTGAAACGATTACACCCATTGCGTATTTTCAACGACGTTATGATGTGAATGGCGAAGTATTTGAATTACTAGTAACACCTAACTCTGTATTGGCAGGCGAAACTATCACTACTTATTTAAAGCAATTAAATAATAAAGCTGCTATTGTTGCTTTATTAAAAGGTAAAAATTTACGCACGTCTCCTGCACAAGATGTTACATTAGAAATTGGAGATAGTTTTGCTATTATGGGAAATAATCTTGAAATCCATGAATTTGCCAAACGATTTGATTTATTATTAAGACCGCATTTAGGAATTTTTAATGAAATGTTATTACCCAATAAATCAGGTGTCACCGAAATTATTGTGCCGCCGGGTTCACCTTTAGTGGGGCAAAGTTTATTAAAAGTGCGTATGAGAAAAACCTATGGAATCACAGTATTAGAAGTATTACGTCATAATCAAATTATACGGGAAAATTTACGTGATTTAGTATTAGAAGGCGGAGATACACTGATTGCGCATAGTACTTGGGAAGATTTAGCTGCACTACGCAATAATCGTTATTTTGTCACGGTTGCCCAAGAATGTAGTGAAGAACAGCCAAAAATATATAAAACGTGGCTTGCATTAGCTTTTTTAGGATTAGCGTTAGGATTAGTACTTTTTGCTGAATTACGTTTGTCAATTGCCTTGTTAATCGGTGCGTTAGGTATGATTATTACTGGCATTATTAGTATTGATGAAAGTTATAAGCGCGTCAGTTGGCAAACTGTTTTTTTATTAGCCAGCCTCATTCCTTTGGGTAGTGCTATGCAACATACAGGAACGGCGACTTGGATTGCACAAAATACATTGATTTTAATTGAAAATATGCCAGATTGGTTGGTACAAACTGTTTTGGCAATTTTAGCGACTTTATTTACACAAATGATGTCAAATGTCGGCGCAACAGTGTTACTTGTGCCGCTTGCGGTGAATATTGCGGTTGAAATTAATGCTGATCCAGCGATTTTTGCTTTAACCGTGGCTTTGGCAACTTCAAATTCTTTCTTTTTACCAACACACCAAGTTAATGCGTTGATTATGGGACCAGGTGGTTATCATGTCAAAGATTATATGCGCGCGGGAAGTTTGTTGACGGTATTATTCTTATTAATTTTAATTGTGATGACACGTGCTATTTTTTAAGCTGCATGAAAATGGTGCATGATGGCTTACGCCTTATGCACCTGATCTACATATCATTTTCTAATTTTTAACAGCATCTCATAAATAAAGGTAGTTTTAAGGAAAGAGACGTGATAATTGCCATTTATTATCAATAAGTTGGTAACGTAATCTGTCATGCAAACGGCTTTCACGTCCTTGCCAAAATTCTATTTCATGCGGTCTCACGCGATATCCGCCCCAATGAGGTGGACGTGGGATTGTTTGTCCTTGATATTGTTGTTCAATTTCAGCAACACGTTGTTCTAAAATGGCACGATTGGAAAGCTTCTGACTTTGTTGCGATGCCCAAGCACCCACTTGACTGCCTCGTAGACGGGTGGCAAAATATTCGTCAGACTCTTGAGAGGTTACTCTTTCTACTTGTCCATGAATACGTATTTGTCGAGCTAATTTATCCCACCAAAAATTTAAACAGACCTGCGGCGTTGTTTCTAATTCTAATCCTTTGCGACTTTGATAATTAGTAAAAAAAACAAATCCTTGTTCATCAAAATCTTTCAATAATAGTACACGTACATCAGGTTTGCCATCAGCGGTTACTGTAGCCACATGCATAGCGGTATGATCGATCAATCCCGCTTGTTCTGCTTGTTCAAACCAAATCGCAAATTGTTGAAATGGGTTAGCCACCGCGTCGTTTTCTGTTAATGTATTCGCTACCAATTCCATAGTTATTTTTACTCCTGCAAATTTCAGTTTAAAATTAGGTAAGAATTTAATTCTATAGGTAATAATGAATTACAATTTTCCACTATTGCTTACTTGTAAATGATAAATCGGTCATAGGCATCACCTGTTGCAATCGCATGGGTTTGTTCTGCGCTATAACTATTATTCGAATTATTGAATTGCTCAACAAAGAATTTTTGCGTCAACGTTGGACGGGTACGAATATCGACTTTCCACAATAGATGGACCAATCCCAATGCTGCACCCATTGCCAAGAACGATAAATTTTTATCTTTGGCAGGTGGATACATTCGACGATAACCAACGCCTTCATAGGAATTATAAACTCTAACAATAAATTCTTTCTCCGGAACAATTTTTTCAATCCGATAAACACCCCATCCCAAGGCATTAATCACTGCAACCATACCGTGAAACCAGTCTTCTCTAGTTTTGCATGTGGGCTCTATCAAATCATACCATTCTGGGCTGCTCATAATGCCACCAAAGGTATTAAACGCGCAAACATGACCCGATTGGATAAACATTTCTTTATTGTCTTCTTCTGGAATACCAACTTTGCATAAAGAATTGTAAGTTTCATAAGAAATGTAGTTGTAGTAGTCAGCAAAATGATTGGTTAGAACAACCCCAAAAGCATCAATTAAGCCGGTTGCGCCTTCAGTTTTTTTTCCACACAAGGGTAGTGTTTTGACCACGGATAAAATTTTATCTTCATCCACTTGGGTTTGGAATGTTTGACATTCGGGAAAATCAAAACGTGCAGGGATATCGGTGGTTAAAGCAAATTCTTTGGTTAGATAATTGGCTAAACTGATTGATTCGTCTGCCACTTCATATTTATCTGCATGCGCACCCGTTACTTGACATTCCGTTTCAGTCACTTTGTGATTAACAATTCCTTGAATATAACCACTGTTAAAATAGCAACTCTTGTGTCCTTTACCATGCGAATAAATCGATTCTCCATAATGAGAGCTTGGCGTTTCCCAGATTTTTTCACCAGATTGTTGTAAAATGCCAAAACCACACAATGAAAATTCATCAATGAGTTGCTCTGTTGTATAGCCTTGATTTTTAAGAATATCGATTAGTGGAGTGGCTGCATCGATCAGTAATTTTTCCGGATTCAAAGTAGACAAACCCTTGGTCAATCCCTTGGTCAATAAAACCGTCATTTGCAAATGCGCATTGTAGTGATTACAATGGAATACGCGGTTTAAGCCGCCAAGTAATGTTTGTCCTCCCTCACTGATAAGTGCGGCTGGGGCGGTCGTTGTGTTCATCGCTTGAATTCTCCTAAAGTAGTGCTTAAGCTCTCATGCCAAAAAAACCTTTAATTTTACTTACTAACTTCACTTTACCAGTGCTTTGCGGGTGTGAAGTGAGAAAAACTTCTTCTTTTTCAATCTTCTTCTGTAGTTCTTCATTAGACATGACGAGTTTATGTACCTCTTCACGCAATTCAACGTTGAAATATTCGTCCAAAATATCGTGGAGTGCATCTAGTTGATAATCGGTCAATTCAATAAAATCTCCTTTGAAATTGACATAATTATCCGTCTTAATTGCAAATAAAATCCCTAGCTTCCGAGCCAACAGGCTATTTTCAATTTCTTCTTGCTGACCCAGTTTACGCTTTTTATTCAGCGAATCAAAAAAATGATTTGCGTTAATCACATTTAAGTTATTAGTACTCATACACCTATCTCCTCCAACCATGAGTGGCATTACGTTTGTAATAATTTATCTAAATAGCCATCTATTTGTTGTAAATAATATTCAATTTGTTCTGGTGCGGTTTGTTTAAAAAAACTGATTTTGAAAATTGGAAATCCATAACTTGGAAAATCAATGAAAAACAATGGATTTCTGATATGTAATACATTAATTGTGTCTGGGTTGGTATTTTCTCCATAAGTAATCACAAAATCTCGCAATTGTTTATAAGTAGAACTTTCTAATTGCCTAGGTAAATCAAATTCATAGACTTGATATTTAACACAGGTTTCAACGAGACGATGTGTCATGAGTGATTATCAACACTTATTTTTTATTAAAGATTAATATTTTAGCATCAATAGTTTTGATTAATAAAGTTTTTATAAGCATAATTAGTAAACAAGACGAATTTTTTCTTCTCCAAGCAAGTATTGTAGTTGGGTTAGGAGTGTTGGACTGAGTTTAACTTGCCAATTTGCACCTAAAAATAATTCGACATTTGCATTAGGATGTTGATAACAAATACGAACTTGACAACGCCCTTGCTGATGAGATTGCAAAGTTGCCAATAATGATTGGCGAATTTCTTGATTGTCTGCTTGTAGTTTAGAAACAATAATATCCAAACGTTTTGCATAAGCAGTACGTGCTTGTTCAATTGTAACAATTTCTGCAGCCACCGCCGAATAACCGCCCGTATATTCATCTTCTTTAATTTCGCCGTCAATGATTAAGATTTGATCTTTTTCCAATAATTCATGTTTATTTTGATAAAGTTCAGAATAAACCATCACTTCCAAGCGTGCAGTACCATCATCTAAAGTAACCGCCGCCATTTTACCGCGCTTACTGTTAACGATGCGTACTTGTGAAACCAAGCCGGCAATACGGGCACGCTCAGCACTTTTGAGTTCAACCAAGCGTGCTGTGATTAAGCTTTTTAATTCAGAAGCATATTGTTCAATAGGATGTCCACTTAAATATAAACCCAAACTGTCTTTTTCATGTGTCAATCGTTCTTCTCTAGTCCATTCTGCCGCTAAAATAAAAAGTGAAGGTTCTTCTTTTTCCGCTACTTGCGCATAACCAAAAGCCGCACCAAAGATATCATTTTGTCCAACTGCAAGGGCATTGACTTGTTGTTCAGCTGATTTAATTGCTTTATCTAACGATGCTAATAAAATTGCTCGATTATTTGGTTGACTCGGTTCGCCTAATCCATCTAAAGAACCTGATTTTATTAAAGTTTCTAGCACACGTCGATTGGCGCGGCGTAAATTAATCCGTCGACAAAAATCAAATAAATCTTTAAATTCACCGTGTTGCTGACGTTCTTCGAGAATATTACCCAGAGCCGCATCACCTACGCCTTTTAAAGCCCCTAAACCATAATAAATTGCTTCTTGATCTGCCACAGTAAATTTATAATAACAAGTATTTACATGAGGCAACAACACTTGCAATTTCATTTGACGACATTCTTCAATCAAGCTCACAACTTTATCAGTATTATCCATATCCGCTGATAACACGGCTGCCATGAATGCAGCGGGTTTATGGGCTTTAAGCCAAGCCGTTTGATAAGAAATCAAGGCATAAGCAGCAGAATGTGATTTATTAAAACCATAACCGGCAAATTTTTCCATTAAATCAAAAATAGTTTCTGCTTTTTCAGCGGGTACTTTTCGTTGAGTTGCACCATCGACAAAGGTTGAACGTTGTTTAGCCATTTCAACTGCATTCTTTTTACCCATGGCACGCCTTAATAAATCAGCTTCGCCTAAAGTATAACCGGCTAAAACTCGAGCAATTTGCATCACTTGCTCTTGATACAGAATAACGCCATAAGTGGGTTTTAAAATGGGTGCTAAATCAGGATGCGGATATTCAATTTTCGCCTCACCGTGTTTACGTGCGATAAAATCATCGACCATGCCCGATTGCAAAGGTCCCGGACGATACAAGGCGACTAATGCGATAATATCTTCAAAACAATCGGGACGTAATCGCTTGACTAGCTTTTTAATCCCTGACGATTCCAATTGAAAAACTGCAGTCGTATTGCCACTTCTAAACAAATCAAAAGTTTCGTTATCATCTAACGGAATCGCTAACATATCAGGCGGTTGCTCTTCAAATTGCGTGATATTTTCCAATGCCCATTTGATAATAGTCAACGTACGCAAACCTAAAAAATCAAATTTGACCAAACCAACGGATTCAATATCTCCCTTATCAAATTGAGTGACCGCATTACTTTCAGGATTTGCATCCCAATATAAAGGTGAAAAATCAGTGAGTTGAGAAGGAGAAATCACCACGCCACCCGCATGTGTGCCTACATTACGGGTAATACCTTCTAATTTTTGCGCCATATCCAATAATGTGCGTACATCTTGTTCTTGCTGATAACGGCTGCGTAACGTTTCATCAGATTGCAAGGCTTTTTCTAACGTAATGCCGATTTCCTGTGGTACCAGTTTGCTCAATTGGGCTACGAATCCATAGGGATAACCCAATACGCGCCCAACATCACGCACTACTGCTTTGGCTGCCATAGTACCGTAAGTAATAATTTGAGAAACTCGTTCTTTGCCATAACGTTGCGCTACGTATTTGATAACCTCGTCACGTCCTTCCATACAAAAATCAATGTCAAAATCCGGCATAGAAACCCGTTCAGGATTTAAAAAACGTTCAAACAATAATTCATAACGTAAAGGGTCTAAATCTGTGATTCCTAAAGCATAAGCGACCAATGAACCAGCACCAGAACCCCGTCCAGGTCCAACAGGAATATTATTATCTTTTGCCCATTGAATGAAATCCGCCACAATTAAAAAATAGCCAGGGAATCCCATTTGTCGAATCACGTTTAATTCAAATTGCAACCGCTCATCGTACGGAATACGTTCTTGCGCTAAGATTTCAGCATCAAATTGTTTAAGCAAACGCTGTTCTAAACCTAAGTGCGCTTGTTCATCAAAATACTCTTCTGTGGTTTTACCTATAGGCACTGGAAATTCAGGTAAATAATTTTTGCCTAACGATAATTCCAGTGTACAACGTTGCGCGATACACCAAGTATTTTCTAAGGCTTCTGGAATATCAGAAAATAATTCTGCCATTTCAGCCGGCGACCGCAAATATTGTTGAGGCGTGTAAATTCGCGGGCGACGTTGATCGTTGAGGGTATAACTTTGATTAATGCAAACTCTGATTTCATGTGCATCAAAATCTTCTGGTTGCAAAAAACACACGCCGTTCGTTGCAACAACGGGGGTTTGTGTTTCCAGAGCCAATTCAACCGCCGCTTGAATATAAGTTTCTTCTTGTGGACGACCAACACGTTGTAATTCTAAATAAAAACGTTGCGGAAATAGTTCTTGCCATTCAGTTAATCGGGTTTGTGCAATCGTGGAACGTCCCATTAATAAAGCTTGTCCAATATCGCCTTCAAGCCCGCCAGATAAGGCAATTAATCCTTCAGTCTGTCCTTTTAGCCATGATTTTTGTAGAAAGGGCACGCCTTGTTTTTGCCCTTCTAAATAACAACGTGACACTAATTGTGTTAAGTGTCGGTAACCTATAGCATTTTGACAAAATAAAGTTAAACGCGCTGGCAATTCATCTTTGCGCGATTCCAACCGTAAATCAACGCCTACAATCGGCTTGATGCCAGCCGTCTGAGCTGCACGGTAGAATTTAACCAAGCCAAAGAGATTAAAATTGTCAGTTATCGCACAAGCCGGCATTCCGGCATCACGCACCGCTTTAATTAACGGCTTAATACGAATAATGCCATCAATTAATGAGTATTCTGTATGACAATTAAGGTGAACGAAACGTGAAATCATGCGATCATGATTTCGGTGGTAACTTATTGAATGGGAATGGTTTATCTTCTGTATTAAAAGTAATGTATAACATCACTTGATACAGATAATCACAGACAAATCGCGTAATATTTAACAATTGTTCGTTTAATTGTCCGCTAAATAAGACAAAACCGAATTGAATCGTAATTGCTGCTAATAAAACTAATTTTAGTGGGCTATATAATAATAGTGAAATGAAAACAATAAATACCAAGATAAAGAAACCACGTATCCAAGTTTCTACGTTTTTAATCGGATCATTCATAGTGAAAAGTGCCTGTATGTAGGAGTTATCGTGTTAGCCAACAAATTTATCACGTGCCGCTTTTGCCCGTTTAAACATATCCATGACCATGGGGCTGTCATTTTCAGCAATCGCTTGAGTCAGTTGTTGTAAATCTTGATTAAATAATTGTAATACTTCTAAAAGCGCGTCTTTATTAGCCAAACAGATGTCATGCCACATTTGTGGATCGCTGGCGGCAATGCGAGTGAAATCACGAAAACCACCCGCAGCAAAGCGAAAAACTTCTGATTTAGTTTCCATTTGAGCCAATGTATCCACCAAACTATAGGCTAACAAATGTGGCAAATGGCTGGTGGCAGCTAAAACTTTATCATGATGCGCAATCGCCATTTCAACCACTTCAGCACCGGTTGCTTGCCACATTTTACATATGGTGGCATAAGCATTTTGATTAGTTTCAGCCAAAGGGGTTAAAATCACGCGACGCTTGACAAATAAATCCACTTTGGAAGCAATGACACCGGTTTTTTCTGAGCCGGCAATTGGATGTCCGGGCACAAAATGGGATAGGTGATCGCCCAAATATTGACGTGCATCAGCCACAACACAAGCTTTAGCACTACCCACATCTGTAACAATAGCTTGTGGTTGCAAAACAGGTTGTATCACACTGAATGTTTTAGCAATTGTACCCAAAGGTACGGCTATCACTACTACATCAGCGCCTTGTACAGCGATTGCCAGATTGGTTTCATAACGATCAATTACTTTTAATTCAACCGCTTGTTCTAAATTTTCTACATTACGCCCGCATCCGACAATTTCGGCACATTGATTGGCTTGTTTCAAAGCGCGCGCGAGTGAACCACCAATTAAACCAACCCCAATGACTGTTAATCGTTGAATAAGCATAAATTTTTCATACCTATAGTAGTTTTTTAACGCCGCACAGTGCGACCATGCAGCAAAGTTCCGACCCCTTCATCGGTAAAAATTTCTAGCAAAACAGCATGTTCAACGCGTCCATCGATAATATGCGCAGTCGTTACACCTCCACGTAATGCATCCACTGCACAACGAACTTTTGGTAACATACCACCTTGAATTATGCCGTTATCAATTAAATTTTGTATATGGTCGAAGCTTAAACCAGTCAGTACTTTATTTTCATTATCCAAAATACCCGCTGTATTAGTGAGTAAAATTAATTTTTCCGCTTTTAACACTTCAGCCAACTTACCCGCGACTAAATCTGCATTAATATTATAAGATTGCCCATCTTCGCCAACACCGACAGGTGCAATAACAGGGATGAAATTACCATGAATCAGCAATTCTAAAATCGACACATCAATACTGGCAACTTCACCGACATGACCAATATCGATAATTTCTGGTTCATTCATTTCAGGATTATTGCGGGTAAAAGTTAATTTGCGGGCATAAATCAATTTAGCATCTTTACCAGTTAAACCGACTGCAGAACCGCCGTGCTGATTGAGCAAAGTAACGATATCTTTATTAACCAAACCACCGAGCACCATTTGCACTACATCCATCGTTTCATTATCGGTGATGCGCATACCTTCAAAAAATTCGCTTTGTTTACCTAATCGCTTGAGTAAACTACCAATTTGTGGACCGCCCCCATGAACTACAATTGGATTAATACCGACTTGTTTCATCAATACAATGTCACGGGCAAAACTGTGTTTTAACGCTTCATCAACCATGGCATTGCCACCGTATTTTACCACAATCGTTTTGCCTGCAAATCTTTGAATATATGGCAAAGCTTCAGTAAGTACGTGCGCAATGTTATGAGCAGAAATATTTGTTAGCATAAATCTCCAATGATAAGTATTTTTGTGTAGAATAATTCTTTACACTATTTTAAAAAAAATCTTATGGATACTACCTTTAATTTTGAGCTTATTCGTTCTTTACAACACCACGTCAACAATCATCAAATTTATAGTGCGTTGCAAACACTTGATGATCTACGCCATTTTATGGAACATCACATTTATTCCGTTTGGGATTTTATGTCTATTGTAAAATATTTACAGCATAAAGTGGCACCTGCAAATCATCCTTGGCTACCATCGACCCGTTCAAATTCAAACAGTCAGTATTTCATTAATTCGCTAGTCTTGGAAGAAGAATCCGATCACGATTTACCTGACGAACAAGGAAATAAGCAATTTTGTAGTCATTTTAGCTTATATTGTAAGGCAATGCATGAAGTAGGTGCAAATCCTGAACGGCTCTTTCGATTTATCGATTTGGTGCGTATAAAAGGCATTGAAGCGGGCTTAGTGGCTGATTTTGTTCCTATACCGGCGCGATTATTTATTCAAACGACATTTGCTTTTATTGAATCCGATAAACCACATATCGTTGCAGCTGCCTTGGCAATTGGGCGTGAACATGTCATTCCGAATATGTTCCGTGAATTTTTAGCCAAAATGCAAATTACACCGATGCAAGCACCTATTTTTCACTACTATTTAAATCGTCATATCCATTTAGATGAAGATTTTCATGCCCCTTTATCAATGAATTTACTTTACGAATTATGTGACAATGATCCGCAAAAATTAGCAGAAGCAGAACAAGCCGCTTGTCAAGCATTAGAAGCACGAATTGCCTTTTGGGATGGCGTATTGAAAGCACTTTAATTATGAATTTGAGTAAAATTAATGGTATGATTAAATAAACGCATTTCAACAAACTAATTCTTTACATTTATATGGTTATTTTAACATGGAAGCATTTACCACTTTAACCGGCTTAGTTGCCCCTTTGGATCGTGCCAATGTGGACACTGATGCAATTATTCCCAAACAATTTTTAAAATCTATTCATCGAACAGGTTTTGGTCCATTTTTATTTGATGAATGGCGTTATTTAGATCACGGCGAACCCGGACAAGATTGCACATATCGTCCATTAAATCAAGATTTTATACTGAACCAACCGCGTTATCACAACGCACAAATCTTGTTAGCGCGTGAAAATTTTGGTTGTGGTTCGAGTCGAGAACATGCGCCTTGGGCATTAGCAGATTATGGTTTTCGCGTGATCATTGCCAACAGCTTTGCCGATATTTTCTTTAATAATTGCTTCAAAAACGGTTTGTTAGCATTAGTTTTAGATAAAGCAACAATAGATACTTTATTTAAAGCAGTCCAAACGACAGAAGGATATCGATTAACTGTTGATTTATCACAACAAACAGTAATCACACCACAACAAGAAATTTATCACTTTGAAATCGATAATTTTAGAAAACACTGTTTATTAAATGGGTTAGATGACATCGGCTTAACATTACAACACACCGATGAAATACATCACTATGAAAACCAGAGAAAACAAACGGCACCTTGGTTATTTTAATCCACATAAAATTTTTCAATCACCTCTATTTTAACTTTAAAGGTATACTATGATTATTGTAATGGGTTCTCACGTCACCGAAGCGGAAATCCAAGGGGTTGAAAACAAACTCATTAATTTGGGTTTAACGGCTAATATCTCGCGTGGAGTAGAAAGGACTATTATTGGGGCTGTAGGTGACGAACGGAAAATACACAAAGAAGCTTTAGAAGCTTTGCCAGGCGTAGAAAATGTAATGCGTGTGGTAAAGCCCTATAAAATTGTGGCTAGAGAATGGCATGAGACAGATAAAATTATCTCTATTAAAAACATTCAGTTGGGTGGTAAAACCATACAAATCATTGCAGGTCCTTGTTCAGTCGAAACTCAAACACAAATGGATTTATCTGCGCAACATGTCCGTAATGCGGGCTGTCACTTGATGCGCGGTGGAGCTTTTAAACCACGAACCAGTCCTTATGCTTTTCAAGGTAAAGGTATTGAAGGTTTAAAAATGATGCGCCAAGCTGCGGATAAACATAATTTATTAGTTGTCACTGAACTAATGGATGTGCGTACATTAGATGCTTTTTTAGAACATAAAGTGGATATTATCCAAATTGGCACGCGTAACATGCAAAACTTTGATTTATTGAAAGAAGTTGGCAAAATACATGTGCCGGTTATTCTAAAACGTGGATTATCTGCCACCATTTCTGAATGGTTAATGTCAGCCGAATATATTGCAGCAGGTGGCAATCATAATATTATTTTATGCGAACGCGGCGTGCGTAGTTTTGAAACGGCTTATCGCAACATGTTAGATGTCACCGCAATTCCAATGTTGAAAAAAGAAACTCATCTACCCGTGATTGTCGATCCCAGTCATTCTGGTGGTAAAGCGTGGTTAGTGCCCGCTTTATCCAAAGCAGCGATTGCAGCCGGTGCTGATGGTTTACTGGTTGAAATGCATCCCAATCCTTGCGATGCTTGGTGTGATGCCGATCAAGCTTTGACACCTGATCAATTAACTCAATTAATGGGTGAATTACGCTTAGTAGCAAAAGCCGTAGGACGTGATTTATAAGGCGATGTTTTAAAGATGCGGCGAAATTCTAAACCGCATCCATAACTTACATTTTTATATATGATGACGTATTATATTATTAAACGTTTACTGTTGATTATTCCCACTTTATTAGGTGTGATGTTGGTAACCTTTACCGTGACCCAATTTGTACCCGGTGGACCTATAGAACAACTCATTAATCAACTACGCAATCCCTACCATATTGGTGAAAGTGCCAGTGGTGCAGAAGGCTTATATCGTGGTGCAACGGGTTTAGATGAAGAAAAAATCACTGAATTGAAGAAATTTTATGGTTTTGATAAACCGGCTTATGAACGTTTTTGGATTATGATGAAACAATACCTCACTTTCGATTTTGGCGACAGCTATTTTCATCACAAAACAGTATTAGAATTAGTCATTTCCAAGCTACCTGTTTCAGTCAGTCTAGGTTTATGGACTTTTATCCTCACTTATCTTATCTGTATTCCATTAGGAATTGCCAAAGCCACACGCGATGGTTCAGCATTTGACGTGATTACCAGTACATTGATTTTAATCGGTTATGCCATTCCCGGTTTTGTATTAGGAATTTTACTTCTAGTATTGTTAGGTGGTGGTAGCTTTTGGGATTTATTTCCACTGCGCGGACTGGTTTCTGACAATTGGCATCAACTTTCTACTGTAGATAAAATTCTCGACTACTTGTGGCATATTACATTGCCGATTATTTCGTTGATGGTCGGTAGCTTTGCCGTAATGACCATGTTGACCAAAAATAGTTTTATTGAAGAAATTCGCAAACAGTACGTTTTGACCGCGCGTGTTAAAGGGCTGAAAGAAAATGCAATCTTATATAAACACGTCTTTCGTAATGCGATTATTCCACTCATTACAGGCTTTCCCGCTGCTTTCATTCTATCCTTTTTCACCGGTAGCCTGTTGATAGAAACCATTTTTTCGCTAGATGGAATCGGATTGCTATCTTATGAATCAGTGATAAAACGAGATTATCCCGTGGTTTTAGGTACTTTATACATGTTTACACTGCTTGGTTTATTTGCTAAATTACTGACAGACATCAGTTACGTTTTAATCGATCCTCGTATTCAATTTGAATCTGTTAATCAATGACAGCAACCTTTTCACAACATTTTACTCCATCACAACGTCGTTGGTTACGCTTTAAAGCAAATAAACGAGGTTATTATAGTTTATGGTTATTTACCTTATTGTTTACGCTAAGTTTATTTGCTGAATTTTTAAGTAATGATAAGCCAATTGTGATTTTTTACCAAAATGACTACTATTTTCCGATTTTTCACACTTATGCAGAAACCACTTTTGGTGGCGATTTTGATACCGAAGCAGATTACAAAGATTCTTACCTCCTAGAAAAAATAACGTCAGATCACAATTGGGCTATTTTTCCACCAAATCCCTATAGTTATAATACGATTAATTACGACAACGCTCAACCCAACCCAGCACCGCCTTCAGCAGATAACCTATTGGGCACTGATGATCGTGGACGTGACGTATTAGCCAGATTAATTTATGGCTTTCGTCTTTCAGTACTTTTTGGTTTTGCACTCACTCTTGTAGGCATGATAATTGGTATTTTTGCCGGTGCACTACAAGGATACTTTGGTGGACGGTTAGACTTGTTTTTTCAGCGTTTTATCGAAGTATGGAGTAGTATGCCAGAACTCTATTTATTGATTATTTTTGCTTCAATCTTCGAACCCAGCGTTTTATTACTCATTATTCTACTATCACTATTTGGTTGGATGGGATTAGCAGATTACGTTAGAGCTGAATTCTTAAAGGGACGCAACATGGATTATGTGAAATCAGCTCATGCCTTAGGTGTGCCTAATTTTACTATTATGTGGCGACATCTACTCCCAAACGCCATGACTCCAGTGATTACTTTCTTACCTTTTCGCATCAGTAACGCCGTTTTAGCATTAACCAGCCTTGATTTTCTAGGTTTAGGTTTACCGCCCTCAGAACCCAGTTTAGGTGAATTGTTAGCGCAAGGTAAAGCCAATATTTCAGCTTGGTGGCTCTCATTAACCACATTTTCAGTATTAGTAGGTACCTTAATGCTGTTGATTTTCATCGGTGAAGCGTTACGTGAAGCGATGGACAGCCGACGTGGTTAAATGTGACTCAGATTAAAATCACTACTTCCAAATTCGCCCTTTTAATATGATGCAGGTTTATTTACCGCCTTTTTCAAATGCACGGATATTAATCATTGGAGATGTCATGCTTGACCGTTATTGGCATGGCACAACTTCGCGCATTTCGCCTGAAGCACCAGTACCGATTGTGCATATTAATCAACAAGAAGAGCGTCCAGGCGGTGCCGGAAATGTTGCTTTAAATATTGCTGCATTAGGCGCACAAGCGACGTTGATTGGTATGACCGGAATTGATGCCGCTGCACAAACTATTTTGACGCAACTAACTGAAAAACAAGTACAATGTCGTTTCATTCAATCTGCACACATACCAACAATTACCAAATTACGCATACTGAGTCGTCATCAACAATTGATCCGATTAGATTTTGAAGAACCTTTATTAGCAACCAATGATGAATTAATTGCACAGACGCAAGCTTGTCTTTCTCAAGTAGATGCGGTTATTTTATCGGACTATGGCAAAGGAACTTTGTATAATCCCGCTCAATTAATTCAATTAGCTAAAGCTGCACATAAACCGATTTTTATTGATCCTAAAGGCAGAGATTTTACAAAATATACCGGTGCGACTTTAATCACGCCTAATCTGTCTGAATTTGAAGCAATTGTAGGACATTGTGCACAGCAAGCAATTTTAGTTGAAAGAGGGGAAAATTTACGTAACAGTTTACAATTGGACGCATTACTGATCACACGTAGCGAACAAGGTATGACACTGTTACAACGTGGTAAACCGGCTTTACATTTACCCACACAAGCGCGAGAAGTTTTTGATGTCACCGGTGCTGGCGATACTGTCATTAGCGTTTTGGCAACCAGCTTAGCGGTCGGTGCAGATATGGTGCAAGCCACGATGTTAGCGAATGTAGCCGCCGGATTAGTTATTGCCAAATTGGGTGCAACCACAGTGAATCCGACAGAATTAGCTTACGCTTTACAAGTTGATCATAAAAATGGCATACATCATGCTGATTCTTTACAATTAGCGGTACAAATTGCAAAAAGTAAAGGTGAAAAAATTGTCATGACCAACGGGTGTTTTGATATTTTACATGCTGGACACATACAATATCTAACACAAGCGCGTCAATTGGGCGATCGCTTGATTGTTGCTGTTAATGACGATCAATCTGTGCAACGATTAAAAGGAAATTCACGCCCAATTAATCCACTTGAACACCGAATGGCAGTATTAGAAGCTTTGCGTTGCGTCGATTGGGTAATCCCTTTCAGTCAAGATACGCCAAGGGAACTGATTTGCCAAATTTTACCAGATATTTTAGTAAAAGGTGGAGACTATCAACTACATGAAATTGCTGGAAATGATTGCGTATTAGCACAAGGCGGACAAGTGCGTGTACTCGATTTTCTTTCTGGTTGTTCAACAAGCCGTATTATTGGAGAACTCAACGCTCAATGATTATTGTCACCGGTGGAGCAGGTTTTATCGGAAGTAATATTGTAAAATCACTTAATGAACGTGGTTATACTGACATCTTAGTGGTTGATAATCTTACTGATGGACATAAGTTTACCAATTTAGTTGATTGCAAAATTATGGATTATCAGGACAAAGCAACGTTTCTCAGATGGATTGAAAGCAGGCATCATTTTCCGCATCCAATTGAAGCTGTTTTTCATCAAGGTGCTTGTTCTTCAACGACTGAATGGAACGGACAATATATTATGCATAATAATTACGAGTATTCTAAGAAAGTATTACACTACTGTTTGTCGCATAATGCCACGTTTATTTATGCATCAAGTGCTTCTGTCTATGGCAACAATACCGTTTTTAAAGAACAACTTGAATTTGAAAAGCCAATAAATATGTATGGCTACTCAAAATTTCTCTTCGATCAATACATACGACGACGTTTACCTGTCGCTACTACACAAATTGTGGGCTTTCGTTATTTTAACGTCTATGGACCACGTGAGCAACACAAAGGTAAAATGTCAAGTGTGGCTTTCCATTTTAATCAGCAAATACGAGAAAAAGGTAATAAAATTAAACTATTTAAAGGTTGTGATGGTTATGCTGATGGCGAACAACGGCGTGATTTTATCTATATTAAAGATGTAGTGGATGTCAATTTATGGTTTTTGGATAATCCTGATAAATCGGGTATTTTCAACGTAGGCACTGGGCGCAGCCAAAGTTTTAACGATGTTGCTTACGCTGTGATAGCATGGCACCAACAAGGACAGATTGAATATATTGATTTCCCTGAAAATTTAAAAGGACATTACCAAAGTTTTACCCAAGCCGACATTAGCGCATTACGAGCGATAGGTTATAAAAAGCCGTTCAAAACAGTAGAAGAAGGCGTTAAAGATTATTTAAATCAATTGGCTACATGATACTAAAAGCACATTACTATCATCGCAATTTTGTAAAATTACTCCCTCAAATAACGTGAATTGCATCATTTTCCAACACAAAACGTAGAAAAGATACGCCCAAGTAAATCATCAGCAGTGACTTGCCCAGTAATTTCGCCCAACGCTTGTTGTGCCAAACGTAATTCTTCTGCTAACAATTCACTTTGCTGTTGTTGCGCATAATTCATACTGGTCAATAACGCTGACTGTGCTTGTTTTAACGCTTCTAAATGTCGACGGCGTGCCATAAAATTACCCTCAGTATTGGCTTGTAATCCCATCATATTCTTCAACTGCTGTTTTAAAGCATCAATTCCAGCACCGGTTTTAGCTGACAAATAACAGATCATGTTATCGCTTATACCCGCTGAATGACCAGTTAAATCAATTTTATTTCGGATAATCAAAGGCTTCATAGGTAATTCAGCTAATAATTGAGCGTGCGGATCATCATTTACATGTCGATCATCCAATAGCAAAATAACGATATCGGCATCTTGAAGCGCTTGTTTAGTACGACGAATTCCTTCTTGCTCAACAGGATCATCGGTTTGACGTAAACCCGCTGTATCAGTAATATGTAGTGGCATTCCATCTAACAAAATCTGATCGCGCACTATATCACGTGTTGTCCCGGGTATGGCAGCAACAATAGCCGTATCACGCCCCGCTAACTCATTTAATAAACTGGATTTTCCTACATTAGGTTCGCCTACTAACACAATACGCATTCCTTCTTTCAACAAATAACCTTGTTGTGCTTTTTGTAAAATAGATTCTAATTGTTTGATTAATAAGTTTATTTTGTTATTAACTTGACCATCTGCCAATAGATCAATTTCTTCATCGACAAAATCAATGCCCGCTTCAATATAAGTGCGTAATTGGGTTAATTCTTCAACTAACTGGTTAATATGATTAGAAAATTCGCCTTGTAAAGAACGTAATGCACACCGTGCGGCATGTACCGAACTGCTATCAATTAAATCAGCGATTGCCTCTGCTTGTGCTAAATCAATTTTACCGTTTAAAAATGCGCGTTCAGAAAATTCCCCCGGGCGCGCTAATCGAACACCCAATGCTAATATCGCTTTTAACAAGGTATCCATGACAATAATACCGCCATGCCCTTGTAATTCCAAAATATTTTCGCCCGTAAATGAGTGTGGCGCAGGAAAATAGAGTGCAATACCCTGATCTATCAATTGTCCTTTAGAATCAGTAAATTGACTAAATGTAGCATAACGTGGTTGTGGTAATTGACCCAGTAAAGCCGTTGCAACAGTAGGTACTAATTCACCTGAAACGCGAATAACGCCAATACCACCGCGACCCACCGGCGTTGCTAATGCAGCAATTGTTTCTTGAAATTGTAGGTTCATAATTGATTATTAAGCGGAAAATGAAATGTTAAAACCTAATTGTTGCATTTTGTTAGCTAGCAATAGCTTTTCTTTTGGTAATGAAATAGTGATATTATGAAATTCGCGGCGAATAGGATAATTTTTTCTCAATAAATCAAAAGCATTAGCAGGATTAGCAGTTTGTGCGCTTAAACGGAGTGCGGCATCATCTCGTCTTACGTCATAAGCCGCTAATACCGCAGTTTGAATAGCTGTTTTATCATCAACAGTTTGAGAAAAACTTAAGCCGGTCAGCGGTGCGGGTGGCAAAGGAATGCGCGCTGTCGGAATACAGGCAAAATGACGACAAATTGCTTGATATAACATGGTAGTACCAGTGATTTTACCATCAAAACTATAACCTGCAATGTGCGGTGTTCCCAAGTTGCTGCGCTGCAATAAAATTTGATTAATCGTTGGTTCATTCGCCCAAACATCTAAAATTGCAGTCATTTTTGGACATTGAGTCAATTTATGCAGCAAAGCCACTTCATCGACGATAGCACCCCGCGAGGTATTAATGAAAAGAGTTTCTGGATGTAATTTCGCTAGAAATGCTTGATTTACCATCAAATAAGTT
Organism: Thiomargarita sp.; assembly: GCA_020721045.1. Taxonomy (GTDB): domain Bacteria; phylum Pseudomonadota; class Gammaproteobacteria; order Beggiatoales; family Beggiatoaceae; genus DYNN01. The sequence goes on along the minus strand of DYNN01000001.1, from coordinate 10,909 downwards.
GGATAAGGTCCTGCTTTTTCTAAAGGCACATGTAAAGTGATAATATCGGCGGTTAATACCCTATTTAAATCAACAAAGTCTTGATTTCCAAGTTTTTCTTGCAATGGTGGATCATGACGCAAACAAGTGACACCCAAAGCTTGTAATTTTTGCCAAACACGTGAGCCCACATTGCCACAACCAATGATACCGACAGTTTTATTCGTTAAATCAAATCCTTGCCTTTCTGACATAATTATCAAACTACTAATCACATATTCAGCGGCAGCGGTTGCGTTACACCCCGGGGCATAACTAAAGCCAATACGATGTTTTTCTAAAAAATTCAAATCGATATGATCATATCCAATAGTCGCAGTACCCACGAATTTTATCTGTGTATTTTTAAGTAAATTTGCATTAACGGGTGTCACTGAACGCACAAGTAGCACATCAATGTTTGTTAAATCAGTTTGTTGTAAGCTACGTCCAGCAATTGTACGGATTTCCCCTAATGTAGAAAAAAGTTCACGCACATAAGGGATATTTTCGTCAGCGAGAATTTGCATGAGAATAGAAAGAGTTAAATGAGAAATTATTTATCAACGTTCCAACGATAGCCCATACCGTAGACAGTTTCTATCGCTGCAAATCGAACATCGACACTGGAAAATTTTTTCCGAATACGTTTAATATGAGATGTAATTGTGCTGTCATCTACGAAAACATTGGCTTCATGCATCAATTGTTCACGGTGTTTGACATGCCCAGGGTGGCGCGCTAATGCATAAATAATCCAAAATTCAGTCAAAGTTAAATCAATGAGTATTTTTCGCCAAGTAACAGTGAGACGATTACTATCAATAAGTAGTGAACCGCGTTCAATGACATTTTCTTCTGAAGGCGGGGTGCGCAATGCGTCGACACGACGGAATAATGCGGCAATCCGCGCTAATAAGTGAGGCATACTGATGTCTTTAGTTAAGTAATCATCAGCACCTAAACGTAATCCAGATACCATATCAAACTCGCTATCACGGGCGGTTAGAAAGATAATGGGTAAATATTGTGATAAGGCGCGCAATTCACGACATAAATCAAATCCACCTTCTACTTCCTCTTCTAACCCAATGTCTAGTAAGACTAATTCAGGCAAACGGGTATGAAACGCTTGCATGGCATCCAAGCGATTGGGGTATGTGCTGACTTCATAGCCCTGTCTGCGTAATACAGCTGCGTAATTTTCGCGAATAGCAGGTTCATCTTCAACGACGGCAATGCGACGTCCCATTGATTATTTCCTTCATAATAATCGTAAAAACTTTTATAATTAATTAGTTATATTACAATATTAATGTGGACAAAGCGTTGGTATTTTAGGTAATTTTTCTTTAGCCAAAGCTGTAATTTCAAGAATATCATCCTGATGGGTTTGTTGATAATGTTGTTGCGCTCGACGTACATTGGCTAAATGCGTTTCAATATTATTTGAGTCGACTAATATACCAAAATCTGTTGCTTGCGGGTTCATTTGATTAGTAAATAATTTATCTAACACCACATTACCCAATTGAGTTTTGTAATGAGATGATTCCCAAAACCATTGCATCTGTTGTTGTTTATGTCGTGGCACAGTTTCTGTGGCAAAATGATGGTAGCCGCTAAAATCGTGTAAAGTATAAACCGTTTGTTGCGGATATTTGGTATGATCTTGCGCTAATAGTTGAATTAAATCACGTTTCCATTGTTCAAATGTCGGATATAAACCGCTTAAGCGAATAGCTTCCAATTGCCATGCGTGTATTGGTGAAATAAAAAATTTGAGTAAAACACCACGTTCACGTGCTTTTTCAATAATCTGTTGCAATTCTAACAATCGTGTATCGCTATAACAGTATCCTGCATACAGTTGAGGCGCAATGAAAAAACTAGTTAATGTTTTGATAAAATTTTCATGATGTGGATAGAATATCATTGTATTAGGCTTTGGTGCACCTTGACGATCGCATAAAAATGTTGCTTGAATTGTGGTATCTGCGTAATAATTATCATAAACAGTTTTCAGTGAATAATAAGCTTCATCTAAGGAAAAAGTGTTTTTAAGCCGCTGTAAAAAATAATTGGTTTCGCCAAAAGGGGATTGATCAAAATTAGGATTAGGTGCTGTTCTGTCAGTAAACATGAAAAAATCAAGTGAAAAGATAATAATTTCAATATTAGATTGGTGTTTTAAAATAAAATCGAATACTTGTTTTAATTCATGTAAGTGTGCACCTGCCAAAGAAATATTATACGCTTTTCCCCGTGCAGTTAATGCAGAATAAGTAGGATCAATACCACGATTAGCACGAGAACTGCCTAAAATAAAAATATTGTACTCTTGTTCTAAGGCACAAATTGCTTTAATCGTGAATTTGCCAATCACTTCTTGTTGGGTTTTAATGGCGTTAACTTGATGAATTTTAATACTTTGATAAATACCAAAAGGATCGACAAACCAATTGAAGCTCGCAACCATAAATGACAAAGCGATTATCAAAGTAAGTAATAATTTTAAATAATTCAGGTGTGTATTCACAAATTAGGAAAGGATATTTCCCCACTTTTTATAAAGCAGGGAAATGAGTCATTAAGTAGTGAGAATTATTTCAAAGATAAAATCCAAGCAACTAATGCCTTAGCATCATCATCAGAAACTGTTGCATTAGGCGGCATGGGCATTTCACCCCAAGTACCTACACCACCATTTTTAATTTTTGTAATTAACGCATCTACTGCTGCTGCATCACCTTGATATTTCGCTGAAATTTCTTTATAGCCAGGACCCACCATTTTAGTATCTACTTGATGACAAGCAAGACAAGCATAACTTTTATCAGCAATTAACATCATGGCGTCATCCGTCGTCATAACAGCTTCAGTCGCAACTTCAGCGGGTTTATCAGTTGCCATCGCATCAGCAGGTTGTGCTTTTTCAGTGGCAGTATTGGTTGCTAACTGTTTTTTATCATCAACTACCGCCATGCCTTCTGCTGTGGTAGCATCCATGGAAACTGTTGCTTCAGATGATTTTGCGGGTTCTTCTGCAGCGGGTGCTGATTTGGCTGATTCCATTGTTAAAATCCAATCAAGAATCACTTTCAAATCGTCATCAGTGACAGTTGGATTAGGTGGCATGGGTATTTCACCCCAAGTACCTGATCCACCAGATTTTATTTTAGCGGCTAACATATCAGCAGCTTTGTCATCACCTTGATACTTGGTGGCAATGTCTTGGTAAGCGGGACCAGTCAATTTGGCATCCACTTGATGACAGCTCATACAAATATAGCCTTTCTCATTGATCAGTGCTAATGCTTTATCTGTTTTAGTCATTTCGGCTGGAGACTTAGCTGGAGACTTAGCTGCTGGTGTGGGTGCATCAGCACTACCAATATTGACTTGTCCCAGTGGTTTAATTAACAAATTTGCATTTTCTTGAGTTAATGCATTACCGTCATTACCAAAATTAAAACCTAACTTATCAACGAGTAATGCAACAACAACAAATAACATAGCCAAATTTATTAAAATTGTGACTAAAATTAGATTATTTCTGGCATGCTTAGTTTCTTCTTGACTCACTTAACGATTCTCCTTAGAGGTAAGCCCACTGTCATTGAGTTAAAAAATTGTTTTTCACAGTGAGAGGGTAAACTTAGACAAAAATTTAAACTGATAAGTATATCATACATTAGGACTTACGCATTGACAAAATCATATACTGAAAAATCAAAAAATTAAAATCACTTTCTCAACACAAAATGTACATAACTTTATCAAATAATTCAATGCAGTTTATGAAGAATTATATGAAATCTATGCACCCAAAATATAGTTAAAGCGTGCTTAAAAGTTGTCGATGCACGCTAGTAACCAAATGATTCACGCGTTCACGCTCGGTGTTTTCATCGGCTAAAGTGTATAAATATACTACGCCTGCCGTTGCTGCAATAGCCACTGCTGCTACACCTGCCGTTAAAACTGCGGCACCCGTTGCTATACCACCGCCGCCCGCTGCAATACTGCCACCACCCAGCCAAGCCAAAGTCGCATTAGTGGCTGCTGCACCCGATAAACCACTAATTGCAGTACCTGTGCTTGCTGTACCCAAAGTTGCTACTAAAGTTAAGGTTGCCGTACTGGTCAAAGCCGCAGCAGTTGTGCCCACTAAACTTGTGGTCAACGTTCTATTAGCGGTGGTTAAATCAGCATAGCCTAAAAAATAAGAGCCATAAGCAAATACCGCGCTGGCTACCACACCACTACTGATACTGCCTAAGAATGAACTGGTTGTCGGCGTAGCCAGTACAGACGCAAGACGTGATTGATTATTCATCAGTGCATTTTGTACTAACATATTTGTCATATTGGCTGCATAACCACTGACACCTGCTATCAAAGTCGTACTTGCCACTTGTTCCCAATTCACTGTTTGCTCAGTCGCCAATTGACTCGCTAACTCAAATGCACCGCCCAATAAACCGCTTGCCATTCCCAGTTTTAGGCTGCTACGATGCGCAAGTTCCATCAATGACGGATTTTCGATTTTGCCATAAGTGGTTTGGACTGTCGTTAGACCGGGTTTACCATAAACATGTGAGGTATGAGCAGCTTGAACCACTAAATCGCCTTTACGATAGGCTTCAATAACCGCTTTTGCTGCACGTTTAGCTTGAATTGAAGCTGTTTTGCTGGCTAAAATTTCTTGAGCAACTTTGACTGTATATTTAGGCGTTCCTTGTAAATAGCCACGATAAACTTTCAAAGCACTACTTCCACCTTTTGCTTCTACAACAACCACTTGTTTACCAAATTGATAAACTTGATCAAATCCTCTTCCTTTTCCCGGTGCGCCTTGATAAAGCGGTGTGTAACCTGCTTTTTTAGCAAAAGCACGCGCGCCCATTTCACCGATGGTTTCAGAAATGCGTTGTCTACCAGAAACTCCGTAGGGATCGGCATTAATATAGTCTATGCGACGATTTCGTAAACCCATCAAAATGCCAGTTTCATTTGCAGCAATTTGAATTGGTGTCATTTGTCTCATTGCATTTTGATACATAAATGGGGCAAGACCCGCAGATAAGGCTGAAATTGCGACACCGGTTTTTTCATGGCTATAAAGAAAGGCATTTTCATAGTGATGCTCATCAGCGGCTAAACAATGAGAGCTGACTAAAAAAAGCCAAAAAAATAATTGAAATTTCATAAAGTTATCCTATTAATTAAAAATCAGTTAATGGTTTTTTTTGTTTTAAAGTCATTTCGGAAGAGAGAGAAATTTTTTGCTCATCACCCAATTCTGCGTAAAATTTTCCAAAAACTTCGTTATAAGCAGTCATTGCAGGAGTAGAGAGATAGCGAGTGTCTATAAGTCCTAATAGTTCAATGGTTGCATTGTAGACAATTTCTTCATCTGTATTCACACCCAATTGATTTTTATAACTATCATATAAATTCTTAATTCTTTTAATTGCAAACTGATTATAGTTATCCGCTTGTTTATTCTGCCAATCTACCATCGTCTTTTCTATTTGATCGCGTAGTGCTTTGGCTTTTTCAAGAAATTCTAATGAAGTTAAACCGTTTGCTTTTTCAGCAAATAACTGTCTGAGTTGAACAAGTTTGACGATAGCGTCCTGTGCTTTACTGTCTTTATCTATTACCAATTGTGTCGAAATTAATTTATCGATGTCGTGCCAAACTGCTTGCGAATGAGCTTTAGCCAGATTTTCTTTGACTAACTCTAATTCTTTTGAAAAATTAACCAATTGAAGTTGCATTTCTTGAGTATCAGGTGCAATTAAAACGAACTGATTGAGTAAAGAATCAATTAAGGTGAGATAATATAAAATGAGTGGAGATTCAGTGGATTCAGCTTTGACCTTTTTTAATAGCGTATTAATCTGTTGAACAAATTCTGATACCATCGATTGTTTTTGAATAACAGCCAATTGCGGTTCAACACTGGCAATTTTATCACTCAATTGCTTCGTTATGTTATTCAATGTCACCAATTCGTTTTTTTGAAAAATACTGGTATCAATTGATTGTAAAGTCAAAAGGTTATCTTTCAATTTTTCAAGATATTCAGTAATATTTGGTATATCTAGTTTAGGTTGCTGTTTTAATAATTGACCACTGTTGTTTGTTAATTCATGAACAAACTTCAGCGTTCCTTCATTATTTCTGGTAATACTGGCTGTTTCCACTGTTTGCCTAAAATCTGCAATTTCAGTTAAAATTTTCTCTAATTTATCAATAAATTGTGGCTTTATCTCCATTGCTTGTATACGCAAAAAATTATCCATATCCACCAAGATATTCAACACGGTTTCGTAGTCACCTTGTTGATTTAATTGTTGACAATATGCCAATACAGTTTGTTGATAATGTTCTATTGTTTGAAAGCGGTTGGGCGATTGAGCCAGTGCATTGCTAAAATAGAGTGCAGCTTTAGCCAATTCTCCTTGTTGAATCAACGCATCCGTTTTGGCTAACGCGGCTTCAAGGTCAAAATTAGATTGCTGAAAAATAATTCCCGTTTTTTTTGCTAATTCTGTGGTCAGCGTAGAAAAGTTACTTTGTAAAACCCGCATTTCATCTTGAACTTGATGAAGTGAAATAGAAAAATTATCTATTGTTTCAATATTTTTACTTGCTTTTCCTGCAAAAAAACCGCCGATTAAACCAAACAAAATTAAAACAATAACGATTAAAGTAGTGATAAATGTTTTCATAAAATAAATCCAATAAAATGTTGACATTGGTATCATAACTTTTATAAGAGCCTATTTCAATAGTGATAAATTTTTTCCTGTGGTCTACGTATTTTGCTGCCACTTTCATGAAAATCACAATTGAGATATACTTATCATTTAGTTTTTCAAAAATTTTCCAGTTATTACAAAGAATTCATGTTACCTACCATTGCAATTGTTGGTCGCCCTAATGTTGGCAAATCAACCTTATTTAACGCTTTAACTCGCACTCGTGATGCCATTGTCGCTGATCAACCCGGCTTAACTCGTGATCGCCTATTTGGACGTGGACATGTAGACGAATATGAATATTTACTGATTGATACCGGTGGGCTAAATGACGATGAAAATCCCATGAAAGAGCGTATTACTCAACAAACTTTATTGGCAGTACAACAAGCAGACAGCGTTCTATTTCTAGTTGACGGACGAGCGGGTTTAACTGCAACTGATCAAGAAATTGCTCAACAATTGCGTCAACTGAATCATTCTATTTATCTACTGGTTAATAAAACAGAAAGTTTGCCTAAAGAACTCGTTATCAGCGAATTTCATCAATTGGGTTTAGGGACGCCTTATCCGATTTCATCTAGTCATAAGCAAGGTATTCAAGAAGTTATCACCCAAGTAATCGCTCGATTGAAACCGCCAGCAGATGAGATAATAACCGATGAAACCGTGGATAATACTAAAATCGATGTACCTAACAATATCATCAAAATCGCTGTTGTAGGTCGTCCCAATGTCGGTAAATCCACATTAGTTAATCGAATTTTAGGTGAAGAGCGCGTTATTACTTTCGATCAACCCGGCACCACACGTGATAGCATTGCCATTCCCTTTAATCGTGGCACGCAAGAGTACATATTGGTTGATACTGCAGGTATCAGACGACGTGCAAAAGTTTCTGAAATGATTGAAAAATTTAGCGTCATCAAATCGTTGCAAGCAATTGATAGTTCCAACGTCATCATTATGTTACTAGACGCACAAGAAGGAATTACCGACCAAGACACGAATTTATTGGGTGCTGTTTTAGACAGCGGTAAAGCCTTGGTGATTGCGGTCAATAAATGGGATGGTTTAGAAACTCATCACCGTGAACAAATCCGTTACCATCTCAGTAGAAAACTCCATTTCATTGATTTTGCAGATATTCACTTTATTTCTGCACTACATGGCACCGGTGTAGGTCACCTATTTGATTCCATTCATACTGCATGGCAATCGGCTTGTCAACCTATTAGCACATCTCGCTTAAATAATGCCTTACAAAAAGCAGTTGAAGCAAATCCACCTCCTTTAATTCACGGACGTCGAATCAAATTACGTTACATGCATCAAGGTGGACACAATCCTCCCCTGTTTATCATTCATGGTAATCAAGTAGAATCAATACCCGCTAATTACAGAAGTTATTTAATTAATTATTTTCGCAAAGTATTTAAACTGCAAGGCACACCAATTTACCTCTCTTTTAAACAAGGCGAAAACCCTTTTAAAGGGCGTAAAAATCCACTGACAGCGCATCAAGTGAAAAAAAGAAAGCGGATGTTACGTTTCGTCAAAAGTAAATAACGATATGCGTTCTAAAATGACAAACCACCGTCAACATTTAGCCCAAGTAACCGCGCGCATCATGGTACAAGAAGGAATCAGTGATTTTCAACTCGCCAAAGTTAAAGCAGCGACACAACTGGGCACACCGAATACTCGACATTTGCCCAGTAATAGTGAAATTGAAGCCGAAATTCTTATTTATCAACGTTTATTTCACGCCGATAGCATCAGTCATAATTTACGACAACAACGTCAATCAGCCCTAGAAGCGATGCGCCTGTTGGCACTATTTAATCCGCGTTTAGTGGGTGAAGTTTTACACGGCACCGCTCATATTAATTCAAAAATTACGCTACACTTATTTGCTGATAATCCAGAAGAAGTTGCCATCTTTCTGCTAAATAAAAACATTCCCTACGAAATGAGCGAAAAACGCTTTCATTTATCACAAATCATGATCTATCCCTGCTATCATTTTATGGCAGGCGAACAAACGATTTCCCTCGTTGTATTCAAACAAAACGACATTCGTTGGTCGCCACCCAGTCCTGTAGATGGAAAACCGATGCGACGTGCTGATATCCGTGCGGTGGAAAATCTACTAGATACAGTGATGTGAAATTATAATAATATTAATGAATTGGTTAAAGTATGCAAAAAATTTTATTTAATAACCTCAACGCTTGGTACTTTCAAATTATCGTCATCACACTGGCAACAATAGGCGTTTATTATCATACTTTAGACGTGCCTTTTTATTTGGACGATTTTTCTTCTATCCAAGAAAATGCCTTTATTTACAATTGGCAAGGGACGTTAATAGAATTATGGAATATTTATCACATACGACTTATTGGCTATTTAACTTTTGCTTTAAATTACCAAGCCAATCAATTTCAAGTTGCTGGTTATCATATTGTCAATATTATCATTCATTTACTAACCGGATTTGTCGTTTTAGCATTAATGCGCGGCATCGTACGAACGCCCTTATTAGTTGACAAATTAAATCCCACCGTCAAACAATGGTTACCGCTGATTGTCGCTTTATTATTCATATTACATCCTCTACAAATACAAGCTGTTACTTACATTGTACAACGATTAGCCTCACTCGCCGCCCTATTTTATATTGCAGCGATGGCTTGTTTTATTCAAGCACGATTAAGTTTAGCTAATAAAATACGTATATTATGGATAATAAGCTGTATCTCGTTGGCAATATTAGCATTTTTAACCAAACAAAATACCGTTACCTTGCCCATTGCTCTATTACTTTTGGAATTGATTTTCTTTTCATTTCACCGCAAACGATTATTGGTAGCAATTGGTGTTGCCTTATCTGCATTGGGCGTACTGTGGATTATTTTAGCCACTGCTTTGAATTACAACCCTTTTTCTTTACAAGCCATGATTGATTTAACGCAAGAAACTTCAGAAATTTCGCGCGAATCTTATTTATCAACCCAATTTAGCGTATTGTGGACTTATATTAAATTGTTTTTTTACCCAGTTGGATTACATCTTGATTATCAATACCCAATTACTGAACATTTTATCTATCAACACCCCAATTACAATCTAGTCGCACGATTAATGCACAGCCAAGCATTATGGACGTTAATTGGTCATCTTACATTGATTGCTGTTGCCATTTACAGTATACGTCGTTTACCATTATTTACCTTTGGAATTTTATTTTATTATTTAGCCCATCTGATTGAATCAAGTGTTATTCCAATTAGAGACGTTATTTTTGAACATCGTACTTATTTACCCAATTTAGGTTTATTTATCATTTGTGCTTGGTTATTACTCGATCCGATTGCTAAATTATTGAATCGCTACTTAATAATCGTTATTATTTTTGCACTTATCTTAATTTTAGCAGTGATAACTTGGCAACGTAATGAATTATGGCGTGATCCGATTGCATTATGGAAAGATAATATTGCTCAATCGCCGGAAAAGAAACGGGCTTGGGTGATTTTGGGTAAACATTTATTGCAACAAAGTCAAATTGAAAGACAATCGAATGTGGCGCAAAGTAACGCGACGTTGGCAACTGCTTTAGAAACGCTGCAACAATCGATACAAACAGTCACCAATCCAGACGGCTCACAAACCAAAAGTTATAGTGTTGAAGCCGTATTAAATATGGTGGTTGCTTATAAATTATTAAAACAATATGATCGCGCAATGAATTGGATTGATCAAGCGTTGACATTACCCAATCTCAGCGCGTTTAATCGTGCCAAATTCTTAATTAATGCCGGAAATATTAATTATGAATTGAGAAAATTGGATCAAGCGGAAACATTCTACCGTGAAGCGATTGAATATTCACCGGACAGTTTGATTGCGAGAGGTAATTTAGCCACGATTTTAGCCGTCACCAATCGTATCGATGAAGCAAAATCTATGTATCATGCTATTTTAGCAATTGATCCACAAAATCAACAAGCGATTGATAGTTTAGAGAAAATAGAAAAATTGCAGTAAGCTAAGCTATTTGTGCTGCTTCAAAAAACATATTTAAATGTATGTATTTGATAATTCGCTTTCTG